>JAPNUJ010000020.1:348-37571 GCA_026627155.1 Bacillota bacterium | reverse complement strand
CGGAGTATGATTGGGCAGCCAATGACGTACAGGTCGCTCGCCACGCGATCGATTTGCGCACTCGCGTGCGTGATATGAGCGCCATACCGACCCTAATCCTGCATGGGCTGTCCGATGATCAGGCCGATTGGGAGTGGATGCGCCCGTTTGCCGAAGCCCTGTCGGGAGTCGCCCCCGATGATCATACAGCGCAGACGTATCCACTGGTGAGGCACCGGCTGACCGGAGCAGACGGACCGGAAGAAGAGGCGCAACTTGTCTCGTTACGCCAGACAGCCACAAACTGGCTCGCTGCTCGTCTGGGAGCACACACGTCGTTGTAGCCTAGTGGCCCCTCAGTCTATGCGCCGGTTCGCCATGTGCGCAAGACGTCCGGAAGGTCGCGGAGGCTGGCGATCTCAGCGTCAGGCCGAGCCAGGTCCGCCGGCCACGACCGCCCGTCGCGATTGAGCCAGACACCGCGCCACCCAGCGGCTTGTGCGCCGGCGACATCATCCCGGGCCGAATCCCCTACCAGTACGCAGTCGGCCGGTGCGGCGTCAGCCAAGCGACACGCGACGTCGAACAACCCTCGCTGGGGCTTGAACAGTTGGTGCTCGCCTGCGATGATGACGACATCGACCAGTTGGGCCAATCCCGACCCCTGCACTCTGAGAGACTGCTCGCGTGCGGCCCCGTTGCTGAGCAAACCTACAGTATACACGGACCGAAGTTCCGCGAGAGTCGCCTCAACATCCCCATACGGAACGATGGAGGTTCTCATCTGGGCCAAAAAGTGCCCATGCAGCGTACGCAAGGACGCCTCGTCGATGTCTCCATCCACCATGCGCACGCCACCGGAGAACCAAGTCCACCACAAGCTCTCTTCGTCGTCCTCGCCGGCCATGTAACGCGTCCATGGGTCGAGCCACGCGGCGTGAAGCCCTTGGCACAGAGGCTCCTCGTCGTAGGGCCTCCCCGCCTCCACAAAAAGCGGGCGCAGAGTCCGAATCGCACGCATATAGGATTCGAGGAACGGGTGCAATGTGTCGTCAAAGTCGAAAAATACCGCCGGTCGCTTCAAGAAACTACGCCCCTTTGCCTATTGGCCTGCACTGGATTCTACCAGAGTCGCCGCCCTTGCGCTCGTAGGACACACCTCCATCGCCCACTCCGGCAACTGTTCCGCCAGCGCCTCAATGTCTGCGGACAAGCTGCGATCCTCGAGCACCTCGGCCACGACCTCGCGAATCAGCTCGTAAAACCGTCGGGTCGCCGGCGCCATGCCGGCTGTCACGTGTTGAATGGATAACGCCTCGGCCGCTGTGATCGCTTCGATCGCCAGCACGCGGGCGACGTTGTCGACGATGGCCGAAGCCTGGCGGGCCGCGGTCGTCCCCATGGAAACATGATCCTCCTGACCCGCCGACGACGGGATCGAGTCGACGCTCGCGGGGTGCGCAAGCACCTTGTTTTCAGAGACGAGCGATGCCGCGGTGTATTGCAGGATCATGAGCCCCGACGACAACCCTGGAACGCGCGCCAAGAACGCGGGCAACCCACTCAATGAGGGATTGACCAGACGCTCGATCCGACGCTCAGAGATGTTCGCCATCTCGGCGATCCCGACTTTCATGTAATCCATGACCAATGCCACAGGCTGTCCATGAAAGTGACCGCCTGAGATGATCTCGCCCGTGTCAGCAAAGATCAGGGGGTTGTCAGTCGCGCTGTTGATCTCCGTGTGCAGCACGTCCCCCACATGTGTGAGACACTGTCGGCTCGCCCCGTGAACTTGCGGTATGCAGCGCAAACTGTAGGCGTCCTGAACGCGCAGTTCTCCCTGTCGGGTCGTCAACCCACTGCCAGACAGCCAGGCCGACAGGGAGGCCGCTGCCGCCACCTGTCCCGGCTGGGGTCTCAGCGCATGCACAGCTGCAGACAACGCATCCGTCACACCTTGCAGCGCCTCAAAGGTCAAGGCAGCGATACCGTCGGCGATCGTGCAAAGCCGTTCGGCGCGCGACCACGCAAGCACGCCGATGGCCGTCATCGCCTGCGTGCCGTTGATCAAGGCGAGCCCTTCTTTTTCCTGCAGGACCACCGGAGTCAAGCGCGCTCTATGCAAGGCTCGGCTGCTGGCCATTCGCTCGCCCTCCACATCGGCCTCCCCCTCGCCCATGAGCAGCAGCGCCAGATGCGCCAGAGGCGCCAGGTCACCACTGGCGCCGAGCGAGCCTTGCGACGGAATGACGGGGTGCACTCCCCGATTCAGGCAATCAACCAGAAGCTGCAACGTGTCTGGTCGGATCCCAGAAAACCCCTTCGCGAGCGCGTTGGCGCGAAGCAGCATGATGGCGCGGACGGTTGCAGTGGGCAGAGCCGGTCCCACAGCGCACGCATGACTGCGGATCAGGTTGCGCTGCAGTTGAGCTGCATCCTCTGGCGCAATCGTGACTTCTGACAGCTTGCCAAACCCGGTATTGACTCCGTAGACAGGCCGTCCGGACCGCACGACCTGCTCGACACAAGCGCGACTGGCGCGGATTCCGGGCCAAGCTTCGGGAGCGATTTCCACAGTGGCCGTGCCTTTTGCCACCTGCACTACATCCGCGAGCGTCAAGTCCTGGCCGTTTATTTGAATCTTCCTCATCCTCGTGGCCTCCCCGGCATCTCCATCTGTCATCCATCCGTCGGGGGACTTGCAAGTCCCCCGACGGATACGATTCCCCCTGCGTCCGCGTTCCTCTCACGTCATCGCTTTAGACGATCAACGCGGCAAATAAAAAACCGCGCCTTGGGCCTCAGCCCGCTGCGCGGTCCTCACAACTCTTCGCTTTTGTTCCATGCCTTCCGGCGTTTTCCGCACTTTCCGGCCCCGTGTGGTCGACACGGTGGACCGACCGCACCTCGCTGGTCACCACTCGGCTCAGGTCTCCTGTCCATTCTCATGCATCCTCGATGTCTCCGTCCATGATACGCCGCCGACCGTTGCAAGGTCAATCACTCCGGAGTCATCCGTTGGAAGCCGTCTATACACGCGTCCTCAAAACCGCTATACTAGGATCATAGATTTTGCCAACTCGCGTAGACCGCTTTGGAAAGCAGGTGGTTTCGTTTGGATACATTAACGGCCCAGGAACAGGAGATTCGTCGCCTCCGCGCTTTGAACGCGTTGCTGCGCGCGACTCGCAACACCCTCGATATTCGCGAGGTGCTTCGATCCGTTCGCGACCACATGCACTCCCTCGTGCCATTTGACCGCCTCGGCTTGCTTGTCGCCGAATCACGGGGGCGCTACTGCCTCATCCAGGAACTGGTCACGCTGGACACGTTGACCTGTTGCCCGCCCGGGTCGATTATGCCGATTGCCGGAACGGCCATTGAGTGGGTCTTTCGCGAACTCCGTTCGCACTACAACGGGAACCTCGCGGAGCAGAGGGAGTTTCTTGAGGACGAAACACTTTGGAACGACCAGATCCGCTCGATTGTGCGCGTGCCTTTGTACTCTTCAGGAGACGTCTACGGCGTGATGACGGTGAAGTCCGTGAGGGTGGACGCCTTCTCCCTGGAGGATATCAGTTTGCTCGAGGAGATCGGGTTGCAGATCAGCGGGGCACTTTTCGCCGCAAAGCATGTAGCCGAATTGAAACTGCACGCCATGACGGACCCGTTGACCGGGATTTACAATCGCCGCGCCCTGCACAGTTTGACGAGTCCGCAACACCTTACCGCTTTCCTGGATGAGTTCATGATTGAAGGCGAGTGGGAACGCATCGAGTCGCGTTCGGTGCTGGTGATTGATGTGGACGACTTCAAACTGTACAATGACACGTACGGCCACGCCGAAGGTGACCGTAGACTGTGTCAGCTCGTGCAGACACTGCGTTACGCCACGCCGGCCCATCAGTTACTCTTTCGCTACGGGGGCGACGAGTTCATTATCCTGTTGCCCAACGCCTCGGAACTCGAGTCGCACAGTATCGCCAGCCATATTCGCCAGGCCGCCTATAAGACCGGCGATCACCAGGGCGTTCCCATGTCCGTCAGCATTGGGATTCATCATGACGTCTGGGGCGATCTTGAGAATATGATACGCAAAGCTGACGCCGCGATGTACGATAGCAAGAAGCGACGCGCCGACATCCAAACGGAGGTGGGACTGTCCTGAGATGTTGTTGATCGAGCTTTGCGAATCCAATGACATGGTGACGTTCGTCGACGAGATCGAGGCACTCGGCGTCGATGTGGTCACCTATTCGTGTCTTGACCGTTGCAGCCAGTGCCTTCTGTTTCCCTATGTTTATGCTGACGGGGCGGTGATCGAGCGAGAGACTTCCGCAGACGTGATGGAGGTGATTCGCGCGCTGAAGAAAGTGGAGGAAGCAGAACTCTCAAACTGGCTCACGCCATCCCCGGAGGAGACACCGCTTGACTGACCACGAAGAACTGCTGCTCGAGCGCCAACACTTTGAGCAGATCCGGGCGCACATTGCCCACGAACTGGAACAGATTCGCCGCAACATTCGTCCGACCCGCGATTTTGCCCAAGCCGTCATTCAGTCCAAACAGCGTCAGGAACTGGGCCAACTTGAGAAGTCCTTCGACCATCCCTTCTTTGCGGGGGTTACCTTTCGCGAACAGACCCGGCCTGGTGACGCCATGTCCGAGCGCGGACTGGCCCGCCAAGAGTCCGCCTATATCGGACGATTTGGTCTCTTCGACCGGACGACCCTCACCCCGCTCGTGCTAGACTGGCGTTCTCCGATGGCCAACCTCTATTACGATGATGCCTTCACCGATGTGCCCGTGTATGTAGATGGAGGCCGCATCCTGCAATTCGATGTCGAACGCAAGCGTCAGTTTGAAATCGCTCAGGGGGAACTGGTTCAGTTCTTCGACAGCACCTCAGTCGTTCGGACTGACCAGTTGCTTTTAGCTCGCCTTCAAGAGCGCGGCGACGCCAGACTGCGCGATATCGTCGAGACCATTCAGGCGGAGCAAAACCGGATTATTCGAGCGGACGCACGGCAAGTGTTGATCGTTCAGGGCGTGGCGGGCAGCGGCAAAACCACGATCGCGTTGCACAGACTGTCGTACTTGGCCTACCAGCATCGCGACCAGCGGGCCTTCTCGCATTTTCTCATTATCGCGCCAAACCGGCTGTTCCTCGACTACATCGCGAACGTGCTACCCGATCTCGGCGTGCAAGGGGTGCAGCAGTTCACCTTTGCAGACTTCGTTAAGGCGGCCCTTCCCGCCAAGTGGCGACTCGTCAAAGAGCCGGTGCGTGAAGACACCGTGTTGCAAAACCTCGCCGCGAGAGTGCGCGGGGCGCTGGCCACGCGTCAACTGCTTGACGCCTTGCTCGAGCGATACGTGGCGCGGATCCTTCCCTCCGAAGCGCTGGCACTCGATTCCGCATTCGTCATGACGGCAGAGGCGATCGCGACGAAGTTCTACGAGGACTACCGACACTATCCATACGCCGCAAGGCGCAAGCGGCTCGTGCAATCGCTCAGACAATGGACAGACGACGCGATCCGCGCGCGCGGTGCCCAACTCGACCAGCAGGCCAAGCGGATCGGGTACCAAGAGGCGCAAAAGCGCCAAAATGAGATCGCCGCAAAGTACAGGCAAGCGCTGGATCGCTACTGCACACGCATCAAAACGACCGACGTCCTGGACTTGTACCGCAAGATGATCGCGAATCCGAAAAATTTGGCTTGGATCCTGCGACGCCTGCCGCCATCCCAACGGAGTCTCCTGCAGCGCGCCGAGCACATGCTTGGGGCAGAGGCCTTGCCACAAGCCCTGGCCGATTATCTGGCGGCACAGCACAAAGGCCAGCGTGTAAGCGAGGAAGATTTGGCCGCCCTTCTCTACCTGCGCAAGCACTTGGATGGCCTCGATAAATCCCCCAAATTCAGCCATGTCGTCGTCGATGAGGCGCAAGACTTGGCACCATTTGAGCTTCATGTTCTGACGCTTTTCATGAATCAAAGTAGCATGAGCCTCTTCGGTGACTTGGCTCAGACGATTTATGAGAGAAAAGGGCTAGCTGCCTGGGAGGAAATCACTGACGGGGTGTTTGCGGATGAGGTCAGCCAAGCTACGCTAAGGCAAAGCTATCGGTCCACCGTCGAGATCATGGCGGCCGCCAACGCCGTGATCGCTCACTGGAGTTACCCAGGAAAGACCCTTGCCGTGCCGGTGTTGCGACATGGAGCCGCACCCGTCGCTGTCATGGTGGCACGCTCCCTAGACCTCGTCCGAGTGGTTCATGAGATGGTGGTGGCTCTCCAGGAAGACGGTCTTCACAGTATCGCCATCATCGACAAAACGGCGCAGGCGTGCAAACGGCTGGCTGCAGAACTTGACAAGCGCGAGTGTTTTGCAACCTTGCTTGGGGAAGACTCTGACCACTATCTGGGCGGCGTCAGCGTGGTGCCGATTCACCAGAGCAAAGGAATGGAGTTCGATGCCGTGATCCTGGTCGATCCGCACTTAAAAAAATACGAACCGGACAACGATACGGACATCAAGCTCCTATACGTGGCCATGACGAGAGCCTTGCACCGACTCTGCGCCATCCACTGCGCGCCACTCACACCGCTTTTAGCCGATGCAGGTTTCGCGGTCCAGACCGCGTCAACGGCAAAGCCCACATCAACCCCCTTACAGGACGGGCTGCGTCAGACAGCCGATCCCGCCCTTATCGCCGATCACACCCCTGCACCTTGAACCGTGAGAAGGCGGCGCATCACGTGATACGAGAACAAAAACTCGAACGCCTCTAGATGCTTCAGGGCTGTGTCCGCATCCTCACCCCAGACGTAGATGCCGTGGTTTCGCACCAACACGCCCGGCACGTCCGGCTGTGCAGCCAACACCACTGCCTCGGCCAGTTGTTCGAGATCATGCCAGTTCTCCACGATCGGAATGTTCAGGACCGCCTGTGGCTCCCAGTGTCCCAATGCCTTCAACAACTCGTGCTCCGTCACGGTCATCGCCCCTGCGGAAAAGTACAAGTCCGAGCACAGGTTGTTGGACACGGTATGAACGTGAAGGATCGCTCCGCAAGCGAGTCGCTGATACAAGCCGGCATGCACGTTCGCCTCCGCCGACGGACGTTGGCCAGGCACGGCGGAGGTCAGGAGCCGACCTCTTTCCCCCGCCACGACGAGATCACTTGACTGCAGCCGCTGCTTGTCAGCACCGCTTCGCGTAATGGCAAATGGGCCACCACGCTCTCCCAAGGTCACCGAGAGGTTGCCACTGGTGGCTGGGAGCCAACCCCGTTGCGCAAGCGTCTGGGCAATCTGGCAAAGGCTCTCCGCGACCGCCCAGGCTACCACTGGCTGTACACCTTCCCCCGTCTCAGTCATCCGTCCGTGCCTCCCCATAACGTCTCTCCAGTTCGTCTGAAATGTCATCAAACGTGTCAAATCCCATGTGTGGAACGTTCGCCTCCTCGCATAAGCCGAGCAGGCGGTCGCGAGCAAACACAAAATCCGCCTGTTGCGCTGCCCGTTGATCCGTCACTCCATCGCCGATCACAATCCGCGTCTCCACCAGCCCTTGATACAACCGCATCACCGACGGTTTGCACAGGCCGCAGCCGCCTACGCACTTTGCATCGCATGGAACGTTCCAGACGACGCGCATCATCGGCCCAGACAAGTCAAGCGAATTGCAGTGGATGGTCAAATTATCCCGAAACGGGGCAAGCGCCGGCTCCACAAAGAAGTCGAAACCGCCACTGACGACGACCAGACGCCAGCCGCGCTCACGACACAAGGCCACGAAACGCGGGAAGCCGGGTCTCAACACAACCCGCGCCAACGCGAACTCCCTCACGGCCCGGAAGGCCGACGAAGGCAGAAGCCCAAACAGTTGTTGCACACCCTGCTGGATATCGATGGTGCCTGCGACAATGGCGCTGATGATCGGCCCGGATGGTTGTGGGGCGAACTCCGTCATGATGGCGGCAATCATATCTGCGCTTGCAATGGTTCCATCGAAATCACAGAACAGGCCCATGGTCGGCGAGGCCACTGAGTCGTTCATCAGGTCTTCCCCCAGTGGTCCAGCGCCTGACTCAGTGGTTCTGATCGTTGGCACGCCACTGCCAGATCCTCGCCCTCCATCACGGCCGCAATCGCGGCCCGAAACGCCTGTCCACCGGCGATCGGGCCAGACGGATGGCCGTGAATGCCCCCACCTGCGTTGAGGATCACGTCTAGGCCTGCATCGCTCACAATCTGCGGAACGAGACCGGGGTGAATGCCTGCGGACGGCGCTGGCATGACGCGTTTCAGGCCGTTATCCACGGAAAGATAGCGACGCAAGCGTTCCCCTTCCGGTTTGTCCAGCGTCACGGAGCCATAAGGCGAAGGATAGATCGCAACGTCCGCGCCGCACAGCCTGACCAACTGGCCCAGCAGAAGACTCGCCGCGATGCCATGCGTGGCTGATCCATACAGCGCGCCCGCCACGGCCGGATGCGCCAGAATCGGAAGGGCGACATCCGGGTCTTGCGCCAACTCGTTCAGCACGTCCAGCCCATACGCAAAGACGTTAAAGAGCAGGGCATCTGCGCCCGCCTCGCGTAAGCGCAGGGCTCGCTCCCGCAGCGCGCCGACCGGGCCCGTCAGATTCACCGCATAACGTGCGTGGTGTCCGGTGGTCTCGTAGACCTGCCGGCCCGCCTCGGCGTAGGCTGCAGCCCGCTGCTCTGGCGTCGCATACTCTTCACTAAAAAAGATCTCGTCATCTTTGATCAGATCGGCCCCAGACAAGGCCTGATCACGATAGGCCGCCGTCAGCTCAGCCAGATCGAGCCCAACACAGGCCTTGAAAATACTCATTAGCAGTGGCCGTTGCCGCACGCCCGTGCGCTCGCGCAACCCCGTCACGCCAAACCTCGGTCCGCCAAACTGGCGGGCCCACGCGTTCGGCAGCGTCAGATCCACCAAGCGGATCTCGCCGTCCATGGACAATTTGCCAAAGACCGTCGTCAACAGGGCCGCCGCGGTCGCTGTCAAGTTGGCGGCTGGATAAGCGATCGACAGTTCGGCGATGACCTCATTCTTTGCCCCGTCTTCAACGACGCGGATATCAGCCACGATGCCGGCGTGCCGCTTGACCTCGGCACGCCGGGTCACCGCCATCTCCGTCCAGGAGCCAACGGTCAACCCGATCGCGATCGATTCCGCTCGCTTCTTCAGCAACGCCCTGTCTTCGCGCACGCGATACGTCGCCATGATCCATTCCTGACCCGTCTCGATGAGAACCACGCCTCCATGTTTGAATGAACGACTCGAGCGCCGATCGGCTTGACCGACGTGTCTGGCATTGATGATAGCATAGTCGCAAAGCCCGAGACGAAAGAACCCTTCATGAAAACCAGGACCCAAGCGGCCGACCGCATCCGGAGGGTGTCCGGGTCCCACAAAGAAACGATGGACTTTCCCGTCAACCTATCCTACTATAGAAAAGAAAGAGAGACGGCGCTTGCGTGCCCAAACAAGAGGGAGAGAGTTCCGTATGGCCACCATCAAAGTTCGCAACAGCGGCACCGAGATCACCGACGAGACTGCCGTGCGGGATTTTCTGAGCGCCCAAGAGATTTACTATGAACACTGGGACGTATCCACCATCCCAGCCCACTTGCAAGACAGGTTCGACTTGTCGGACGGCGATAAAGAGACCATCCTTTCCAGTCTCGCACCCATGATCGATCGCCTCGCCTCGTCGCGCGGCTACGTCAAGTGGGATTTGATCGCCTTGTCCGCTTCGACGCCCGGAATCGACGAATTGCTCAAAAAGTTTGAGCAAGTTCACACGCACACCGAGGACGAAGTCCGAGCCATCGCCGCTGGCAGTGGGACGTTCATCATCAAGGGGCAAGGCGACACGGGCTACTTCGATGTCCGCCTTGCGAAAGGCGACGTGATTTCAGTGCCGGAGTACAATCCGCACTTTTTCACGCTCACCGAGGAACGCCAAGTGGTCGCCGTCCGCCTCTTCGTCGACCCGGCTGGCTGGGTCGCTCACCCGTTTGCCGATCCATCCTTCGCCGCCGCCCTGTAACGTGTAGCAGACGCGATCGCACCCCGCGCAAAGGCCCCGCAACGCCGGAACAGAACCGAACGCGCGGGGCTCTTTCGCCTCTTCACTCAGGCCATAAAGCGGTACTGGGCCTCTACCAAGTGCTGATAGTAACCCTTGGTTCCCATCAGCAACCCGTGGTTCCCTCGTTCGACGATGCGCCCATCCGCAAAGACGAGAATCTGGTCCGCTTCGCGAATCGTCGACAGACGATGCGCGACGACGAACGACGTCCGTCCTTGCAACAGCACCAGCAACCCTTGCTGGATCAGGTGTTCCGTGTGCGTGTCGATACTCGCCGTCGCCTCGTCGAGAATGAGAATCCGAGGATTGGCGAGAATCGCACGCGCGAACGAAATCAACTGGCGTTGCCCCATCGACAGACGACTCCCACGTTCCCGCACCTCGGTGGCATACCCCTGCTCCAGTTGCTCGATGAACTCCTCAGCGTAGACAGAACGGGCCGCTGCCATCACTTCTTCGTCACTCGCATCCGGCCGCCCGTAGCGAATATTGTCCATGATGGTTCCGGAGAAGATAAAGGTGTCCTGCAGCACCACGCCGACCTGCGATCTCAGTGAATGCAAGTCCATCTGGCAAATGTCGTGGCCGTCAATGGCGACGATACCGCCTGTCGGCTCATAGAACCGGGCCAACAGGTTGATCACGGTACTCTTGCCAGCGCCCGTGTGCCCCACCAGCGCCACCGTCTGCCCGGCCGGGACGTCAAACGACACCCCATCCAGCGCCTTTTTCTTGTTGTCATAGGCGAACTCGACATGATCAAACCGCACGTGCCCCTCAATGCGCGGCAGCACAGGCGAGCCCGTTCCACTCGACACACTCGGCACCGTATCGAGGTATTCGAAAATGCGCTCGGATGAAGCCATCGCCACGAGCAGCTGATTGTACACCTGCCCAAGCTGCGAGATCGGCGTCCAGAAGTTCCCGGTGTAGTTGGCGAAGGCAACGAGGACACCGACGGACAGTCCGCCTGCCGCGCCGAGCATGTGCACCCCAAACCAGAACAACAGCGCGCTTCCGATCGCCCCTGTGAAGTCAACCACCGGGCCAAAGACCGCGTTGAGGCCGACCGCCTGTCGAAATTTGTCAAGATAGTCCGCATTCATCCCCTGAAAGAACTCCTGGTTCTCTCCCTGCCGTACGTAGGCCTCCGTCACGCGCACACCCTGAATACTCTCGTTCAAATGAGCGTTGATTCGAGACAGTCTCACGCGCACCACCTGCCAACTGCGACGCATCATCTCGCGCAGCTTCGTGGAGAGAAACAGCATGATCGGCACGATCACCATCGTAATCAGGGCCAGGCGCCAGTTCAGACTGAGCATGATCACGATAATCCCGACGAGCGTGAAGAGGTTCGTGATACTGTTGATGACGCCATTGGTAAACAGGTCCTGCAAGGCGTTGACATCGTTCATGATGCGGACGAGGACAGACCCGGCCGGCCGCTTGTCAAAGAAGTCGAACGACAGCGCCTGCACATGGCCGAACAGCTGCTTGCGCAAGTGCTGAATCACGCTTTGCCCCAGCCAATTGGTGTAGCGAATACGCAGTCGCGAAGCAAAGAAGTTCAGAACGTACAATGTCCCAAGGAAACCGGCGTACGCCAGCAACGTACGCGTGTGGTGGGCATTGATGGCGACGTTGATCGCCTCCCCGAGTGCGTACGGAGCGATCAGCGCCACCGCAATCCCACCGATCGTCGCGGCCAGCGACAACCAGGCCAGTCTGGGAAAGAGCGTCATGTAACCGAACAGTCGGCGCATCTGATCCCACTGAAAGGGCTTGTCGATCGCGTCATCATCCTTATAGATAAAGGGTGCGCGCAGCTCACTCTGATCGGCCCGAAACGCCGCGTGAGAATCCTGACTCATGAAATCACCCAAACCTCTTTTGTCAGACATGTCGTACAGGGCAAGGCCGACGGCGGTCCGACAGGCGGCTTTGCCTGAGCCCTGCACTCGCCGTTTGCTTTGCGTGAGTTGCGACTTTAGCTAAAGGCGTCGGAGCTCGCGGCTTGCGCAAAAGCGCTAAAACCTTCGCCACGCCCCACTGGCATCAGGCCCTGATCGCGAAACTGCATGTCATAGATCGTCCGGTACAGTCCGGATTCGCGCAGAAGCTCAGCGTGTCGACCGCGCTGGACGATGCGTCCGCGGTCCAGTACGAGGATCTGATCCGCACGGCGCAGCGAAGAGATGCGGTGGGCGATGATCAGCGTCGTTCGCCCTTTCATGACCCGCTGCAAGGACTGCTGGATCCCGTACTCCGTCTCCATGTCGACCGCGCTTGTGGCGTCGTCGAGAATCAAGATTCGCGGATCCGCAAGAATCGCCCGCGCCAACGCGATGCGTTGCTTCTGGCCTCCTGACAAGCCGATGCCGCGCTCGCCGACCAGCGTGCTGTAACCTGCAGGCAAGTCCTCAATAAACTCCGCTGCATCCGCCATCTGTGCTGCACGACGTACCTCTTCCATCGTGGCGTCAGGGTGCCCGTAGGCGATATTGGCGAAGATTGTCGTCGAAAACAGAAAAGACTCCTGAAACACAACGGCCACTTGTCGGCGCAGCGCCTGCAGGTCCCACTCCCGAACATCGACCCCGTCCACGCGGACAGATCCTTTGGCGACATCATAGAAGCGCGGGATCAGGCCGGCGAGACTCGTCTTGCCAGCGCCCGTGAGACCCAGCAGGGCGATCGTCTGCCCCGGTTCCGCCACAAACTGAATGTCATGCAGAATCGGCGCCTCTTCATACGTCAGATCCACGCCGGCAAACTCGATCCGACCCTGCAGCACGCTGCTATGCCCTGCTTCAGGCGAGGTGATCGGGTTTGGCGCATCGAGAATCTCGAGCAGGCGCTCACCTGCCGCCAGCGACTGGGTCCAGTTGTTCAATTGATAACCGAGTTGGGACATCGGCGCAACGATATACCATACGACGCTGAAGAAGGCGACAAGGTCCCCCAGGCTCATCTGCCCGCGAATGACGAGGTAACCCCCGACCAACAGCACGATGACCACTTCCATGTTGCCGATCAGTTCCATGTAGGGAAAATACCGTTTCCACAGTGCTGCGGTCACGATGTTGGCGGTGTAATACGACTCGTTTCGCCCGCCGAACTTTTCCTGCTCAAAGCCTTCGCGGGCAAACGACTTCACGGTCCTCACGCCCATGATGTTTTCCTGCACGGAGGTGTTCAAGCGGCCGAGCGAGCGTCGCACCTCTTTGTAGGCGGGCCACAACTGACCGTCGAAGCGCACGGCCACCCAGGCGAGTACCGGCATTAGCACGAGCACGGCGATCGTGAGTTCCCAATTCATGAAGACCATCAAGGACAAACCAAACACGATCAGAAGCACAAGGTTGACCAACCCGTTGAACCCAAACGCCAGAAACTGTCTGAACGCATCGAGGTCCGCTGTCAGTCTCGACATCAAGTCGCCAGTGTGCACCCGGTCATAGTAAGAGAAGGCCTGGGTGCCCAGTTTCCTGTAGAGCGTGTTGCGCAGGTCATAGGCCGCGTGGATCCCAAACACTTGCCCCAGGTACTGCTGCAGGAAGTTGAATACCCCCTTGACCAAGGAAGCCACGAGGATCAAACTGACGTAGAGAAGCAACTGTCCATACTGATGCGCGAGAACGACCCGATTGATGATCAGGCTCAGCAGGTACGGATACGCCAGCCCCAGCGCCGTGGTCAGCACCAGCGCCGCGAGACTCATGCCCAAAAACCGCAGATACGGCACATAGAACCTACGCAGACGTCTAAAAATATCCACGTGAAAGACACCTCCGCAACCTATGCATGACAACGTTGTACACGGTATACTTGAACATTATCAGAACCCGCCCATGTATCTTATCGGGAGACTCCGAAAAACTCACGCTACGAGCTTGCTTAGTATTAGGAATATCTTGCGATGAGGCGATAGCATGACGAAAACGTCGTACTTTTATAAGGGTTATGGCCACATCCCCTCCGAATGCGCCCGACAGATTTGGTTTTTCGTCCACGCAGTGGGCTGGTTCGCGTGTGCCCCCGAGTATGACGTCGCCCGCACGTCCTTCTTTGGCTATCAAATCAAGTACGTGCTGCGCGGCAAGGGCTACGTGGAGTGGGAAGGCCGCATCTTTCCAGTTTGTGCGGGCGAGGTGTTCTTGCTCGACCTCAGTCAGGCCCACCGTTACTACGCGGACGCGCAGGAGCCCTGGGAGGTGTTGTGGGTTCACTTCGATGGAGTGGGGTGCAGTGCGTGGTATAGCCTGTTGTCCGCTGGGGACAATCCCGTCTTCGCGGTCGCCGACCCCGATGAAGTGGAGTCGCAGTGTCGCCAACTTGTTCGCTTGTTTCGCAAACGCCCGGTTGGCATGGAGGCCCTTGCATCGAGCGCCATCACGCGCATCCTCACGCAGATCGCAGTGGCCCGCGAGGCCAGCGGTGTCCCTGCCCGCGAGCCGCAGGCGCCACCGTACCCGGATGGCATTCGCCACGGCATTGCCTACATCGAGGCCCACTACTCCGAGACGCTGAGCCTCGAAGATATCGCAACCCACGCCACGCTGAGCCCGTTTCACTTCGCCCGACTGTTCAAGCGCACCACCGGTCAGTCCGTCATGGAGTACCTCTTGCGGACCCGACTCCATATGGCGCGTCACCTGCTCACCCAGACGGCCTTGCCGGTTCACGAAGTCGCTGAAAAATGCGGTTTTGCGGACCCCAGCTACTTCAGTCGCACCTTCAAACGCTTCGAGGGACACACACCAAGCGCCTATCGGCGTCAGGTGGCGAAAGGCTAACTGAACTCGTACCGGGTCTGACACAGACGGAGTTCCTCCCGGATGAGCAACTCCACGGACGTATCGGCGTCTTCAGTTACATGCCCAGTACGCTCGGCTTCCTTGAGCCGACTAAGGATCCGCGTGACGTCGTCTGGGGTGGCCGAGAGCCCCAGACGATCCAGGTGGTACTGCACGTTGCTCGCCCCGGATAACTCCGAAAGCAGGACGCGCCGCTCGTTTCCCACCGCCTCTGGCGGCACGTGCTCGTACAACCGGGGATTGCGCCGAATCGCACTCACGTGGATCCCGGCCTTGTGGGCAAACGCGCTTTTGCCTACAAACGGCTGGCCGGCCACCGGGGGCTTCCCGGTCATCTCATACACGCGCTCCGACACCGCCTTCAACCGCTTCACTCCCGCCAGACCGACGGACGTTTCATATCCGCACTTCAACACAAGATTCGCCATCAGCACGCACAGGTCCGTGTTGCCTGCCCGCTCGCCAAATCCGTTGATCGTCCCTTGCACCTGCATCGCGCCCTCACTGAGAGCCGCCAGCGAGTTCGCCACCGCAAGCCCGCCATCGTTGTGCGCGTGGATCCCAAGCTTCACAAAACCGGCCTTGCGCACATCGGCGACGATGGCGGCGACCTCCCCAGGCAACGTTCCCCCGTTCGTGTCGCACAACACCAGCCAGTCCGCGCCCGCCGCTTTGGCCGCCGACAAGGCTCGCAGCGCATAGTCTGGATTTGATTTGTAACCGTCAAAGAAGTGCTCGGCATCAAAGATGGCTTCGATCTCTTTCTCCTTAAGAAATTCGATCGTGTCAGAAATCATCGACAAGTTTTCTGCCAGATCCGTCCGCAAGGCCTCGAAGACTTGAAAGTCCCACGTTTTTCCTACTACCGCACAATGTCGCATCCCGGTGCCGAGCACAGACTGCATGTGCGCGTCTTCCGCGATGCGCGCGCCCTTGCGCCGCGTGCTGGTAAACGCTACTACCTTGCTGTGCGTCAGCGAAACGTCGCGCAGCGCGTAGAAAAACGCCAGGTCCTTGCCGTTAGATCCCGGCCAGCCCCCTTCGACGTAATCCACCTTGAGATCATCCAGGAGTCGAACGAACTCGAGCTTGTCGGCCACCGAAAAACTGACTCCTTCGCCCTGTGCGCCATCGCGCAAGGTCGTATCGTAGATCACGACAGACGTGTCCATGCGATTCTCTCCTTTGATCTCCCAACAGCCATCTGCTGACAGCCTCTCTCTGGTCAAACACGGTGGCGAGTCTCTTGCCCCCGCGGCGCTTGCCGTATGATTCCAGTATAAAGCGATGGGGTCCTGTTGACAAGACCCCATCTTAACACCTGGTCCTAAATCCACACATACGCCCTCATCGGGTTGGAATAAAACTGGCACTTAACATCCCATAGTAGGTGGGGACATGGTACGCATGTAGCTCGCCACGAAGCGGGACCTCTTCTTGGACCCCGCGCAGGATGGCAATTTGCCAGAGACTGTCCGGTTTCGCAGCATCGACAAATGCCGGATCGAGGGTCAAGAGACGGGCGATGTCCTGCTCCTCTATCGCTTGGCACACCGTTTTGTCATAGGCCCCAGAGGCCTCATGAAAACCATAGGGCCCATGTTCATCATGGGCGTGCCCCTGATCGGCACTCGCTACAAATGCCACGCGACGCCCCCGCTTGCGGGCCAGTCGGGCGATCGTTCGACCTAGCGCCACTAGCGGCTCCAGGCCCGCGTCGCGCGTCGGTGTGAGCACGACGACGTCGGGCCGGGGCACGGCGTCGCGCAGAAAAAACCAGAGTGGAACAAAAGCCCCCCAATCCAGCGGAAGAACGGACCACTCCCCTTGCGACGAGCCGAAAAAGGCACCGGTGATCGGCAAGTTCTGATCGATCCCTTCGGCCACCAGCGCCAAGGCAAAGTCACGATCGCAGTGGCCATCGACATCGGCAGAGAGACCCCATTTTTCCAGTCGTCCGTGCACCAGGGAGTTCGTCATCACGGTGATTTTTCCGTCGCAGCGAAAACCATGTGGGGTCGCCAGCACGATCAAGTCCGGCGCCGCCTCGGCCAATCGGCGCGATACGTCAGCTACACCGGCGCTCACTGCGGCAAAGCGGTCCCGCTCGGGGCCCGCAATGTCTGGCACGACCTCGAGCCCGTGCGGCACAATACAGCCAAATACGATCCCGCCCTCGTTCAACATGACCACCTCGTCGTCCTCAAATTGGTTTTCAGCAAATTTTTTCGGCAGGTCTCTCCGACAAGTCAAGCAGCGCGGATGCGACGGCCTCTCCACGCCACGAGGGCCACGCCGCAAAGTGAGATCGCACCACCGACCAGGGCTGTCCCGGTCGGCGTCTCGCCAAGCCAGATCCAGGCGATGAGGATGGCCAGGAGTGGATTGATATAGAGTGTGCTGGACACCGTGGTGGCACGTCCCTTGGACAGTGCGTAAGCCCACAGAGCATACGCGATGGCCGCGGGAAAGATACCAATGTAGACGCAAGCCAAGGTGGCACTCAGCGTGGCATGTGGCGCCTCGCGAATCAGGCCGGGCAAGAACACCAGCATCGGAATCACGCCGATCCACGTGAAGTAGGCCGTCAAATCGATCGCCTTGTACCGGGCGAACAGCGGCTTCTGATAAACAAAGAACACGGCGGTTGCCACGGCGCAGACGAGTAAGAGGAGTGCACCGCGCGTAAAGCCCGGGGCGCGTCCGCCGACGAGGGCGATGATCGCAACCCCTGCAAAGCCCAACGCCATGCCAAACCACCCCCAAGGTGTCAGGCGCTCGCGCAGGGCGACCAACGCCAGCAAAGAGGTGAAGACAGGCGCCGAGGCGACAATCAGACTTGCCGTACCGGCCTCGACCGTCTGTTCCCCAAACGTCAAGGCGATGTGGTACACTGTGATTCCTACAAGCGCCAGCCCGACGATGACCGGAATATCGCGGCGCGCGGGAAGCCGCAGGCGGCCGGTCAACGTATAGACGCCGAAGACGGCGGACGCCGTCAGAAATCGCAACAGCACGACCTCCCCAGCACCGTAACCGCCGTCCAGACCCGCCTGAATCCCGGCAAACGCCGACGACCAGAACAGCAAGGTCACGAGTACGGCCATCCAAGTCCTGGTGGTCACCGGTTCCCAGTCCCCCTTGCCATGCTAGTCAACTCTACGAATTCAGCAAACCGCTCATCGTGCACCCGGCGCACCGAAGGGGACGGGTAGACGGGTTCTTCCTGACGAAGCGGCGCGATGCCAAACTCGGCCGCAGAGAGCACCCTGAGTGCCCTCGCCCCGAGGCGCCATGCGCCATAACAGACAGACTCGGGCACTGACGATCGCACGACTGGAAGGTCGAAGACATCCGCTACGGTTTGCCGCCAAAGTGGTGCATTGGCCACACCGCCTGACAGGACGACCCCTTTTACATCCGATGGCAGGGCGGTCGCAATCCACCGGAGCACGTAGGCCACGCCTTCGATCGACGCGCGCGCCAGTTGTGCCCGTCCGTGAGTGAGGGTCAAGCGAACCCACGCGCCTGTCGCCCCGTCATCGTAAAGCGGTGCTCTCTCGCCAGCTAGGTAGGGCAAAAACTGAAGGCCATCACTTCCCGGCGAGGCTCCGTCGGCAAGGGCGAACAGCGCTTCCACAAGCCCCGTCTCCTCGTGCCCAGCACCTGGCCCAGGCTCTTCACCTAGTCCCAGCCACTGTGCCACACGCGACCACACCATGGCACCACTGTTACTCGCGCCCCCGCTGATCCAGTGGCCGCTGTCCAGAGGATAGCAAAAGCTGCGCGCCGTGGCGTCCAGCACGGGTTCGCGCACTCCGCGGCGCACCGCGCAACTGGTCCCGACGCTCATAGCCAGCCAGTCGCCATCCAACCCCACCGTCCCGAGGTTCGCCAGGACCCCATCGGTCGCACCCACGACGATGAGCGCCGAAGCAGGCAGGCCGCAACGGTGCGCAAAAGACCCAGATACTGAAAGGACGTGGTCCGTCGGCACAATGGCACTCAGGCGTTCGGGCCCGACTGCAATCTGCACGAGCAGTCCTGCATCCCAGGTTCTGGAGTGCAGATTCCAGAGGCCGCTTGCGGCCGCCGTCGCCTCGTCGACCACCCAGGTCCCAGTCAAATTCCATGTCAGCCATTCCTTGAAGGAACCAAAATGTGCGGCTTGCTCCCACAGCCCCGGCTGCTCGCGGGCTAACCAGCGCAGTTTGCAAACGGGCAGCATCGCGTGAGTGGGCACCCCTGTACGCGCGTACAAGGAGGTGCCAAAGAGACGCGACAAGTCCTGCGCGTCGCTGCGTGCCCGATTATCCGCCCAGGTCATCACTGGGGTCAACGGCTCGCCACGCTGATCAGTGGCCAGAAGTGTATGCATCGTCCCCGACAGGCAGAGCGCCAGAACATGGTGCGACCGTTCTGATAATCCCCGGCACAGCGAAGACAGGACGTGCCGGACACCCTCTAGGAGCTGCTTCGCATCTTGTTCCACGCGGTCTCCCGGTAGACTGGACAGTGTATAGGCGACACGGTCCTGCAGAATCACCTCGCCATCTTCGGAAAACGCCAACCCCTTGACGGCCGATGTTCCGACATCCAGTGCAACCAGCACTTGTCCCATGTTTCCCTTCCCTTCACACCGCACAACCAGCCGGCCCCGGGGCCTATGGGCCGCAAACTGCAGACCACGCCTCCACTCTACTCAACCATAGCACGCAGGTCGCGGTCAAGCGAAAGCAAGCCTTTGGTCGTCTCGCCTTGCTGACGTCGCAACTGTTCAGAATCAAAACGGTTGGTCGCGAGATCCTCATGAACACGCAGGAGAATCCAAACCAGATGGATAGCCGCGTAGAGAATGTACGCGCGCAAAAAGGACCACTCCGACATCTCCTGACCTGCGGCCGACAAGGAGCGATATCGCTGCAGCGCCTCAACCCGACGAACATAACGCCGCAGCGGCTGCGTCGGGCTGGTCGCATCCAGCCACTGAAAGAGATCGAACCACATCACGTCCCGATGGGCATACTCCCAGTCGATCAGCGCAAGTCGCCGGACCGTGCGTTCAGGCGTTCGATCTGGAACAGGGGACTCTCGCTCGGACGCCCGCTCAAACGAAACCGCCGCATCCGTTAGAGGGCGCCACAACACATTGCCTCGGTGGAAGTCGCCATGGCTCAGCACCTGCGGACCGTGGCCGATGCCGAAGTCCGTGGACTCGATCGTCCGAAAGAGTCTCCGGACAGCCGCAACCCCATGGGACGAGGTGCCAGCTTGGCCGAGGATCGAAGAAAGATCGGACCACGAGCGCTGCCCGACTTCTTCCAGCAGGATGGTCACCCCGGGCGTATGGGATACCCCTGCCGCTACGCGCTGCCTGAACGCATCGTCCCCGTGCGGGACAGTCGTGACTGTGGAATCTGCGTCGTCTCGCTCCCCCAACTCGACAGAATGCACGGCCGCCATCAGATCGGCCACAGCCAGATCGACATCGGGCGACCATCGGACGTCCGACAAGCCCAGATCCTCAAAGAGGATCCAGGCTTGTCCGTCCGTTTCACCCCACTCCAAAGGGCGCGGACTTACGACCGGCACGCGTTCCAAGAGAAGGTTCGACATCCGAAATTCACGCCCCATGGTCTCCACATCGTCACTCATCTTCAGGATCAAGGACTGCCGTTCTGAAGGCGCCCCGCGCCAGATCCGAAAGACGTCAGACTGTCCCGCCCGGGACAGTCTGACGTGCGGCGTGGCTTCTGCACCCAGTGCCGTCAGCACGCGCGCGACCGGCGAACGCCAGCCCGGATCAGAGTCCACCTTCACGCCTTTCGTCATCGTCGCCACAAGGCATCACTCACTCTCGAGTGGCAAGGCACTTTCCCCACTGTGCGTCCATTGTACTGAAGCGCGTCCGACGAAACCAGATGACAGACGTTGGACAAACAAACAATCTCCTGTCAGTCTTCAGGGCTACACTGTAACGGACGCGGCCGCGTCCTTGGCGTTCGCTCGAACAGCGTGGTTGCAAGCGGACATAAAAGCCCGGGAAACCGCCATGATCACGTCGCGATCGATGCCAACCCCACGGTAGGGTTCGCCGTCGACAGTAATCATCACTGCCGCCTCGCCGCTCGCCGTCTCACCAGATGCAATCGAGTGCAACTCGAGGTCCGCGAATTCTACATCAAGAGGGATCGCCTGCTTGATGCAGTGGATCAGGGCCTCTACCGGCCCCTCACCGGTGCCCGAGTACGAGGCTTCCTCGCCCGTCGCGTTGTCGCGAACGGTGACTGACGCCATGCGCGACATCTGGTTGCTCGTGACCACCTGGATGTCCAACAACGTATACGGATCAATCATGATATCGACAGTTTCCCCCACCAGGGAGATCAACTGATCGTCCGACACGCGTTTTTGATCATCCGCCATCTTCTTGAAGTTTACAAACAAGGCGTCAAGTTGGGCATCCGAAACCTGAACCCCAAACTCACCCACTCTGTTTTTCAGCGCGTGGCGCCCGGAGTGCTTGCCAAGGATGATCATGTTGCGCGGGATGCCGAGCGCCTCCGGATCCATAATCTCGTAGGTGTTGCGGTTCTTCAGCAAACCGTCTTGGTGAATGCCAGCCTCGTGTGAGAAGGCATTGCGTCCAACCACTGCCTTGTTGTAGGCGATCGGAAAGTTCATGAGGCGACTGATGAGTCGCGACGTGTCGTAGATCTGGTCGAATTGAATTCCCGTCTCCCACTGCAGCGTCTCTTTGCGCGTCTCAATCGCCATGACCAACTCCTCCAGGGAGCAGTTGCCGGCGCGTTCGCCAATCCCGTTGATCGTCGCTTCGACATGTGTCGCGCCGTTGTCGATCGCCGCCATGCTGTTGGCGACCGCAAGACCCAGGTCGTTGTGACAATGGGCACTGTACTCCACGGACTCGCCCCCGCGCGCCTGTGTTCGAACGCGCCGGAACATGTCTCCGTACTCTTGCGGTAAAGCGTAACCAACCGTATCCGGAATGTTGATAATCGTCGCCCCGGCCGCAATCACGGCCTCGACCATTTCAATCAGGAACTCGTCACCCGTGCGCGTGGCGTCCATCGGCGAGAACTCGATGCGCTCGACGAACTGCCGCGCATACGCCACCATGTCCGTGGCCATCTTCAGCACCTCGTCGCGACCCTTGCGCAACTGAAAGTCCAGATGGATCTGCGATGAGGAGATAAACAGGTGCAATCTTCTGCGCGCCGCGTCCTTTGTGGCCTCGACGGCGGCATCGATATCCCCGCGCATGGCTCTGGCAAAGCCACAGATCTCAACCCCCTGCACGGTTCTCGAAATCTCCTGGACCGCCGCGAAGTCGCCAGGGCTGGACGCAGGAAAGCCCGGTTCGATCACGTCGACGCCAAGCCGCGCGAGTTGCAGCGCCGCCCTGACTTTTTCGGCTGGGTACAGGGACGCCCCGGGAGACTGTTCCCCATCGCGCAATGTCGTGTCAAAGATGGTAATCCGTTTCATCCTCATCCACTCCTCTTTCTCTTTATCAATGCCCGCCGCGAAACAAAAATGCGCAAGCCACCGCCTCTTGATATCAAGAGACGATGGCTTGCGCCCTCGCGGTACCACTCTCGTTGGTCGACTCGCGCCAACCCACTCTGCGACAATGTCCGGCAATCTCCCGGAGATCATCACCCCGATAACGGTAGGGTACCGTCAAGGCAACACCGATGAACTGGCATGCCATGCCGCTCCTGGACGAGTTCGGAGGTGTGCGGGGCTGCCTTGCACCGGTTCAGCAGCTCTCTGTGCCGCGCTTCACACTCGTACTACTTCCGTTCGCCGCGTTGTCTGTCGCTACAATTTCACGAATCATAGCACGCGCAAAGGCGTCCGTCAAGCGGTCACATGCATCGCGATGCCTTGCGGGTCGCCCGCCGGATCCCGTACGACCGGTTGGACGACGGTTTCCAAACGACCGCCGAACACTTGTGCCAATCCCTGTGCTAGCGCCAGCGCGATCTCCTGCACTGACTCATCCCCTTGCGGACCCGCGCACACCCAAAGTCGATGCTTGACTGGCCAATACAACACTTCCAGCAGACACTCCGAGGGTTCCATCCGCATCCTGTACCGAACGGAATCCGCCAGACCCGTGAGGGTCGTCACTTGAAACACCGTCAGTCCAAACTGCGCGATCATCTCTTCAAGCCGTTCTTTGACACACGATGACTTGCTCTCGGCAGCCGATCGCAGTCCCTTTGCCTCGACAATCTCATAGGTCAACACGTTACCTCACCCGTTTCCCTTTTGCCCACCGCATGACGTACCGGCGATGTCAACGAAATGGCAAACTCTCCTCGCACACTTACAGCTTATGCGCGTAGCAGTCAAATTTGCAGGGAAAAACAGCGGGATCCGAACATTCACTCTCACGGAAGTCTTTCACCCCAAAACGCCCGGTGGCATCGACTTGCCGTGCACGTCCTGATCTGCGCTTTCAACGCTTGCGAAGTTAGCTGTCGGGTTCGGGTGGAATGCTCACCCTGCCTTGCCAGGCTCGTACTGGCAACGATTCACCCCATCCACTTGGGTCCTCCGCTTCTCTCGCCGTCCAAGAATTCAGCGTGACGTACGCGCCCTACACCGTGGAGCTGAACGGTCCCCCTTCAAGTGAGCCGCCATGGCGTAGAAGTCAACACTTCACGTCCGTGGCTATGAGCCTATCATATCACAAACCGGAAGTCCGGAACATGCCGACGACGCTTTACGACGCCCCCAGGGGCCGTCTTGCTCGTCCATCCTCGAGCAGTTCAATCGCGGCCGTGGTGAAGCAGATACTCAGCACCCGTCAGGCGCGAGATCCCCTCGTTGTCGTGGCGCCAGACCCAGTCATTGAGGCCCGATTGCGTCTTGTGTGCCCGATACGCGAGAAGTTTCGCGCGCGCGTGCTCCCCAACCTCGATGCGTCCCACCTGGGTCTTGTGAAATCCGTACTGGGTATGCCGCTGTGCGATGTGTTCCCATGTGATAAAATGCAGCCTCGCTGTCGGTTTCTCCACTTGCCACGTCAAAAATGCTACCGTCGCGGCCGCGCCGATCGCATTGTGATCCGGGTGACCGCCGAGCTTTTCGTGAAAAGTCAACACCTCATCCGCATCTTCGGCACGCAGCCAGGTCAGCACTCGCTGTGCCAAGGAACCTTCTGATTGAATTTCCAGCGTCTTGTCACGCAGTCCAAGCAACACGAGTCTTGCTATCCCCAAAGCTTGACAAGCTTCCTTCAGTTCGACTTCGCGCAGCAGAGGCAAGGACTCACGCGTCGCCACCGGGGGGATGCCGAGTCGTCTTCCTTGTTCCCCTCTGGTTGCGCAAACGAGTGTGACCCGATGACCCTCGCTGGCATACCGGGCGATCGTTCCTCCACAGATAAACGTCTCGTCATCAGGATGTGCCAATACCACCACAATTCGCTTCGCTTTCACCCAAGACCCGCTCCCTTCAAAGTGCAAACTAAAAGTCGACCACGTTCTCTGGGGTCTGCAGCGCAAGTGGCTGCGTCGAGATCTCAAGCGTCCTGGCGAGTCTGTCCGAGTCGCCAAAGCCGATGACCACGACCAACCCGTCCGCCAGGTCCATGTGCGTCAAGTCGTCGACCTGGATCAGTCCGTCAGCGACCTCCACGTACATGCGAAAAGGCCCGTCTCCCTTGATGTGAACCGTTCTGAGCGTACCCGCCGCTCCACGCCAGTATGCACCGGGATTGACCTCCACGTGAACCCAGACGGGTTGTCCGACCCAACCCGACAGGACCGTCAGCACGCGACTTGCATTCAACAATTCCATTATCCAGCCTCCTTGAACGTGCCATTCACCTTCGCCCTTGACCTTTGCCCCTGCCACTCGCGTCTTCCCTACCTGACCGCCAGCGCTCCGACTCCTTTGCCCTCTCCTCTTCCCGGCAACGCGGCCGCTGGTTCCCCTGGCGATGCCTCGATGCCAGACTGCGCCACAAGACGGGCATACAGCCCGCCCTGTTGTACGAGTTGGTCATGGTTTCCGCGCTCGATGATCCGGCCGCGTTCCAGGACGTAGATCTGGTCCGCATGTCGAACCGTCGACAAACGGTGGGCGATGACGAGCGTCGTCCGGTTCGCCGATACGGCCGCGAGCCCGCGCGAGACGAGCGCTTCCGTCTGGCTGTCAAGACTTGCCGTTGCCTCGTCGAGGATGAGGATGCGCGGATTCAGCGCCACGACACGGGCAAATGAGAGCATCTGCCGTTCGCCCATTGAGAGGTTGGCGCCCTTGCCGTACAAGCGCGTATTGTAGCCGTCCGGCAAGCGCATGATCAGATCGTGCGCCCCTACTGCCTGCGCAGCATCGAGCACGACGCGCTCGCTGATGTCGGGCCGGAACAGCCGGATATTGTCCAGGACCGAGCCCGTAAAGAGGTGCACGTCCTGCTGAAGCAGCCCCACAAGGGTGTGCAGATCAGCTTGCGAGAAGTCCCGCAGGGAATGTCCGTCGAGTGTGATCACCCCTTCCTGGGGTTCGTAAAAGCGCGTCAACAGACTCACGAGCGAGCTTTTTCCAGCCCCGGTCGGCCCGACGAATCCGATCATGGCGCCGGGCTTGATCTCAAAAGACAGGTCGACCAAGACCAGTTCGCCTGGCTTGTAGGCGAACGTGACCCCAGCAAACGTCACGCGACCGGTGATCCGCGCCAGGACCTCCGGACCAAGCGGCGTGTCCGTATCCGCGATCGCCGGTTCTTCGGACAATACCCGGCTGATTCTCTCCGCCGCGACCATCGACGATTGCAAGGTGTTCCATTGCTGCGTGATGGAGTTGATCGGCTGAAAAAACTGTCGAATGTAACTGATAAACGCATACAAGACGCCAAACTGGATCGCGTGATCCAGTACAGACCCACCCCCGAACCAGACCACGCTGGCGACTGCAGCATTGCCCAACCATTCCAGCGTCCGGTTGAAAAACATGGACACGCCGTACTCGTGGACGTTGGCTTGGCGATGCGCTTCGTTGAGGCGGTTATAGACTGAACCTTGCCGCTCCTCCTGGTGAAAGATCTGCGTGATCCGCATACCGGCCAAGTTTTCCGCCAGAAACGACACGATGTTCGACAGGCGCGTCCGCGTCGTCTGATAGGCTTGCTTTAAGGAGTGTCGAAAGGCGAGTGAAATGCCAAAAATGATGGGAACGATGAGTAAAGACTCCAACCCGATCCGCAGATTCAGCTCGAGCATCGCGATTATAATCATGACGATGGACAAGCCATCGCGGACAAGACTCAGGAAAAACTGCGTAAAGAACTGACTGACGGTCTCGGTGTCGCTCGAGACATTGGTGACCAGACGCCCCATGGAATTTTGATCAAAAAAGCTCATCGACTGCTGTTCCATATGTGTGAACAGTCGCATGCGTATCGCGCGCACGACGCGTTGCCCTGCATACTGGAGCAAGAGGATCTGGGCCATGTTGGCACCGACCCCGATGACGACGGAGGCCGCGTAGATGGCACTGATGACCAACAACCCGTGGGGGTTGGGGTGCGCCCCCGTGATATCACTGTCAATCGCCACTTTAACCAGGTAGGGTTGCAACACCGAACTCAGGTTATAGAGGACGACCAACACAAAAATGCCGACAAAATGCCACGCATAAGGCTTTGCAAAAGGGAGCAGGCGCAACAGGCTGCGCATGCCCGTGGCGGCACCTTGACCTGACACCCTTTTTGGCGGCGGCAACGGTGAACTCGACTGTACAGCCTTCACGCCGTCACCTCCTGGCTCTGCGTCTCCTGCAACTCATACGTCGTCGCGTAGAGTCCCCCCCGGGCCAACAGTTCATCGTGCGTACCGCGCTCGGCCAGTCGTCCGTGGTCCAGCACAAGAATCAGGTCCGCGTGGCGAACGGCCGACAGGCGGTGGGCCACGATCAGCGTCGTCTTGCCGGCCCGCAGGTCCCGCAACTTTGCGATGATGTACTTCTCGGTGCCCATGTCCACAGCAGACAGACTGTCATCCAGGATCAGAATCGGGGCGTGTTTGACCAGCGCCCGTGCAATGGCCGCACGCTGTTTCTGTCCGCCCGACAGCGTGACCCCGCGCTCGCCGATCTGTGTGTCAAACCCCTTTGAAAAGCGGAGGATGTCATCGTAGAGACAGGCATCTCGCGCCGCCTGCTCCACCTCCTCACGGGCCACGTCCGTTCGCGCAAAGGCGATGTTGTCCGCAATCGTGGCGGAAAAGAGAAAACCGTCTTGCGGCACATAGGCAATCGCATCGCGCAGGCTGTTGAGCGTTGCCATGCGAACGTCCAGACCGTCGATAAAGATCGTACCGGGCGGCGGGTCAAACAGACGCGGCAACAAGTTGACCAGCGTCGTTTTGCCAGAGCCAGTGCGCCCCACAATCCCGATCGTAGCCCCCGCGGGTGCGTCAAATTGCACGTCAAAGAGCGCGTCATGCTGTCCATCAGGGTACCGAAAGGCGGGCAGCCGCACCGACAATTCGCCGCGTACGGGAGACGTCAGTGGCCGCGCGCCCACTTCATCGCGAATGTCAGGTTCTTCGCAAAGTAACACCGTCAACCGCGTCAAAGAGGCCGAAGCGCGCTGAAAATTGTTGATGACAAATCCGATTTGCTGCAAAGGGGTGATGATCATGGCCAAGTACAGGGTGAACGCAACAAAGGACCCGAGACCGATCACATGCGTCAGCGTCAAGTACCCGCCGTACGACAAGGCGATCGCGAAGCTGAGCGAACCCATCAGCGGAATGAATGACTGAAAGACCGCCGTTCGTCCGATCATCTGCATCTGCCGGCGGACGATCTCGTCCACCCGACTGGAAAAGCGTGCCGCCTCCACGCGTTCGTTGGCCGTCGCCTTGATCAGTCTGATCGCAGACAGACTTTCCTCGGTCAAGTCCGCCATGTCAGAGAGAGATTCCTGCACGCGACGGGAGGCGTCGCGAATGCCCGGACCAAACTTGACGACAAAAAGTGGCACGAACACCAAGGGGATCATGCTGACCAGCGTCAGGTCCACGCTAATCGTTCGTAGCGTCATCCACAGCGTGGCGATGAGCAGAAAGATGGCATTCGTGAGAATGTTGACGCCACCAGATAGTGCCTCACGCACAGCCCGTACATCGTTCATGGCATGGTTCAGCAGATCGCCTATGCTGCGTTGACGAAAGTAACCGGTTGATAATGTCTCCCAGTGAGTGAACAGTTTTCGACGCAACTCGTATTCAAAAATCCGGCCCATCTGACCATTGCGAAACTGTCCGATGGCAAAGAGTCCCACAGACGACGCACCCACCACAAACAGAAGCCACGTATAGTACCAGACCAGCGGCCTCGTGAGATGCCCAGCCTGGAGTTTGTTGGTGAACTCGCCGAGAATGTTCGGGAACTGCACGGCGACAATCTCAGACGCGATAATCGAAAGAATGGAGACGCCATAGACCAGACGTTTGCGCCAAAGAAACTGTCTAAGCAAGAAGCGCGGTTCTTCGATCGTGGATCACCTCGGGCCAAGACTTCCCTCTACCGTCTATGCAGAATAACGGCGCAGCCGATTATTCTTCTGGCCGCCGGTGGCGCGAGAGCGCCACGTCACCGTCTATTTAGTATACCGAAAGATTTGCGTCGTGGCGAGTCTCATGCCAGACTTCCACAGCCCTCATGCCTCAGGGTCCCATTCAAGCTGAGGGATACCTCCGCATCATCCGAAGGGTCAGGCCGCCGCGAACGCGAAGCGAAACGGAGGGCTCCGGCTCGACGCGCAGACCCGGGGTAGGTAGCTCGAAACGAAGGGTTTGACCCAGTACGGCCAAGATCAAGACAGCCTCCATTTGCGCGAACTGACTGCCCACACAGGAACGCGAGCCGCCCCCAAACGGAAAGTAGACGTACCGTGGCAGTCCCTTGACCCGCTCGCCTGCAAACCGCTCTGGCCGAAAGGCCAGCGGATCGTCCCACCACCGTGCACTGCGATGAATGGCGAACGGGCTGATGAGAAAGGTGCTGTTGGCCGCAAACTCATGCCCCCCGATCGCAACCGGTTCCGCCGCCTCGCGAAGGATCATCCAGGCCGTCGGGTACAGGCGCAGGGACTCCTGAAAGATGCGCTGTGTCAGTGGCAAGCGAGCGACATCGGCAAAGGTGGGCGTAGCGCCCGCGAGCACCGCGTCGAGTTCTTCATGCCACTGTGCCTGCACGTCCGGAACCACGCACAACAGATAGAGGGCCCACGACAGGGCATTGGCCGTGGTCTCGTGACCCGCGATAAAGATGGTCAACAACTGGTCGCGAACCTGCTCACGCGTGAGCAACGCTTCCCCCTCTTCGGTTCGCAAATCAAGGAGCATGGACAGCAACGTGGCGCCCCGATTCGCATCAAGATGCTCGCGATCGGCATCCATACACTCATCCAGGTAGCGATCGAGGTCGGTCAGCGCCTGTGCGAACCGGCGATGGGCCGGGGTCGGCACCTTCAGGGACAACGGCACCGGTGCATACAGCCGTCGCGCGCTATGGCGGATGCAGACGTCGACCGCCGCCCCGAGTTGGTCAGCCCGCTCATCGATGGCATCGCCAAACATGGATGCCGTGATGACCCGCAACGTCAGTTCCATCAGGTCGTCCGAGAGGG
The DNA here is from genome assembly GCA_026627155.1 of Bacillota bacterium. Lineage (GTDB taxonomy): Bacteria > Bacillota > Bacilli > Alicyclobacillales > SLC66 > JAPNUJ01. The sequence continues at coordinate 7,961 of JAPNUJ010000020.1, read as the reverse complement.
GTCGCACCACCGCACCGTCCAGGCCCGCTTGCATCCACCGGTCGACCGCCAACTGCGCCAGCGCCACGATGGCTTGCGCCTGCCGGGCGATCTGCTGCATGTGAAAGGCCGGTTGCACGAGCTTGCGCTGTGTCGCGTGTTCCTGGCCTTCCGTAGTCAGCAGACCACTGCCAAGCGTCTCCGCCAGAATCCGCGAACTCCGTCCCTTGCGCAGATGACGTTCTTTGGCCACGAGAAGTTCGTGGACGCACTCGGGGTCGTTCACCACAAATGACGGCGCCGTGCGTGCGGAACTCAGCGCGACCAAGTCCCCTACGTCGTTCATACGCACCATAAACTCGAGCGGGTCGCGACGAAAAGCGAAAAAGTTAGCCAGTCGACTTCCCGGCGCCTGTACCAACGATGCCATCCCACATCACCTCTACGATCTCAAGCCAGCTACAACGGTCATGGCTTGGCTCCATCCCCGCAGTGTAGCATAGCCGTTCGCGCATTGCGTTTTGACGCCGGACGCGTATACTATTAATTAGACGCATAAGTTAATAACCTGTACCATTCAAGCGATAAGGAGTGACTCCCGATGTCGACTGTTCCTGTGCAACCATGGGTAGGGCTATCAGCCAATGAGCGCCTGCCAAGCGACGAGACGGTGTTTCCAATTACCTGGTATGCGGTCGCGTGGTCGCGCGAGCTCAAAGACAAGCCGCACAAGCGGCGCCTGCTGGGCGAGGACATCGTGATCTATCGCGATCATAGCGGACACGTGCGGGCCTTGACCGCCTATTGCGCTCACCGCGGCGCCGACTTGTCCCTCGGGCGTTGCACGGCGGCCGGGTTGACGTGTGCGTATCACGGCTGGACATTCGCGGAGGATGGAGAGTGCGTGCGGATCCCCGCCCACCCCGACCGACCCATCCCTGACTTCGCCAAGATGCGGGCCTACAAGGCACAAGAGCGGGCGGGGCTGATCTGGGTCTACCCCGCCGCCGTTTCGGCTGGTCAAGCGCCACCCGAGCTCGTCTTGTATCCAGAGCTCGAGGACGGAAGATTCACCTTGTCGCCCTATGACCAGCGGTGGCAGGCTCACTTGACTCGCGTCGTCGAGAGCGTTCTGGACGTCGCCCATCTTGCATTCGTCCATAAGCGCACCATCGGTCGGCGCGTCCCCGAAGCGATCACCCGGATGCAGTTTGACGTGCCTGACACAAACTCGATCGTCATTGAAAATGGCGGGGGACTGCTCCACTATCAATTTCCGCACCAGTGGTTGCTCAAACCATCCAAGGCGACCGGCAGCCAGTTCATCAACTACGTGACCTTCACCCCGGTCGACCGTCAAGAGACGATCATCTATGGCTATGCCGGACGCACCTTCGCCCGCTCGATCCCGGGGTTAAACGCCATCTTTTCCCGATACAGTCGCAAGATCCTGACGGAGGACAAAACCATCGTCGAAAGCCAGCACCCACGCCCGATCCCCGAAGCCCTTCAAATGGAGGCGCACGTGCCCGCCGACGCGCCGCAAGTGCGATTCCGGCAACGCTGGTTTGAATTCTTGTCAAACGACGCCGAACCCAAAGTCATCCTCAAGTAAGGACTCCCGCCGGGGTTCAGTCTGTTCGCGATGTCCGTCGCGCAGTCAAGCGGCGGGTCCGCGCGTCGTTCACAGGGGCTACTGTTCGACGTGTTTCTTGTAGTTCCAGAGCACGCCGCTTTTGAGCAAGCGCGGAATCTTCCCGGACAACTCCACGCCCTTGACCGAACCGAAACCGGCCGCCTTCCCCAGCGAGCCGAGCGCCCCTTTGTTTTGGTACTGCCGATCGGTCGGCTCGGCGTCATGCCAACGGGCCAACAACGTCTGGGCCACGTATTCCCCTTGAAACTCGGCAAGTTGGGCGGACGGAGGGTGCTCGGACGCCGCACAGTCCCCGATCACATAGATGGACGGGTCCGTCGGAAGGCACTGCCACTCATCCACGACAACGCGTCCGATCGAGTCATGGTCGGTCCCCAGCGCACTCACGATCGGACTGGCTTTGATCCCCGCCGTCCAAACCAAGCGATCGAACGGGATCTCGCCTCCCTCGTGTTCGATCACTTGCGGATGAATCGCCTTGGTCTGTATGCCGTGAAGAATCTGCACGTCATGGCGCTTGAGCCAACCTTCCACGTAGACTTGGATTTTTTCAGAAAAGCCCTTGAGCACGCGCTCATTGCGGTCGACGACGGTGATGGCGAGATCAGGCCGGGACTCGCGGAGTTCCGCCGCCAGTTCAATCCCTGTGAGGCCCGCCCCCATCAAGACGACAGAACGGTGCGCGTCGAGGGTCAAGATCTCGTGCCCCGTGGCTTGTGCCCGCTTTAAACTTTGCAAGCCATAGGCGTACTGTTCGGCTCCAGGCAATCCATGGAAACGGTCGACACACCCGAGTCCGACGACGAGCGTGTCGTAAGGGATGGCATCTTTTTCGCGGACCACCACTTGCTTTCTCGCCTGGTCCACTGAAAGCACCTCATCGTAGACCAGGCGAAGTTGAGGGTGTTCGGGAAAGGGAATCGTGACATCCTTGAGCGCCATGGTCCCCGCAGAGATGCTGTAGAATTCAGTCTTCAAGGGACTCTTTGGCAATCGGTCCACCAGAGTGACCTCGACGTCCCCAGGCAGATTGTCAAGCAGCGTACGCAACAGATACATGCCTCCGTACCCACCGCCGATCACAACCAGTTGATGTCCCATCATCAGTCCCCTAACGGAAAGTCCTCGCTTCTTGATGTCTCTGAAGCGTGTGCGTCCATCCCCAGTATACCCTTGCGCCTGCGCGCGGACAAACGCGCAAGCGCGGACACACAAAGGCACCCGGATAGGTGAGCCTGAGGGATCGTGCGATCCGCTCACCTATCCAGGCTGTCGTGGTAAAGCCGCCGGCAAGACGATGCCGGTGTTGCTCTAGTAAACCGGAACCGTGGTGCATTGTTGCGTGTACGCCGGCACCAGCAAGAAGAACAGCACGAAGATGATCAGGAACACAACCGCCCAGCGGGTGTAGCCACCAAAAGCGCCCATTTGCGTTTCCCTCCTGTCTGATGTAGAGGATTGCGGAACACTGTATTGTAATGTCGCAAGCTCCCATTTCGACAGGGCGACAGCCCGGGTGACCCGAACGATCCGCCGCACACAAAAAAAGCGGCCCCGCGAGGCCGCAATGGCAACGAACTGGCAACGCGCAGCCTGCTGTTGTGGCCTCGCGTTCGGGAGCGCAAATCAAGGGCTACCTAGCCACGCAGCAGTTCGTCGCGAACGCGAGCCACTTTCACGCGGGCACGGCGCAATTTGTGGATCGCCTCATCGATGTTGCGCAGCGCGCTGTCGAGTTCGCGAACCTGATTGCACCGCTTTGTGCAGCGGTGTTTGTAGCAATCCTTGCAGCTCTTCACGGACGTCTTCATCCTGACACCCCCTTCACACTCCATACCGCAGTCTATGGCTACCACGGAATGTCTGCGTGGACGGATGGCTCAGGACCGGTCGCAACTTTACCCCAAGAACGCGCGGAGTTCGGCCGTGAGGGCGGGCACAATCTCAAACAGGTCGCCCACGATGCCGTAATCCGCGACCTTGAAAATGGGTGCCTCAGGGTCCTTGTTGATCGCCACGATGACTTTCGAGTTGGACATGCCCGCCAAGTGTTGAATCGCCCCTGAGATCCCACAGGCGATATACAGATCAGGCGTTACCACCTTACCCGTTTGCCCCACCTGCATGGCATAATCACAGTACCCCGCATCACAGGCACCCCGTGAGGCTCCCAGCGCTGCCCCGAGCACGTCGGCCAACTCGCGCAGCGGCACGAACCCTTCGGCACTCTTGACCCCTCGCCCACCAGACACGATGATCTTGGCCTCCGTGAGATCCACCCCGGATGCTGTCTTTCGCACAACCTCACGCAGCGTGGTCCGCAGGTCGCTTGGCGCCGCGAACGCCAGCGCACGCGCCTCACCCGTTGCCGTGCCCGACTCCGGCATCGGCAAGTTGTTGGGGCGAACGGTGGCGACGGCCAGCTCCCCTTTCACTTTCACTCGCGTGAACGCCTTGCCCGCGTAGATCGGACGGGTATAGACGACCTCACCGTCTTGCAGATCCACCGCGATCACATCTGAAGCTTGGCCGGCACCGTGGGCAGCGGCGATCATCGGACCCAGATCGCGCCCGATCGCTGAGTGCGCCAGCAAGACCAAAGCCGGGCGAACCTCCGCTATGGCCGCTTCGGTTGCCGCCAGGTAGAGGTCCGGCTGATAGTGCGACAACGCTTCCTGATCAGCCAGCCACACCTCGGTCGCTCCATGCGCAAACAGCGCCGCAGCAGCCTTCTCCAGCCCGTGCCCGATGGCCAAGGCCGCGACACGCCCGCCTTCGGCCACCCGCAGTGCGCCTCCCAGCGCCTCCAACGTGACGTTTCTCAAATCCTGTCCCCGCAAATCCGCGATCACCAAAACATCTCTGGCCACATGACTCACTCCCTACCCGTTTCATCGCCTCTTGGAGCATTGCACCTCTTCACGACTCACGACCGCGCTCGTGGGCCGCCGCACCACTGAGCGTTTACGGCGCATGGACAACGCGTCTACAGCACCTTGCTCGTCTGGCGAAGCTCGCGAACGAGTTCGCTCACGCGCAAAACGGTCTCCCCTTGCAGCACCCTGCCTGCCCCCTTGGCGGGGGGCAAAAAGGTTTCGGTCACCTGCGCTCGTGGGGCCACAGCATCCGGTGTCAGCCCGAGCTCGGCCAGTGTGAGCTTCGTAAGGGGTTTCTTCGAAGCCTTGCGAATGCCGATCAGTGATGGGTAGCGCGGTTCGTTGAGTCCCTGCTGAGCCGTCACCAGTACGGGAAGGGCAGCGCTTACGATCTCCAGATCGCCCTCAGCATCGCGCTCCGCCGTCACCTGGTTGCCCAGAACGGTCAGTTTGGTGACCACCCCGATATGCGGGATCCCGAGCAGCTCAGCCATGCGGATGGCGACTTGCCCGGATCCATCATCGACAGCCTGGTTGCCCGCGAGAATCAAGTCGTAGGGCCGTTCCTTGGCTACGGCCGCCAGCACGGCCGCCGCCGTATATTCATCGCCAAAAGCCGCCGGATCATCCACAATGACCGCCTCATCGGCTCCCATGGCAAGAGCGGTCCTTACAGCCTCTTCGACCCGTGCGGGACCGATCGTCAGAATGGTGACCGTTGCTTCACCACTCTCCTTGATCGCGATCGCCTCCTCGACCGCGTACTCGTCATACGGGTTCATCACATACTGGACGCCATCTTCCTTGATCGACCCATCTTGTAGCGCAATCTTCGTCTCCGTATCAAACGTCTGCTTCAAACAAACCAGGATGTTCATCGTCTCACCTGCGCCTCCCCTGAAAAGTCCAGATCCCGAACACCAATGCCCGCCAAGAGCAACTCATATACGGGTTCCACGAGCGTCTTGAGATCGTACTTCGCCCCTGTGAAAATCCACGCGTTCACCGTCTCATCAATGGTGCCGAAGATCATTCTGCGCGCAATCCGGGCGTCAAGCTCCGCTCGCACCAGCCCCAGTTCCTTCCCGACGGCGAGGATGCGGTCGATCGCACGGTGATAAGGTCGCATGATGTCCGCCACTTGAGCGCGCAGGGCGGGGTCCGCCTGGCGAATGTGCACCTGCAGCACCAACGCCAGTTCCGGATTGTCCCCGAGCGTCGCAAAATGGGTCTCGATCAAGGTGCGAAGGGCCTTGAACGGTTCCGGATGCTCACCTTCCAGCCATGCGGACAGCGAGACAATCTCCCCGATGGTCTCGCGCAAGATCGACATCAAGATGTCCTCTTTGTTCTTAAAATACAGATAGACCGTCCCATCCGCAACCCCCGCCTCGCGAGCGATGCGCGCGACCTGTGCACCATGATATCCCGAAACGGCCATCACACGCACGGCCGCCGCCAGAATGGCGTCGTACTTCGCCGCATCCTTTCGCAATGCGATGCAGGCCACCTCCCACGAACATCCTTTGATCGAATGAACATTCATTCACTCTAGTAGAGTAACGAAGACCGCCGCATTCGTCAAGAGGCCAGTCGATTCGCCCAAGCATGGCCGCAAAAGCCGGCCCGACGCCGGAATGCGAGGCGCATTCCGGCGTCGCGACACCTGGCTAGTTCAATGTCCATTTCCAGGAGTCGATCGGCCCCTTCATCCCGGACCACTCCACGTCCGTCAGGCGGGAACTCGTGACCCCCATCGCATCCTGCGTGAAGAGAAAGTCCACAGGAGCGGCCGCGCTGATCAGCGTTTGCCACTGGTTCAACAGCACCTTTCGCGTGGCGGCCGTATCGGCGGTCGCACTGACCTGTTCCGCGATCAAGTCATTGCTTTGGATGACCGTCGGGTCCGATGTTGTATCCCACTGAAACAGGTACTTGTTAAATGGATCGGTGGACCGCCAGATCCCGCGAGGATCGGGGTCGGCGCCGAGTGACCACCCAAGCACACACCCGAACAAGCTCGTACTCTTGGGATTGACCGGAGCATTCAACGCATCCATCATCTCGCGTTCTGTGTAGGGACCATGGGCGGTCGCGTTGATCGCGATCGCCCGGAGATCCGCAGCGATGCTCTGCGCGACCGCCGCGCCCGTCGGGTCCCCTTGCAAATACCCGATGGTGACGTTCATGGCCCTCCCATCGGGCTGCACCAGCCAGTCCAGATCCCCGATGTAGTACTTCGCCTTGATCAGCAGATTGCGCGCCGACTGCGGCGCATACGCATAGGCACCGTCCAAAGCGGTGTCATACCACTGGCTGTCAGGAGGCAGCGGCCCATTGGCCACGTCGCCTTGCCCACTCAGCGCTTGTGACACGAGCCCCGCGCGATTGATTGCATAGAGCATCGCTTGGCGGAACAGCCTGTTCGAAGCCTCCGGCCCCTGATCATTCCACACGAGAGACTCCAGCGAGTTGGACGCAGAGGAGACAATCGTCGATCCCGCCACCCCACTGACACGAGGCAGACTTGCGAGCGGGAGGTCCGTGTACAGGTCGACCGACCCGGAGCGCAGCAAGCCAGGCACGGCGACAGGGGGCACCACCTTGATCTGCATCCCAGACAGCTTCGGTATCCCGAGCACAAACCGGCTATTGGCTTCCATCGTCAGGACCCCAGGCTCGCGGCTGGCCATGACAAACGGTCCGCTCCCAATCGATGGCTCGGATGCGAATGTCGATGCCGACCACTGCGCCATGGGCATGTTGCCAAGCACCTCTGAAGGCAACGGCATGATGCCTTGAAAGTCAGCGGCCACCACAGAGGGATCGGGCTTTTTCAACTGCACGTAAAACTCCTGACCGCTGACTACGTGAAATCCCGAAACCGTGGTCGCTTGCCCCTCCATCTCCGCCTGCGAGCCGACGATGGGCAATACCCGATACCCCTGATTACCCGACAGCGTGTTGTTGTATGTAGGTGATGCCAGGAAATCAATAGCCAAACCCACATCCGCTGTGGTGATCGGTGTGCCGTCGGACCACATCGCCTTAGGATTCAGCGCCATATAAAGCCGCGTGCCACCATCCGTATACCACCACTT
>JAPNUJ010000020.1:0-338 GCA_026627155.1 Bacillota bacterium | reverse complement strand
GCAACATCGAGCCGTTGACCGTTTCGCGCACACCCACCTGAATCGTGTCAGCATTCACTGCGTACGCGGTCGCCGCGGGCGACCCATCCGCTTGTGCACTAGCTGGCAACACCGCTGACCCTAGACTCAGTAGGATGATTCCCGCACCAACAAATCTCCTGAACCTCCGGTCCACTTGGAAATGCGCGCCCCCTTGACCCAAAAGACTCCACCCCCTCATGCGCTTGATTCGCCCTGCTCCAAGATCCGTCGTCCCCTAGACAGACGCGACAACTTGACAAAAGGTTACACACTTCCACCCGATTATTCTTCGGGCAGACGGTGGCGCAAGAGCGCCA
>JAPNUJ010000209.1 GCA_026627155.1 Bacillota bacterium | reverse complement strand
AAGCGCCCGACGGTCCAACGAATGAGTTCCAGATCCTCATCTGTGAACTGCCGATTCCCAATCCAAAATGGCGGCTTCCATCGCGATTCCGTCGTCATCACCCCGAAGCTAGGGTACAACTGCGGTATCACATTGTCAAGCGCCCACCTGTTGAAGAATCACGACGCCTAAGCGAACTGTGTAACCAAACATCTATGGTCAACCCCGTTTCAGCAGGTAGAAAGAAAACGACTCTACCATTCGCATTAATTGCGTAATCACGAACCCGTGATTGTTCTTCCGGTTGATCGGTGGAGAAATCTTTGTTGCGCCAAGCACTAATCAAATCATAGGCACTTGCTGTCTTTAGATCATTTCGCAGGCTCAAAAAGTAACACACCGCCATAGAGGATCCAAAATTCTCAACCGTTAAGTAAACCCCTCTTTTCGCATCATGCAACCCGTATGTTGGTGTTAAAACCAGGCGAGGACTAATATTATTTTTCATATGTTCTAGCGTGGCGACTGCGGCACGCGCTTGCTCCCCTGCAGCCTCAGCAGCTTCCTTACCAGCCTGAGCCTGCTCTCTCGCCACTTTTATTTGTCTGCCAATCAAAACAAAACCTATTGTTGCTATAATTGGAGTCGAAATCTGTGCAACTTGAGACCAATAACTATACCAGGGAACGACATTCATATTTACCACCTTCTATCCCCCCCAACGATCCTGCGCCTTTTCTGGTATTATTCTATCATATGGGGCGATAGTGTGGAGCAGAAATACAAGGGTAGGCTCGAACTCACATGCATGCCCCCTTACTTCAATAAATAGCTGAAGAGGCACGTGTTCACCGACTTACTATCTAGCATTTCAATCAATTTCCGGTACAATAGGAGACGTAGAATCGAAGATTTCGAATCGGAGGCATTATCTTTGGCGCAGCTTACGCAACAACAACTGGAATCTC
>JAPNUJ010000208.1 GCA_026627155.1 Bacillota bacterium | reverse complement strand
GACGTTGGCGTTCGTCGGCATCATTATATTTTCCACGGTTCTTGACCGGATCGGGTTCTTTGAGTGGGCAGCGCTGAAGATGGCGCATGCTGCCAAGGGCAGTGGGCACCGCGTGTTCGTCTACGTCATCGTCCTCGGCGCCATCGTATCGGCGTTCTTTGCCAACGACGGTGCGGCGCTGATCCTGACGCCGATCGTTCTCGAAAAGGTCAAGCTGCTCAAATTCGACACGCGCCGCATGTTGCCTTTCATCATGGCCAGCGGTTTTATCGCCGACACGACGTCGATTCCGTTTGTGACATCGAACCTCGTGAATATCGTGTCGGCAGACTATTTTCATCTCGGGTTTATCACGTACCTCGTGCATATGGTGCTGCCAGATCTCGTGTCACTCGGGGCGAGCCTACTGTTTCTTTATCTGTTTTTCAGGCGGGACATTCCCGACCGCTACGATCCTCGTGACCTTCCGGCGGCGGACAGTGCCATCGCGCACCGTGGGATGTTCCAAGCTTCCTGGGTCATACTGGGAATCTTGCTGGTGGGCTATATCCTCACGGAGTTGCTGCACATCCCCGTGTCCTCGGTGGCCGGGCTGGTGGCCATCGTGTTCTTGATCGCGGGGACAAGAACACGGGTGATCAAGCCCTGGCCTGTGATTCGGGACGCGCCTTGGGCCATCGTCGTCTTCTCGATCGGGATGTACGTCGTCGTCTATGGCCTGAAAAATGCAGGGCTGACGACGCTCCTGGGACACGTCATCCTCGCCAGCACGCACGGCGGATTGTTTGCTGGAACCGTGGCGACCGGTTTCATCGCGGCGGTCTTGTCGTCCGTGATGAATAACATGCCAACGGTGATGATCGACGCGCTGGCGATCCACTCGTCGGGGGTGACCGGGACGATGCAGCACGCGCTGATTTACGCTAACGTCATCGGCTGCGATCTCGGGCCGAAGATCACGCCGATCGGGTCGCTGGCCACGCTCCTGTGGCTACACGTGTTGCGGCAAAAGGGGATCACCATCCGATGGGGGCGCTATTTCCGATCGGGACTCGTGCTGACGATCCCGACCTTGCTGGTCACCCTGTCAGGGCTGT
>JAPNUJ010000207.1:288-1180 GCA_026627155.1 Bacillota bacterium | reverse complement strand
TATCTTCCATTTTCTGTTTTGTGTACGCCGGCAAAAACGTCAACCACCGCACCAGAAGTCGATTCACGGAAATCACCTGGCTGTGCAACTTGGGCAGTTCGAGCAGGCGAATCTCTAGTCTATCAGTCAAAAGATGGCCGTCTTTGTCCTCGCGAATCAGATAGACATTATGGGACCAGTCATTAGGCACGTCTACGAAGTTCACAAGATTAACCGTGATCGGCCGGTTCAAATCCCGATAGGACGTCCCTTCCGTAAGTTGCCCCTCATGCAGGTTCGCCCAATATTTTCTCGTCGCCAAACAGGCGTTTGAACAGAAAATCGAAAAGTGGACTCAACAACGCCTCGCTCATAGTCTCACCTCTCTACCATTATATCCACGTCCGGTCTGCGCGTATGGTAAGTCAACTCCAGTCTGGCCTCGTAAGCATAGCAAAGGTCCCTTTAGGCCGTATATCGGCTTCAGGGGACCTCATGGGTGGAGGAGCTGACGGGATTCGAACCCGCGGTCTCCTGCGTGATAAATACAAGTCTAGCCTAGAACCCTATTTACTACGAGAACCATAAAATATGTAAGTGTTTTTCCCGTGCTCTTTTGCGTCATACAGCGCTCGGTCGGCGTGCTGTATAAGTGCTTTGGTATCTAGTCCGTCGATTGGATAAATGGCCACACCTATACTTACGGTTAATGTAATATTATTTCCCATAATCCTCCATGGGCGATTCATGGATTGTATGATTCGATTGACCACCTCTTCGACATCAAGACGAGCGTTAATATAAGGCAATAGTACGGTAAACTCGTCACCGCTTAGACGACCAACTGTATCATCGCTCCGAACGGAGGTCGAAACGCGTCGTCCTAACTCCTTTATAACCTCGTCCCCAGCGT
>JAPNUJ010000207.1:0-278 GCA_026627155.1 Bacillota bacterium | reverse complement strand
ACCGAATTCATCATTGACATTTTTGAAATTGTCACAGTCGAGAAACAGAATAGCCATACTATGCCCGCTGTGTGTTGCATCCTTTATAGCTTGGTCTGACCGGTTGAAAAATTGTGTGCGATTTGGAAGCCCTGTTAAGGAGTCATGAAACGCAAGAAATTCCAATTTCCTTTGATACTCTCTTAACTCCTTCTCCAAACGTACTTTTTCAGTAACATCCCGACCGATCGTGACTACGCCCACGATTTCGCCATCTCGAACCAATGTCTTACCACGAG
>JAPNUJ010000206.1 GCA_026627155.1 Bacillota bacterium | reverse complement strand
AAGGATGAACTGTTCGCCCTATTTCCGGCTCCACTTGGTTGACCAGAGGTCGAAATCCCACTCTCTCAGCCCAGTAATTCACACCTTGTTGACCACCTGCCGCATGTCCCCTCTGAAGGATTCAATGGCCTCCTGGCATCGGGTTCGCAGTGGCACTTCGAAGGTCTGTAAGCGATCGTTAAGGGGAAATCTCTCCCTCCATGTAAGAGGCCCTTCATGTCTAGGCATCTATACGTTTTCACTGGCGTTCCGGGGGTCACTAGGTGCCTAGTGGCCCCCGGAACGCCAGACTCGCCTGCCCCACAGCCTCATGTGCTACTAGCTTACGCCGTAATCAGCAGGAATGACTTTGTAGAGGAGCTCGATGATCCGCGTAAAGTGATTGGTTCGCACGGGATAACTTTGGTTGCCCATCTGTCTGATGATGGCTCCACATTCACTGACAAAGTGAATCGACTCCGCCAACTTCTCCTTATTTTCGTGTGAGATCAAAAAGAATCCTGCCTGCGTAAAAGCCATAGCGACTGAGTTAAGTTTCTGATCACTCTGTCCGAAAACTTGCGGGCCGCCCATAGTCTCTCCTGCCTGAAGCTGATCCCCCGCTTGAGTCAGGTCAAATCCCCTATCCAAATTTGTGGTTCCAGACCGAGCGGCTGCCATCGCTTTGACGAGACCAGAGTTGACATATCCCCACATCACAGTTTCATTATAAGCTTGATCACGGAAGACACCTATGATGCCAAAGGATAACACTAAGCTGGCCACTGCAAGCGTCCACAACACACTGTTTCTCTGCGTATCCTTCCATATCCAATTGTGAATCAGCAAACCGACCAAACATCCCACACTTCCAAAAATCAATACGGATGCCACATGGAACCCATACGGACGAGCCCAAGTCCACATGGTATACCCTGGTACAGCGACCGGGATGCCAAAGTAGCCAATGAGCATCCCCGCAAGGGTGAACCATGTGATAGGCGACTTCAGAGATCTCAAAATCACCACCTCCGATTATCCACCACAACATTTCTTGTACTTCTTGCCACTCCCACAGGGGCATGGATCATTACGCCCGATTGAAACAGTCTTTACGATCGGTGGCTTACTCGTGATCTGCTTGCTTGCTTTCTTTAGGTGGCGACTCCCATATTCTTTCATTTTCGCGTAATGACGACGGAACATACTAAGATCTTTGTGAGTGTGCTTCATATAAGCGCGATGAATGTCTCGAACTTCGTCAGCAGTTGCCCTTCCGCATGTCTCCACTGAATAGTTCGCATTCTGT
>JAPNUJ010000205.1 GCA_026627155.1 Bacillota bacterium | reverse complement strand
AGGCAGCGGGGAGGGTCCAGTTGCCCGTTAAACGAGCACGCAAACCGTACCGACCGGCCCGTCTGCGTGGCGACGCTTTGCCTGAAATGCCGGTGGAGGTCCGCTTGGCGGCAGTCCGACCGGTCACCGTGGAACCCGTGCCCTCGGAGGAACAGGCACGCTGGGATGCGACGATGGCCCACCATCATGAGCTGGGCTTTCAGCGAGCTTTTGGTGCGCATCAACGGTATTGGATCTATGGACAAGTAGGTGGCCAGCATCCGCTGCGGATGGCAGAACATGGGGCACCCCGCTTATCCTGACGCCACTGAATTGCTCATCACCGCGGACGGCGGGGGCCGCAATTGTGAATTTGATTGCCAACACGACCACGACGAAAGGCCTTAAGGTGCAATGCCAGTTAGACACCAACGCCTACCCGACTGGCGCTCAAGTCCCACACGACGCCTTAGCAGCGGTTCAACTGGAGCGATCGGACTTCCATAGCGAAAAGAATGATGTCGTCAAACCTCACGCCGAAAAATAAGTTGATTCCTCGCGACGCCTTAGTGTGTTTTACGGTGATGGTGATAACAGATTCTATCGGGCTAGAGTTCATTTTGTATGGAACCAGCAGGGGGACATAGTAAATGTGGAGATTATCGGGCGGGAACATACGAAAATAGATAGTTTGCCTATAAATCCGTATAATTCTACTCAAGTTGCAATCTATGGACTACTGGAAGGGCGCCTTATTGTAAGAGATATTCCTTGGTTACGGATTTTGCATTTTGACGAGTCACTTGGCAGGGTGAAAGGATTAATAATTGAAGGCACAGAGGTGACCAAAGGGGAAGAGATTCAAATATGTAGTTATAGCTTTGAATGGAACGGCTGGCCGAGTTTCGATTTGCTCGTGGAAAATGGCGAGACATTTTCTCTTTCATACTTTAACGAGGACAATAACAAGGTTGTTACTGTTACTGGTGCTGCAACGCACTCTGAACTAGGGCTACACTTTTCTGCTGGAAAAGAAGAGGCTCAAAAACTCCACTTATATCTCCAGGTTTTACGCGGTGTTTTAGGCTCATTGTCGACTGATTTGCAGAAGGACTTTCCGTCTTATTTCGCTATGTGAGGACGATCGCCGGGAACTTGTGACGAGGGGATGATGGGCATGTCTGATGTTGAGAAGCTTCGCGATGTACTACTGCGCCGTTTTGCACACGTTAGGCCCAAGGAAGATTACGGCTGGAACAATTCTGCGCTTAATATTCTAGACTGCGTCATGTCACTACACCAGAGGTATTCGACAATTCTGCCTCGGCTCCAAAATGTTCAA
>JAPNUJ010000204.1 GCA_026627155.1 Bacillota bacterium | reverse complement strand
CGTGCGGCGGCGTGGCACAAATACGCCTGGGACCACTTTGATCCTCAACCCGCAAAACGCAGCCCAGCCCAGCACCTGTTCGAGCGGGAGCCCGGCGACGCGACGACGAACCATGTCCGCGAGTTCCGACGATGTCACCGCACTGTCGAGGAGTAAATTGGCCTCTTCCTCCGCGAAGACACAACCTGCCATGCGCAGTCTCGCCACGATCTCATCGACCTTATAGGGGGTGTGGACGTCGTCCATAGGGCACCTCATGATTTTAACCTTGAATAACGGATCGGCTTCTTGCCCGCCTTGCGCGCCATGCGGGTCCTGCGCGCCTTGCGCGCCTTGCGCGTCTCCCGGGTCTTGCGCTGGCACGCGAGGCGGGCGGCGCGGTGTGCCTACACATAGTTCAGGTCGTCGGTGCGGGCAAAGGGCAGGTTGAGCCCGTCTTTCCCAAAGAGCCAAGTGGACAACTCTGCCCATCCTGCCAAGACCGCGCCTTCAGCAGTCAACCCCATGCCGTAGCCTGATCCGGCCTTTCCTTCCCAGGCGACCTGCCACACGTCTTGCGCGATCCCTCTCAGTCGGAGGTGACAGCCAAACATCTCCCGAATGACGGTTCCGTACTCCTGCAAAAGAAGATCGGGGTTTAACACGCGCAGCGTCCCTTGATTGGCCTCCGGTCGCCACTGTACCTGGCACGCCTCTAGGAGCCCGCGCATCGTCTGATCATCGCGTGCAACGTGAATGCGAACTTCAGCCGCGGCAAACGCCTGGCGCGCCGCATCCGCCAGCGCAACGACCGCCATGCGGTCCCCTGCCCACTCGAGCAGTTGAACGGGAGCCGATGGGCCATCCGCCTGGATCGCGATGGCGTAGGCGACGACCTCTCCCTCGCGCAAAGCGGTAAAGGTGCGCGCAGGATGTGAGGTGGCGCGAAACTTTGGCGCCTTTAGCGTCGCCAACAAGTCACTCATGTCCGCTACTGTCCGAGAATACCGGAGGGACTCAGAGAGATACAGACGGTGAGCAGCCGCAGGGTCCACCTCCCCTTCGCAAATCGCCAAACGCGCAGGGGCCGCGCCGTCCGTTCCCCACAGCGTTCGCGCTCCACCACGCACTGTGCCTCCAGCCATACCTCCAGCCTTGCTCCCAGCCTTACCTCCAGCCATACCGTCGGCCACAACGTCACGAGCACCGATGATGCCCTCAAGCCAGTCGCCAAAGTCGACGCACCCAACGCGACGATAAATCGACAAATCACCGGAGACGAGCATCACGCTGGTGGTCGGCGTGAAGTCTCGAATCGCTCGTTCCACCATCTGCGAGGCGAAGTGATGCTGTCGGTGCTCGGCAAGCGTGCAGACAGACCCCATCGCGACCACACTCACCGCAGCCCCCGAGACGTGCACCAC
>JAPNUJ010000203.1 GCA_026627155.1 Bacillota bacterium | reverse complement strand
GTGAGTTCCCTCAACGACCGAATCCCAAATTGGATCGTGTGAGGGGTTGGGCTATGATGCTGCATTGTCCGGACTGGAGTCCTGAGTTATTTGCTGAAGTGGGGTTGACGGAGTCGTCCGTGGCTGAATTGGGCCAGGTACTTGGCGATTACCTCGATGTCTATGCGCCTTGCTTTTCGCGTATCGAGCAGCAGCAAAACAGTGAAACGTATCTCAAGGGCCTGCTCAGCGACCTGAGCCGCAAAAGCATCGAGCCCATCGCCCTACGGTATCGGGACGAGCATGCGGTGCGCACGCTGCAGATGTTTTTGAAGGATGCGCCTTGGGATGACCAGCAGATGAAACAGCTGTACCAAGACCGCGTCGTGCAGATGGCAAGCGATCCGAATGGCATGATCACAGTGGATGGATCCGACTTTGCCAAAAAAGGCAAGCGATCCGCAGGGGTACATCGCCAGTACTGCGGGAGCAAAGGGAAGATTGAAAACTGTCAGGCGGGGGTGTTCATCGGCTACTCGGGTGCCAACGGGTATGGGCTCTTGGATGCACAGTTGTACCTGCCACACGTGTGGTTTGATGAAGCGCATCGCGCATGGTGGCCGTCGTGTGACATTCCGGACACGACCGAGTTTCGGACCAAGCCGCAACTGGCCCTGGAGATGATTCAGGAGGCATTCGAGCAACGGGATCTGTCGTTTCGGTGGGTCGGTTGCGACGGGGCGTTTGGGTGCGACCAGGCATTTCGCCAAGGTCTCCCGGCCTCTGTTCACTTTTTTGCCGATGTGCACAGTAGCCAGCATGTGTACCGCAAGCGCCCGTCGTGGGCATTGCCCGAGCACGCGGGACGCGGGAGAAAGCCAACGCGTCTGCTCCCCTCTGAGCCGAGCGTCCTGGTGTCTACTGTGGTCGATGACAAGACGGTGCCGTGGCAAGAGGTGAGGTTGATGGAGGGTGCGAAGGGGCCGGTGGAACCCCTTGTCAAGTGCTGCCGCATCATCGAGATGCAGGATGGCCGGGACGCAGAGGAATTGTGGTTGTACATCCGTCAGTATGAGGATGGCCGCATCAAGTATGCCCTGAGTAACGCACCGGAGGACACGGACATCGAGGAACTGCATCACGCGGCGACGCTACGCTCTGCCATCGAGCAGAGCTTTCAGGAGTGCAAAAGCTACCTGGGCATGTCCAATTATGAAACTCGGTCGTATCAAGGATGGCGTCGACACATGTTGTTGGTGATGGTGGCGCATCTGTTCGTATTGGAGGAGTGCCGGCAGTTTCAAAAAAAACTCCGGCCTTGACACACACTATTTCGGACAGCAAAAGGGCAATTTGGTCATCATTTGCCCGTATTATTTGTGTCTTTTTGTAACTACTCAGCGTCCTGAAAATATTGCTGGACAA
>JAPNUJ010000202.1 GCA_026627155.1 Bacillota bacterium | reverse complement strand
CTTTGATTGTGTGCGGCGATTGCGCCGCCGTCACGCCCTATTAGACGGTGACATGGCGCTATCGCGCCACCGTCTGCCAGAAGAATAATCGGCTGCGCCGTTATTCTGGATAGACCCGCACGTAAGGCGTCCCAAACCTAGCTGACGCTCCGTCCGCGTGTTCGGCTAGGCGTCAGCTCGCCCGAATGCCTCCAGCAAGTAAACCATGTGCAGCATTGCCTCTTCCACATCGGCAATCCGCACCGATTCATCGGGTGCATGCGCACGCGAGTTGTACCAGCCGCATCCGGTCGACACGATCGGTACGTGCAAATGCTCTCCGAAGGCGTACATGGGGCCTGTGCCCGCGGAATTGGGCCACAGCACCGGCTCCACCCCGTAAGCCTGTCTCGCCGTCTCCAACACCGTCGCGATGAAGGGATCGTCCATGTCGGAACGGTAGGCCCTCTGACCGTTGACGAGCGAGACCGACACATCGTCAAATCCATGCGCATCCAAGTGACGTCGAACCTTCTCCAAGATATCGTCGGGGTCTTGGTTCGGCACCATGCGACAGTCTACTTTTGCTTGGGCGCGCCGGGGCAAGACGGTCTTGCTACCGGGTCCCGTGTAGCCGCTCTCGATGCCGCACAGTGTCATCGTCGGTTCGTAGAGCAGCGAGGTCATGATGTGATCGTCCGGCACGATCAACGGTCGCTTCAGGCCATAGATCTTGTTTGCCGACTCCACGTTGTAGGAAAGCCGGTGGGCGATCTCCATGAGCGCGGGTGAAGGGGTCACCACATCGTCGTAAAATCCCTCGACCGTGATCCGATTGTCGACGGTGCGCATCGATCCTAGCGCTTGCACGAGTCGCCACGCCGCGTTGTCGAAGATGGCACCAAGCGACGAGTGGCAGTCCACGTCGGCGCCGTCGCACCAGAACTGCAGGTAGCACATGCCCTTGATGCCGGCGACCATTTCCGGTCGTTCCTCCGCGTCTTTGTGGCCAAATTCCCAGATGCAGGCGTCGGCTGCAAACAGGTCTGCGTGTTGGCGCAAGACGGTTTCGAGCGTCGGGGAACCAATCTCTTCCTCGCCTTCGATGAGCCATTTGACGCGACAGGGAAGTCCGCCGTGGGCCTGATGCAAGGCAACGGCATTCAGGCGAACGACGAGATCTCCTTTGTTGTCCGCGACGCCGCGCGCGTAGAGCTTGCCATCCACGATGTTGGCCCCAAAGGGTTCGACTGTCCACGCTTCCAATGGTTCCGGGGGCTGGACGTCGTAGTGATTGTAGAAGAGCAGGGTTTTGTTGGGGTTGCCTTGAGGCCCCGCTTCAAACGTCGCACAGAGGACCGGGTAGCCGCCGCCATCGTCCAGCGTCTCCACGCGGCCGCCTGCGGCCTCGATCATCGCGCGCACGAAGTGAGCGGTTTCGGCCATCCCGATGTTTTGAGCACTGAT
>JAPNUJ010000201.1 GCA_026627155.1 Bacillota bacterium | reverse complement strand
CCCAGCTGCCGACCGTCCCTGTACTCGCTCACCATAGTGAGGTCGGGCCCACTTCCCTGGTACACCGCAGGAGACTGCGCCACCACGCCCGAGCTCGTTCACTCCGGCGAAGGCGAGGAGAATCTCGAAAATCTTGAATCGCCTAGGCGGCCCACGTCGCCGCAAAGCCTGCAATTCTCCAAGACCGCATGATCGGTCTTCCCTTGCGCCTTTATGTGATCGAACAACCCACAAACATGGACCGATATGCAGCAAAATTGCAGGCTTTGTCAGATTGGCCAATACCGATATAGACCGGTAGCACGACGCTCTCGCGCCACCGTCCGTTGCGCCGAGGTTTGGGTGTCTACCACTGTGCCTCGACAGAAGGGTACAGCCCAATCAACACACCCGCAGGCTGGCCCAAACTTGCATGAGCGACAGACGACACGGACGAGTCTGTTCGCGTGACTGCGTTCCAGTTCAACAAAGTCCTGTCAAGACCCGCGACAAACTGTCGCGCAGCAGCTTGTGCCGACTAAGCACCGCCCGCAGTCGCCCCAGTACGCCTTTTGCGGCCCGTGGAGGCTTTCTTTCCTTTGGCTGACAGGGCCCTCCGAGGCGGCTTGCTTGGCGCAGGCTCAGCGAGTGCAGCCTCCACAAGCGTCTGCAGGTGCTTGAGTTCCACGCGAAGCTCCTCCTCGGAGGCTTGCATGACCCGATTCTCCACACGGGGATACAGGAGCCGAACCGCCTGATCGACGGCTACTTTCTCGAGGCCCGTAACGTAGCCGAGTGCGCGGGCGAGGATCTGGTTCATCGCGTCAAGGGTGCGAGCATGCAAGGAATCGGGCGTACTGTCTGAGGTGGCCACAACGGTGCTCCTCTCAGGTCAAGGCTGGCGATAGGTCACAATATGATACGGACCCATCCAAATGTGCATGACCTCAGCGGACTGACGACGCGTTGCGTTCCTCGGATTTCTCGTCCCTCGCGCCTTCTCACAACGCCGGGAAGCCCGGGATCGCGGTCAACCCGCCATACACGCCAAGCCCGGCGGTGAGGCAGACGGTGACGATCACGACCCATTTGTACCAGCCGCGCAGGCGGACGTCGGCGGGAAGCGCCTTGATCGCCAGCCCCACGAGGAAGCCGAGCACGAGCGGAAGCAAAAAGGAGTTGACGACCTCGACGAGGATATCGAGCGACACGAGGTTTTGCACCACGATGACGACGATACCGGCGGCCAGGACGATGAGGGTGAAGACTCCGTAAAACCAAGGCGCATCGTCGACGCGGTGTTCGAGCGAGTGGCGCACGCCGGTGACTTCGCCGAACCCCCAGGCGAAGCCGAGCGCCTCAACGATGGCCGCGACGGCGCCGGCGCCGATGATCCCGACGGCAAATACGTCGCGACCGAGCTGCTGCCCAAGAAACGGGGTGATCGCCGCAGACATCTGCCCGACGGTGTTCAGCGGAACATTGGGATGGACGCGACCGATGGTG
>JAPNUJ010000200.1 GCA_026627155.1 Bacillota bacterium | reverse complement strand
CACCTTCACGGTCCGAATAACGCTCGGCCAGAACTTCGAACAGCTTCTTGAGCTGCGCTTCATCACCCAGACGGCTCCTGGACGGCTTTGCCGCTCACAAAGAGCTGCTTGTTGACCAGCCGCAGGCGGTCGCCCGGCACCCCCACCACCCGCTTGACATCGGTCTGCCGGACGTCCAGCGGGTAGCGGAAAACGATGATGTCGCCGCGTTTGGGCGGCCCGAAGTAAAACGGGATCTTGTCAACAAGCAGGCGCTCTCCGTTAAGCAACGTTGGCACCATTGAGTCGCCCTTGACCACAAATTGTTGGAACATAAACTGGTGGATGCAAAAGGCGATGATCAGTGCGATGACGATTGCCTTCACCCAGTCCCAGAACGTCCGCCACCCCGATTGCGGAGCACTCTGCTTGCGCCGCGACGGCGTCGCTTGCACTTCGTCGTCCATACTGACACTCCTCACCTCACGCAGTTTGGCCCCTGCGGGGGCGCCGCCCCATTATAAGGGCGCCTGCCTCACAGGTTCCACTTGGGTTGGGAATCGTGCCAACTTGGACACATTCAACCCGTGCCGGCGAAAAAGCGGGAGTCAGGTCAACCGCGACCTGACTCCCGCTCCCACCATCACTTCTTGATGCCGACAACCACGCCCGCGCCCACTGTACGGCCGCCCTCGCGGATGGCGAAGCGGGTGCCGTCCTCAATCGCGATCTGGGAGATCAGCTCCACCTTCAGTTGCACGTTGTCGCCAGGCATGACCATCTCCGTACCTTCCGGCAGCGTGATCACTCCGGTCACGTCAGTGGTGCGAAAGTAAAACTGCGGGCGATAGTTATTGAAAAACGGCGTATGCCGACCGCCTTCCTCCCGCTTGAGCACGTACACTTGCGCCTCAAACTGCGTGTGCGGCTTGATCGAACCCGGCTTGCACAGCACTTGGCCGCGCTCCACGTCCTTGCGATCCACACCGCGCAGCAGGGCGCCGATGTTGTCGCCGGCCTGCGCAAAGTCAAGCAGCTTGCGGAACATCTCGATTCCGGTCGCCACCGTCTTGCGTGGATCCTCCGTGAAACCGACGATTTCGACCTCGTCGCCGACCTTGAGCTGACCGCGTTCCACGCGCCCCGTGGCAACGGTGCCACGGCCAGTGATGGTGAACACGTCCTCGACCGGCATCAGGAACGGCTTGTCAGTGTCGCGTTCCGGCGTCGGGATGAACGAGTCGACGGCCGCCATCAGTTCGTCGATCTTGTTCGACCACTCGCCTTTCGGATCCTCGAGCGCCTTGAGCGCGGAACCCCGAATCACGGGAGTGTCGTCTCCAGGAAACTCGTATTCGCTGAGCAAGTCGCGGATCTCCATCTCCACGAGTTCCAGCAGTTCTTCATCGTCCACCATGTCGCACTTGTTCATGAACACGACAATGTGGGGTACGCCGACCTGCCGGGCCAGCAGGATATGCTCGCGCGTTTGCGGCATCGGTCCGTCCGTCGCCGAGACCACGAGAATCGCGCCATCCATCTGCGCCGCACCGGTGATCATGTTCTTGACATAGTCCGCATGTCCGGGGCAGTCCACGTGCGCATAGTGGCGAT
Source organism: Bacillota bacterium (assembly GCA_026627155.1). Lineage (GTDB taxonomy): Bacteria > Bacillota > Bacilli > Alicyclobacillales > SLC66 > JAPNUJ01. The sequence continues at coordinate 2 of JAPNUJ010000200.1, read as the reverse complement.
TC
>JAPNUJ010000001.1:63943-69303 GCA_026627155.1 Bacillota bacterium | reverse complement strand
CCCCCAACACCAAGGGCGGGGTCGACACGCGCATCGTCCTCAGGCTCGACCCGCGCCTGGCGCCCGTCAAGGCCGCGGTCCTGCCGCTGAGCCGCAAGGAGGAGCTCACCGGCCCGGCCCGGGAGCTGGCCGCCCGCCTGCGCCGCCTGTGGAACGTCGACTACGACGACGCCGGCGCGGTGGGCCGCCGCTACCGTCGCCAGGACGAGGTGGGCACCCCCTGGTGCATCACCTACGACTTCGACTCCCCGTCCGACGGGCGGGTCACGGTCCGCGAGCGCGACACGATGGCGCAGGAGCGTGTGAGCATCACCGAACTCACGGCTTGGCTGCGAGACAAGGTGCGTTAAGAGGATCGAGTCCGCCATCTGGAAAAAATGGGCAGACGATGGGCAAGCGTGGGCTGAGGCAGCCCACGCTTGCAATGGAGCCGGACAGACGGTGGTTGTGGCTAGACGCTTTGCCGGCGGGCACGACTGCGCACGCAAATGGCGATGTGAATTGCGCTAGGTGGAGCGATTAAAATCGTGCCGACGGCGAGATAGGCTGAGTCGTGCACGCCTAGGCCAAACTGTGCCTGCAGAAGCATCAGGTGCGAAATCATAATGAAACCGCCGACCAAAGAGGGCAAGTATAGGACACCGACGGTCTTCTTGTGTCTGTACAATAGCAAGTCGCCGACAACGAGTGTGATGGTGATGAGCACGATCTTGAAACCGTGGTGCGGTGTACCGTCCAGCCAGACCACGACGGCGCCTGTCAGTGCCAGAATGACACTGACGACGCCGTACTTTTCGTTGTAGGCACTGTAGATCCAGAGGGTCAGCAAGATGATGCTGGCACCATAGATGGCGCCACGAATCTGTTGCCCTAACACCAGAGACAGCGGCAGCGTAAGGGAGAAGGACGCCACGAACAGCGCCAAGCCTGCCACGAGAAGAAACAGACGGATCAACTCCGGAATCGGTCGTTTGCCAGCCATCATGCCACGGCCCCCCCTTCTTCTGCAGCGTGCCAGAACCACTGGGGACATCAATACTCGTATGCGCTGCCAAAGCCGTTGATCGGGTTCGTCTCGGTGGAGTCATAGTTCACGAAGCGCAATTGGCAGTCCGGGGGATCTGCACTGGTTCCATACAGCACATAGTTCTTCGCAGTACCCCAGATGTTTCCATAGACGACGACGGGCGTACCCCACTCCAGGTCTCCAAAAATCAAGGAAATGACGACCGCGTACTGGACTTCTGCTGTCATGTACGACGCCACCGAGTTCTGCTGCAGATGCAACGTGACATGGTCAAAGTTTTCATCGTTCGGCGAGAACGTATCGATCGAATAGAGCGTGCTCGTCAATCCTTGAAAGTCCCATGTCGCGATCTCGCCGGGTGCGAGGCTGGGCGTGAGGGCTGTGGTGGCACGCGTACTGGATTTGGCCCAGCCGTGAAGAAGGCGAAAGTGGCTACCCAAGGACTCCTGGTTCACCTCTACCAGCCACGCCCCGGTCCGATCAGAGAGCGTGACGGGAACCTGCATCGAGCTTCCGTCCCGGTTCGTGACCGTCACTTCAAACGATGAAGTCGTTGCCGACTCGGGAAGCTCACTGTCAATCGTAAATGATGCGATCTGCGCTTGCGGCAGTTGGAACATCAGCGCATAGTGAGCGCTGGCGGTGCCGGGTGCGAACCGGGTGTCACTGGACAGGGCGGCCACCTTGGCAGGGTTGTCTTGTGTTGCGGCGGTAAGGTACGTCGAGAGGGTCTGCCAAGCCTGGTCGTGGATGGGTGTGGCGGCGGATGCGTGCGGCGCGGCCGTGAGGCCGAGCGCGACCAAGATGGAAGCTGCGGTAAACCATGCTCTTTTCACTGACACTCCTCCAAACTGAATGTTTTCTTACACACAGAACTCTACTTCAGTATGGCGTTATTGTAAATGCCTGTATTCAAAATAATAAAGAAGTCTCCACTGTGGAGAGTCGGATCGCTGATCAGAGTGACAATGCAGTGTTTGCGTAGTTGGGTAGACTCTGAGTGCAAAGACTTGTCGATTTGGCATAATGCGTGGAGAGTTGTTATCATGAGCGAAGGAGGGGAAGCCCGTGTTCAAGACGGATCTGTCCGTTCGGTTCAATGATTGTGATGCACTGGGTCATGTGAATAACAGCCTCTATTTTACGTACATGGAAGAGGCGCGAACGCCGATCTTCGCCATTTGCAATCCCGACCTCAGCGTCGGGCAGTGGAACCTGATCGTGGCGTCTGCCCGTTGCGATTTTTTGCGGCAGATTCATTACGGACGTCCGATGACGGTGATGACGTGGGTTAGCCGAATCAAGACGAGCAGCTTTACTGTCGACCATCTGATCGTCGACGGTGAGGGACTTGTCTGCGCCCGTGGGCAGGCCGTACTGATCTACTATGACTACAAGACGCAAAGGCCGACGCCGCTCCCGCAATCGGTCCGGGTTCAGTTGGCCGCGCACGGTGAGGGACCTGAGCAGGCGCCCGCGTTTCGAGACTAGACGATAAGGTTTAAAGGGGGAATCTCTGTGGGAACACGAACAAAGCGAATTGCGCTGGCTGAGCGTCCAAAAGGAATGCCGACCTCATCCACCTTTGCAATGAACGAGATCGATCTGCCAGAGTTACAGGAAGAGCAGGTGCTCATCCAAGCAATGTACATCTCTGTGGATCCGTATATGCGAGGGCGCATGAATGACATGAAGTCCTACGTGGCGCCCTTCGTCGTGGGTGAGCCGATCTCCGGCGGCGCTATCGGCCGGATCATCGAGTCCCGTCACCCAAAGTGGCAAACGGGCGACATCGTGATGGGGGAACTGCCTTGGCAGGAGATCTCCATCACGAGTGGGCGTGGCCTGCAAAAACTGGATCCAGGCCGAGCATCGGTCACCTCGGCGCTTGGCGTCTTGGGGATGCCTGGACTCACCGCCTACTTTGGCTTACTAGAGATTGGCAAGCCAAAGGGCGGAGAAACGCTTGTTGTCTCGGGCGCTGCGGGTGCCGTCGGTTCGGTTGTCGGTCAGATTGGGAAGATCCTGGGGTGTCGTGTCGTCGGCATCGCGGGATCTGCGGATAAGACGCGTTGGCTGATTGAGGAGTTAGGGTTTGATGCGGCGGTCGATTACAAGAGCGCGGACTTCCAGTCTGATCTTCGGGCGGCTTGTCCCAACGGGGTCGACGTCTACTTTGACAACGTGGGTGGAGACGTCACGGACGCTGTCTTTCGATTGCTCAACGATTTTGCGCGCATCCCCGTTTGCGGCCAGATTTCGCTGTACAACCTGGATCGTATGGATGTGGGTCCCCGACTCTTTTCCTACCTTGTCATTCGCCGGGCGTTGGCACAAGGGTTCATCGTCTCGGACTATGCGCCCCACTTTCGCGAGGCGGCCAATCAACTGGGTCAGTGGCTAGGTGAAGGCAAGTTACAGTTTCGCGAGACGACGATTCACGGGTTTGATCAGCTTCCCGAGGCATTCTTAGGTCTCTTTTCTGGGGTCAATACCGGCAAACTGCTCGTCCACGTCGCCGATTGATACAACCCGTTAGAAAGCGCCGGCCCAGCGCTCGTTCAACCAAGCGAGGGCTGCCGGCGTCTGGCTCTGCCAGAATCCCCACAGGTGCTGACCGGGCACCTCCGCGTACTGGACGCGTGCGCCAGCGGCGCTGAGGCGCTCGTGCATCTGTCTGTTGGCGTCTAGTATATCCCATATTCCTCGCGGCGTGACTGCCCGATCTTCCGAAGTTCCCACAACGATCCACGCATGCAGTGAATCCATCGCTGTATCGCTCCTGACAGCAGACTGTATCTCTCTCCCGAATGCTCCGGAGTAGAGCAACATGGATCGAAACAGGTCGGGATGCGACAGTGCGATCTGCACGGTCAACGACGCGCCGAGAGAGATGCCAGCCATCGCTCTATCGGCGGACTCGACGCTGTACAGGCGCTCGACGTGCGGCATGCACTCTTCGATCACAAACTGGATAAAGGCGCGGTTTCTCGTGCCTGAAAAGGCGTAGTCTTCGGTCCGCCACGTCCGATCGACGGCGATTCCGGCGATCAGAAGCGGGCGTATCTGGCCGCTTACAATCAACTGCTGGGCGAGAGTGGCAATACGGCCGTGGGTAAAGAATTCATCGCCGTCGTGCGCGTAGAGAATCGGATAACGAACCGAGGCATCGTACCCGGGCGGCACAAAGATTTTCATGGTTCGTTCTTCACCCAGATGTGCACTGTATAGGGAGTGACCTTCGATTTTACGCCCTATTCCGGAATGTGCCGGCCCATCGACCATGAGGATCATCCCCTCTTTTCTAGTGGGACAGACAAGAAATTGTGCCGATTTTCGCTGGACCAGCGGACAGGGGTCGCGCTCTCGCCTGATCTGTATTATACTATATCTATGGTCTGTATCACTAAGCGCGGAGTATCCGCGGGGCAGACTCAAGCAAACTGACTGAGGTGACGAGAATGAGTGCAGTTCTGGAAAAGCCGATGTCGGCGACTTTGCGTGTTTTGGATGAGGAAGGGCGCGTCGTCAATCGTGATTTGTTGCCGAAACTGACAGATCAGCAGCTGCGAGATCTGATGCGCAAGATGGTGTTCACCCGCGTCTGGGACGGTCGAGCTGTCAAGCTCACTCGTCAAGGACGCCTTGGGTTCTATGCGCCGGTGGCTGGACAAGAGGCGTCGATGATCGGGAGCGAAGCGGCCACGGAACGAGACGACTTCCTGCTGCCAAGCTATCGCGACATTCCGCAGGCGGTGTGGCATGGCTGGCCGATGTATCAAGCCTTCCTTTACTCGCGTGGACATCAGCACGGCGGACAGTTTCCCGAGGATGTTCACGTCTTGATGCCGCAGATTATCATTGGCGCCCAGATTGTTCAAGCGGCCGGTGTGGCGCTCGGTTTCAAGCTCCGCGGGGAAGAGCGCGTGGCGTTTACCTACATTGGGGATGGCGGGACCTCGCAAGGTGATTTTTACGAAGGGATCAACTTTGCCGGCGCTTATCAGGCCCCGGCCGTGTTCATCATACAGAACAACCAATTTGCGATCTCCGTGCCTGTCCGTCTCCAGACCGCTGCGGACTCGCTGGCGAAAAAGGCGGATGCAGCGGGCGTGCCAAACGTGCAAGTCGATGGCATGGATGTTCTGGCGGTCTACGCAGCCACTCGGCAAGCCGTTGATCGCGCGCGCTTCGGGGGCGGGCCGAGCGTGATCGAGACGGTTACGTTTCGCTATGGGCCGCACACGATGAGCGGGGATGACCCGACGCGCTACAGAACGAAAGACATGGAAGCCGTATGGAAAGAAAAAGATCCGCTTGTGCGCTTTCGCAA
>JAPNUJ010000001.1:0-63933 GCA_026627155.1 Bacillota bacterium | reverse complement strand
GGATGAGGAACGCGTGGTGGAAGAGGCGAACACCGCGGTAAAGGACGCACTTGAACAGGCGGACCGATATCCCGCGATGAGTGTCGCGGGATTGATCGACACGATGTTTGAGACGCTACCCGCCGATTTGCGGGCGCAGCGCGAACAGTTTGCCGGGGAGGGAAAGTAGATGGCACAGATGACGATGATCCAGGCCGTGACAAACGCCCTGGACCTCGAACTTGGACGCGATGAGTCCGTGCTGTTGTTTGGGGAGGACGTCGGGCAAAGCGGCGGGGTCTTTCGAGCTACGGATGGTTTGCAAAAAAAGTACGGTGATCAGAGGGTGTTTGACACGCCGCTGGCGGAATCGGGAATCGGTGGTCTGGCAACCGGCTTGGCGATCCAGGGGTTTCGGCCGGTGATGGAGATCCAGTTTTTCGGGTTCGTCTTTGAGACATTCGACGAGATCGCAGGGCAAGCCGCACGGATGCGCTTTCGCTCGGGTGGGAGGTATACATGCCCGATCACCTATCGAGCCCCGTTTGGGGGCGGCGTGAAGACGCCGGAGATGCATGCGGATAGCCTGGAAGGTCTGCTATTGCAGACGCCGGGACTGAAAGTCGTCGTTCCGTCGAACCCATATGACGCCAAGGGACTGCTCATCGCCTCGATTCGCGACAACGATCCCGTGTTCTTTTTGGAGCACATGAAGCTCTACCGGTCGATGCGCCAGGAGGTGCCAGAGGAGTGGTACAGCATCGAACTCGGGCGCGCCAATGTCGTCCGTCCTGGCAACGACTTGACCGTCGTGGCTTACGGAGCGATGGTGCATACCGCGATCAAGGCAGCTGACGAGTGGGCCAAGACCCGTGGCATTGAGGCTGAGGTCATTGATCTGCGGACCATCAGTCCGATTGACATCGAGACGATCGTGGCCTCTGTGAAGAAGACTCATCGGGCCATTGTCTTGCAAGAGGCGCAAAAATCGGCGGGTGCCGCCGCTGAGATCGTGGCCCAGATCAACGAACACGCCATTTATCATCTGGAAGGGCCTGTGCTGCGCGTGACCGCTCCTGACACGGTGTATCCCTTTGGACTGATCGAGGATGAATGGTTGCCGACCACGGGTCGGGTGCAAACTGCGTTTGACGCAGTGATGACATCGTAGAGGGTCCATGACGGGAACGAGAGAGGGGCTTGGTGATGGGGCAGTTTGTATTTCGCTTTCCGGAACTCGGTGAGGGTCTGCACGAGGGACGCGTGGATCAGTGGCTGGTCAAACCGGGTGATCAGGTGAAAGAGGATGACGCGATCGCCCAAGTGGAGAACGACAAAGCGATGGTCGAAGTCCCAAGTCCTGTGACTGGTCAAGTGCAGGAGATCCACGTTCAGGCGGGCGCCACGGCCGTTGTCGGCGATCTGTTCATCACTTTCGCAGTCGAGGGTGCAGGCAACGAGGTGACTACCGCCCCGGCTCCCGCAGTCGCTGTGTCTGAAGCCGGACTCGGCACAGTCGTCCACAACGTCGCTGTCGCAGAGGTCGGAGCGCTGACACCGGTGACCCAGCCTACACCGGCCACCCAGGCCACCCATCCGAGCCAAGTAACCGCCAATGCCGCCCCGGCTGCGCCTGCGACTGCGGTCGTCGCCGGCAGCACGGCGGCCAGTTTGGCGGGTGAGGTGCTCGCGACACCTGGTGTGCGCAAGTTTGCGCGGGAGGCTGGCATCGACTTGCGCCACCTCGTCGGGTCTGGAACCGCTGGGAAGATCACGCGGGACGACGTGGAGGCCGCGGTCGCAGCCGCTGCAGCATCTGCATCCACAGCCAGTGGTTCGGCAGGGGCTCAGCCGAGCCCCTCTGACGTGAGCGCAGCGAGTGAAGGACTAGGAGGCCGCTCGACTGGCGAAGACACGCGATCCGTCGCTCCCTCGCCGATGGGCGCCACACTGGAGGCGGTTGCCGAAGCGCTTGAAGAACGCGTGCCGCTCACATCGATTCGCAAGATCATTGCGCAAGCGATGGCCAAGTCGAAGTACACGGCGCCGCACGTCACGCTGATGGACGAGGTGGATGTGACGGAGTTGGTCCGATTTCGCTCAGAGATCAAACCGCTCGCCGCGGAGCGAGGCGTTAAGATCACGTATTTGCCCTTTATTGTAAAGGCGCTAGTCGCCGCCCTGCGTCGCTACCCTCAGCTCAACGCCTCGCTCGATGAAGAACGGCAGGAATTGGTGATCAAACGCTTCTATCACGTCGGGATCGCGACGGACACGGAACGTGGCTTGCTCGTCCCGGTCGTGCGCCACGCGGACCGAAAAAGCATGTTCTCCATCGCCACAGAGATCGATGACCTCGCGACGAAAGGTCGCGCTGGGAAACTCGCTTCGTCTGAGATCAAGGGCAGCACCATCTCCATTACCAACATCGGTTCCGCAGGGGGACTGTTCTTTACGCCGATTATCAACTATCCGGAAGTCGCCATCTTGGGTGTGGGGCGAATTACCGAGAAGCCTGTCATCAAAAACGGTGAGATCGTTCCGGCCCACATGATGGCGCTGTCGCTCAGTTTTGATCACCGCATCATTGACGGGGTGCTCGGCCAACAGTTTGTCAATGAAATCAAAAAGCTGCTCGAGAATCCGCGTCTGATGTTGTTGGAGGTGTGAGGCATGGTCGTAGGAGAATTGACTGAAGAAGTCGATGTCGTTGTGATCGGTGGTGGGCCTGGCGGGTATGTGGCGGCTATCCGCGCGGCCCAACTGGGCAAGTCAGTCACGCTTGTCGACAAGGATGAACTCGGCGGCGTGTGCCTGAACCGCGGCTGTATTCCGTCCAAGGCACTGATCTCGTCCGCCCATCACTATGATGACGCCCGCAAAGAGCTGTTCCCCGGCATACGGACAACGGCGGAACTGGACTTTGGTGAGGTGCAGCGCTGGAAGCAAGGCGTGGTCGACAAGATGACAGGCGGCGTCCGAACGTTGCTCAAAGGCCACGGCGTGGAAGTGATTCGCGGTGAGGCGTTCTTCGCCAAGCCGGACGAAGTGCGCATCATGACCGAGACAGAGGCGCACGGCTATCGGTTTGCCCATGCCATCGTTGCGACGGGGTCGCGTCCGATTGAACTGAAGTCCATCCCCTTTGGACCGCGCGTATTGTCGTCCACGGAGGCGTTGGCGCTGACGGAGGTGCCCAAGCGGCTGATCGTGATCGGCGGCGGGTACATTGGCATCGAACTGGGGCAGGCGTTTGCGCGTTTCGGTTCAAAGGTCACGATCGTCGAGGGTAGCCCGAGCATCCTGCCGCTGTTTGACGCGCAGTTGTCAAGACTCGTCGTGCGCACACTCAAGGCACAAGACGTGGCCGTTCACACGGACGCCCTGGCCCAGTCTGTCAAAGAGGATGGGGATGGGATTACGCTCACGTTCACCGTGAAGGGCGAGGAGAAACAGGTGACGGCGGACTACATTCTCGTCACGGTCGGTCGGCGTCCGAACACCGAAGAACTGGGGCTCGAAACGGCGGGTGTGAAGCTCACCGAGCGCGGCTTGATCGAGGTCGATTCGCAGTGTCGCACGAGCGCCGCGCACATCTTCGCGATCGGCGATATCGTCGCGGGCCCGGCCTTGGCGCACAAGGCCTCCTATGAAGGCAAAGTCGCCGCCGAAGTGATCGCGGGCCACAGTAGCGTGGTCGATTATCGCTGCCTTCCGTCTGTCGTGTTCTCTGACCCGGAGATCGCCAGCGTGGGGCTCTCGGAAATGGAAGCTCGCGAACGGTACGGGAACATCGCCGTCGGCCGCTTTCACTTTGCCGCGAACGGCCGCGCCGTGGCGCTCCAGGCAGACGCCGGCTTTGTGAGACTGATCGCGGAGCAGGAAACTGGCCTTTTGGTAGGCGCGCAGGTCATTGGGATGGAGGCGTCCAACCTGATTGCCGAGCTCGCACTGGCGATTGAACTGTCGGCGACCCTGGAGGATGTTGCGCTTACGATCCATGCCCACCCCACACTGGGTGAGATGGTCATGGAAGCGGCCGAAGTGGCACTGGGTTCACCGATTCACATTCTCGTCAAATAGGCTCGTCTACGCGATAGGGTCCTGGCCGCGAGTTTGCTATAATCGAATGGACGGTCGGTTGGGGAGGTTGAGTGATCTGCAACATAGTGCCAGTACCAGTCTGATCCTGCGTCTTGAACTTGATAACGACAGTGCCATCTATGGTCAGCTGGCCAAGGCGATCGGCGAATGCGGTGGCGACATCGTCGCGGTCGACGTGATTCAGGTGTCCAAGAAGACGGCTCTGCGCGATGTGACGATTCATGCCTTTGATCGCGAGCACGCGCAACAGATCGTTCGGACGCTGGAGGCGCTCAAAGGGGTCCGTGTCGTCAACGTCTCGGACCGCACGTTTTTGCTGCATCTCGGCGGCAAGATCGAGATGCGCCCCAAGTCCCCGGTCAAGAATCGCGACGATTTGTCACGGGTCTACACGCCGGACGTCGCGCGCGTATGCATGGCCATCCATGAAGACCCGGCGAAGGCCTTTCAGTTGACGATCAAGCGCAACATGGTGGCGATCGTATCGGACGGAACTGCCGTTTTGGGGCTTGGCGACATCGGGCCCTCGGCGGCGATGCCCGTGATGGAAGGCAAGGCCATGCTGTTCAAGCAGTTTGCCGAAGTCGATGCATTTCCCATCTGCTTGGACACGAAAGATCCCGATGAGATCGTGGCGATCGTGAAGGCGATTGCACCGGTGTTTGGTGGGATCAACCTGGAAGACATCTCGGCGCCGCGGTGTTTTGACATCGAGGAACGCTTGCGCAAAGAACTGGACATTCCCGTATTTCACGATGATCAGCACGGTACGGCCGTGGTCTTGCTGGCTGGGTTGCTGAACGCTGTCAAAGTCGTAGGCAAGCGGATGGATGACATCAAGGTGGTTGTGACCGGCATCGGGGCCGCAGGCGTCGCCTGTTCCAAGATGCTCCTGGCCGCAGGCGTCACCAACGTCATCGGGGTGGACCGCCAAGGTGCACTTGTGCGTGGGCAGGAGTATGACAATCCGGTGTGGAACTGGTACAAGGAGCATACCAACCCGGAGAACTTGTCAGGGCCACTCAGCCAAGTGATACATGGCGCTGATGTGTTTATCGGGCTATCCGGTCCCGGCGTCCTCAAAGTCGATGATGTCAAGTCGATGGCCAAGGACCCGATCGTCTTTGCCATGGCCAACCCTACGCCCGAAATCGCCCCGGAAGAAGCGGAGCCGTACGTTCGGGTGATGGCAACTGGACGGTCGGATTATCCCAACCAAATCAACAATGTCTTGTGTTTCCCCGGCATCTTTCGCGGGGCGCTGAACGCCCGGGCGAGTACGATCAACGAAGAGATGAAGCTCGCTGCAGCGCGGGCGATCGCATCGATCGTCACGGATGACGAGTTGAATGAGAACTACATCATTCCCAGCGTATTTAACAAGCGCATCGCCAAGGCTGTGAGTCTCGCTGTTGCCGAGGCCGCTGTGGCCACGGGCGTGGCCCGGCGTGAACGGGCGACTGAGATGCTATTCTAGCATCGTCGTGGTCGCGGTGTCGCCTGTGTAGTCGCAGTTTGGAGATGTACATACTGAATCGACAGGAGCGGATCGATGATGAAACTGCATACGGAGTGGGTCCGGTACGGTAACGAAGGTCAGTACGTCGGTCTGTTGCAAAAGCCGAGCCGGGCAGACGGTCCCTTGCCCGTGGTGATTGTCATCCAAGAGATTTGGGGAGTCGACGACCACATCGAGGACGTGGCGCGGCGGTTTGCCGAGGCGGGCTACGTGTCATTTGCCCCTGACTTGTACGCGGTGGATGGAAAACGGCCGACGGTGCTTGCTGCCGATCGCGTGGAGGCCGTCAAGGCGTTTCTCGACACGATGCCGTCGACCGCGTGGCACAGTCCTGAAGCTCGCCAAGCGGAGATGGACAAATTGCCTGAAGCCGAACGCGGTGCTATCCAAGAGACGTTTGCGACCCTCTTTGGAGGTCTGCAGATGGACCGGTACACGGGCGCGCTGACGGCGGCCTCCAGCTTCTTGCGCGACCAATGCGAACATACCAAAGGCCAAGGCGTTGTGTCGGTCGGCTTTTGCATGGGTGGCGCCTTGTCTGCCTTGCTGGCTTGCCTCGATCCGCAGTTGGCAGGGGCCGCTATCTTTTACGGCAACGCGCCCGCTGCGGATCGATTGCACGCCATCGCTTGTCCGGTTCGCGGGTTTTACGGCGCCCTCGATGGCCGCATCACCGACGCGGTGCCTGAGTTTGCGATGGCGATGGAAACGGCTGGAAAGGACTTTGCCTACACGGTTTACGAAGGTGCCCAGCACGCGTTTTTCAATGACACCCGCAAGTCCTACCAGGTGACCGCCGCCAGGGATGCATTTGCGCAAACGCTGGCGTTCTTCCGCGCGGCACTGGACCGCTGACGGCGAGAACACGCTCGATTGCGGACTGTATAGGGGCCCGCATACATCCGTATACTGTTGGATGAGACCGGTCCGGTGTGCAGGTTCGGACCGGTTGGCACGGACATCCAGAGTAGCGGAGGTTGATGGGCATGCACCGTTTGCGCATGACAGAATCGAGCGATCTGCGGGAGTTATTGCTCGCCCTTCGACGATTGGCGGCGCCGCTTGCGCGCAGGGGCGCCATTCTGTATATGCAGGTCGATGACGCCGAACAACCGTCCTACTTGGATGTACGACTTGACGGTTTTGGCCAACCAACGGAATCGAGCCGTTACATGTGTCGTTTGATCAGTCGATTTTTATGCGGCAAATGGCGCTTTCGTCAGATGCGGCGTTTGATCGGAGAGTGTCACCCCTACCTCTCAGGGGAAGAGGCCGATTACTTGGCAGCCAGTTCTTACGGTCGCTGTGTTCGTCTGGAGGCAGCGCAGGCGCAACGCTATCGCGAGGCGTCGCGGATGGAAGACATCATGGCGGACGTCTTTGAACAAGGGCTTGAGCTACACCTTGACGGTCTCTTGCGCTTTCGCTGTTCCCGTTGGCTGCATGCCATGCAACGGGCCGCGCAAGAGCGTGTGGACGAGTACCTCGTGAGTCGTGAATACGAAGAGTTCGTCGGCATCCTGCGTTACTTTCTTGACACGACGCCGTCACGCGGAGAAACCGTTCATGTCGTTTGTCTTGGCGAGACGGTGCGTGGCTACGACGCGAAGTATGAGCCACTCGATGTCTCCGCTATGGAGACGATCGCAAGGCAAACTTGTGAGGACGACTTGCACCCGCAGGATGTGTTAATGAGTGCGCTCATTACCCGATCTCCGGCGCAGTTGATCATTCACACCTACAATGTAGAAGAATCCTTTGTTCAAACGTTGGTACGCGTGTTTGGTCGTCGGGCGCAGTTTTGCCGGGACGACCCTGCCTGTGATCTGCTCGGAGGCAAGCTTGACACCCCGAGACCGAGCTTCTATACTACCCTGTAAATACACATCGGCTGTGAACGAGACACGACGATTGGCATGGATGTCCCAGAGAGGTCGCGCGGCAGTGGCTGGGAGCGCGACCGTCGATCCGTCATTCGGTTACCACTCGGGAGCTTTCGGCGAACGCGCGGGCTGTAACAGCGCTCATGCCTGAACGAAGACCGCTCGTTACGCGGCAAGAGGCTGATGCTACGCGACCGGTTTGCGGGCATTCAGTGAAGTTGGGTGGAACCACGTAGGCGCAAGACGCCTTCGTCCCTTGAGCAGACGGGCTCGGGATGAAGGCGTCTTTTGACGTTCTGACGTGTCCCGATGTTGCCGTAGTGGCCCAGGGGGTATCGCGAAGTGGCACCAGCGCTTTCACTACAGATAGGCAGAGAGGTGTGGACGGTATGGAAGTCGCAGACTCGATTCAGGTTCGTTTGCCCGATGGAAGCTCGCGGGAGGTCCCAGCGGCATCGACCGTACAAGCGATCGCACAGGCGATCAGTGCGGGACTCGCGCGAAACGCAGTGGCTGGCAAGATCAATGGCAAGGTGGTTGACCTGTCGGCAGAGGTAGCGGATGGGGACGCTGTCGAGGTCTTAACGCTCGATTCCCCGGAAGGGTTGTCGGTCTACCGTCACACGTGTGCGCACGTGATGGCGCAGGCGGTCAGTCGCCTTTACCCGGAGGCGAAGTTTGCCATTGGCCCTGTGATTGAGGACGGTTTCTACTATGATTTTGCAGACCACGTCTTCACACCGGAGCAGTTTGAGGCGATCGAGAAAGAGATGCAGGCGATTGTCAAGGCGGATTTTCCGCTGACTCGGCAAGTGATCAAACGGGATGAAGCGCTTGCCTACTTCGCCGGGCGCAACGACCGGTTCAAGGTCGAGATTATCGAAGACTTGCCGGCGGACACGACGCTGACACTGTACAGTCAAGGTGAATTTACTGACTTGTGTCGTGGGCCCCATCTGCCTTCGACGGGGAAGATCAAGGCCTTCAAACTCCTCAGTCTGGCCGGGGCCTACTGGCGCGGCGATGCGAAGCGGGAACAGTTGACAAGGATCTACGCCACAGCATTTGCCAAGGCCGCAGAACTCGAGACCCACTTGAAGATGCTTGAGGAGATGAAGGAACGCGATCACCGGCGGCTCGGCAAGGAGCTCAAACTCTTCACGCTGGCGCGGGAAGTGGGCTCGGGCTTGCCCCTTTGGCTGCCAAACGGCGCTCGTGTACGGCGTGTGATCGAGCGCTATATCGTGGATCTCGAGGAGAGCCTCGGGTACAGTCACGTCTACACGCCCGTGCTTGGCAGCGTGGAACTGTACAAGATCAGCGGTCACTGGGAGCATTATCAAGAGGATATGTTTCCGCCAATGCAAATGGACAATGAACAACTCGTCCTGCGCCCAATGAACTGCCCCCACCACATGATGGTCTACAAGGCGGATAGGCGCAGTTACCGCGATCTGCCGCTGCGGGTGGCTGAACTCGGGACCATGCACCGGTATGAGATGTCTGGGGCGCTGGCCGGCTTGCAGCGAGTGCGTGCGATGACGCTTAATGACGCGCACATCTTTTGTACGCCGGATCAGATCGAGAGCGAGTTTGCACGGGTCGTGAAGCTGATTCAGCGCGTGTATAAAGACTTCGCCATCTCGGACTATTCCTATCGACTATCCCTGCGCGATCCGAGAGACACGGAGAAGTACGTGGCGAACGACGAGATGTGGGACAAGGCTGAGGGGATGTTGCGCAAGACGCTGGTTGACATGGGGTTGCAGTTTACCGAGGCGCAGGGTGAGGCGGCGTTTTACGGACCGAAGCTCGACGTTCAGGTCAAGACTGCCCTCGGCAAGGAGGAGACGCTGTCTACTGTGCAGTTGGACTTCCATCTGCCGGAGCGCTTCGAGCTGGAGTATATCGGGGAAGACGGAAAAGCGCACAGGCCCGTCGTGATCCACCGCGGCATCGTGAGTACGATGGAGCGGATGGTGGCGTATCTGATCGAGAATTACAAAGGGGCGTTTCCGCTTTGGCTGGCGCCGGTTCAGGCGCGGGTTCTGTCGGTCAGCGGCGGCCAGGAGGAGTACGCGCGCGAAGTTGAGGAGTTGCTGCGAGAGCGGGGTCTGCGCGTCGAAGCCGACGTGCGCTCGGAGAAGATCGGGTACAAGATTCGGGCGGCGCAAATGGACAAGGTTCCCTACATGCTCGTGATCGGCGGACAGGAACAGGATTCGCGGGAGGTGGCGGTGCGCGTGCGGGGTCAAGGGGATATCGGCCGCATGGGTCTCGAGGCACTCATCGAGCGGATGGTGGTCGAGGTCAACGCCAAAGGGTGAATGGTGGCCGAGGTCAATGCCAAAGGGGCAATGGGTTGCGAAGCGGGCGGGTCTGCGTTATACTGGCAACAGATGTGCAGATCAAGCAGAAGCTCCGCTTCTCACCCTCCGATCCAGGCGCTGCTCTCGGGCAGGCGGTTTCCACGGGTTCGCTGCCGTTTCCCATGCGGATCAAGACGTTTGGTGTAACGCACGTAGCGATAGAGGGAAGAAGCGCGGGTTGACGCCACAAGCGAAACCGCGCTTTTTCTGCGTCAACGAAGGGCCATAACGATTGGGGAGGTGTTGCGCGATTAGCAGGGAGGACGTTCAGATCAACGAAGCCATTCGCGCGCGGGAAGTACGCTTGATCGACGAGAACAACACCCAGCTCGGGATTGTCGGTATCCGGGATGCTCTGCGGATTGCGGTCGAAAAGGACTTGGACCTTGTGAACGTGGCGCCGACAGCGAAGCCGCCCGTTTGTCGGATCATGGATTTTGGCAAGTTCAAGTACGAGCAGAGCAAGAAGGAAAAGGATGCCCGCAAGAACCAGAAGATCATTGACATCAAAGAGATTCGGATGACTCCGAACATCGAGGATCATGACTTCGAGACCAAGGTCAAGTCTGCCATCAAGTTCCTTCAGGAAGGCGACAAGGTCAAGGCTGCCGTTCGGTTTCGCGGTCGCGAGATCACGCATCCGGGCATCGGCCAGGCCGTGCTTGAGAAGATGGTTCGCGAACTCGAACCCTATGGTGTGTTGGAACGGGCGCCGCGTCTCGAAGGCAAGAACATGATCATCATCCTCAACCCGAAGCACACCGTAGAAAAGACGTCCTGACAGTAGCTATTTGAGATTCGGTAGGTGGGCCCCAGGGCCCACGACTTGTGGAGGTATGGACATGCCCAAGATGAAGACGCACCGTGGGGCCGCAAAGCGGTTCAAGAAAACGGGCTCCGGCAAGATCAAGATGAGTCACTCGCACATGAACCACATCGCTGCGTCCAAGACGTCGAAACAAAAGCGTCATCTTCGCCACGGTGGCATCATGGCGCCGGGCGACGCAAAGCGCATCAAACAGCTGATCGCTTACATGTAAGGCATGTGTGTCAAGGGTGTCGGGACGCAGGGATGAGGACAGGGTAGACGTTCTCCTGCGCCGGCCGGTTGTACCAGATCAGACCTGCATAGGTCAGCCGAGACAGGCAAGTTGTAAGGAGGATACGCGAAGATGGCAAGAGTCAAAGGCGGCACGGTGACCCGTCGTCGTCACAAGAAGATTCTCAAACTGGCCCGCGGGTATTTTGGGTCCAAGCATCGTTTGTTCCGTACGGCCAACCAGCAGGTTATGAAGTCCCTGATGTATGCGTATCGGGACCGTCGCGTCCGCAAACGGGAGTTTCGCAAACTGTGGATCGCGCGGATCAACGCCGCGGCCCGCATCAACGGATTGTCCTATAGCCGTTTGATGTTCGGTTTGAAGCAGGCCGGCGTCGAAGTCAACCGCAAGATGTTGGCTGACTTGGCGGTGTCGGATAGCAAGGCATTTACCGAACTGGCTACCGTAGCCAAGGCGAAGTTGCAGGCATAACGTGTGCCACGCATCTACAAGAGCCCGTCGATCCGCACACCGGATCGACGGGCTCTTGTGTGTTGTGACGTCGCCCCGGATTCCGGGTTAGAAAAAGTCCATCAAATGCGTGACGCGTTCCGGCAGAGCCTGCTCCCACGCCAAAGCGGCGGCCTGCGTCCCAGTGATCAGTCCGAGTGCGTGCAGCAGGCGTGGGCGCTTGTAGCCGAAGAGCATGGCCGACAAGGTTTGGATGGTGCACTGAATGTGAACATCGTCAAGGCTCCGGATGTGATCTGCCGCTATGGCGTGAGCCGCGATGCGTCTCCCCTGGAGCGGATCGATCGCGACAGTATACGTCTTTTCGTTCCAGGGGGCCCACGGGTCCAGAGCGGTCAGTGCCAGTGCCGGCCTCTCGGGCAACTCTGGCATCCCCGGCATCCCCGGCATCCCCGGCATATCGGGCGCCCCGGCCATCTCGGCCATCTGGGGCGTGGGCGCAGCGTCGGAGGCCGTAGGCAGGGCGAAGGGAATGCGCGCGAGCAGGGCTTCCACGTCAATGATGCGCGCCATGAAGTACGGCTGGATCTCCTGTTTGATCCGCGGATCAGCGAGCAGGAAGGCGAGGGGATCGTCCGCTCTCACAAACCCCGTATAGGTTGTGGCCATGGAGTCGTGGTCGGCGACGTGACGCCACAGGGTGTGATAGGTTTCGATGCTGTCGTAGACCAGTTCGTGGATCGTCAACGTCTCTTTCTTGACCTCGTAGTGGATGTACCCGCGATCGCGCCCCTGCTCATCGACAGCCAACACCAACAGGCCCTTGCGCTGGCGAAAGACCCGTTGTTCCCACCAAGCCCCGTCGCGCGCGAGGGTACCGTTGGCTTCACAAGCAAAGGCAGCGTAGAGTGGGCGCACGCGCGAGGTGTCCGCGATGCGCTCGCAGCGCCAGCCAGACGGCCGGGCGAAGTGTGGAAGTTGTGCCTTCGTGAGCTCGATGCGCTTGCGGTCCACGTACGTCTCCCAGCCATAGCGCCGGTAGAAGGCGAACGAAAATGGGTGAAGGCAGGAGACGAGCTGCCCGTCTGCACGCATCTTCAGGAGGCTCTCTTGCAGGAGTCGAGCCACGAGACCGTGGCGACGGTATTCGGGCCAGGTTGCGACGGCCGCCACGCCCCCCATCGGACAAGGCGCTCCGTACCAATAGACCTGCAAGGGCAGGATGAGGACTTTTGCCGCCAGTCGACCGTCAATGAATGCGCCGAGCAACTGCTGCGGCTGGGTTTCTTGAATGCGTGCAGACCGTTCGTCTTCGGTCAGTTCGTACTGAAAGGCGAACTCACTCAAACGGATGTGCTCGCCGACTTCGTCTGGGCGAAAGGATCGGATCTCTTCTTGCATGTGGACCTCCCTTGGCGGATCGACTCGTCATCAGTCTACTGGATCGCGCTGACCCTGCCAAATGGGGGGACAGGCGGTTGTGGTACACTGAGCGAAGAGGCTGCGGCGGGAGCGATCCCACCCCGTCTCGCAGCGCAATCCGAGGAGGATGCTTGTGCTATTTTCAGAGTCCGTCACGCCCCGTTTGGCCGTCTACGGTCTGGGCCAAGTGGGTGTAGTGCTCACGGCCTTGCAACACGATGGCGCCTATCTTGCCATTGATCCTTACCTCACGGACAACATCGAGCAGCAAGAACCCGGCACCGAGTTTGTGCGCGCATTTGCCCCACCCTGCAAACCGGAAGATCTTCGCGACGCGACGGGGGTGCTGATCACACACCATCATGGCGATCACCTCGATCCGTTGACCGTGAGCCGACTGGCCGCGGCATCCCCGTCGCTGACAATCGCGGCCCCGGCCCCACACCGACACCTGCTCGGCGACGCCGGCGTGGCACCGGAGCAACGCCTCGAGGCGCGCGAGGGCGAGTCGTTTGCCATGGGCCCCTTTCGCATCACCCCTGTTGGTGCGGCACACACCTCTTATGAGTTCGATGAGCATGGAGACCATGTGTTTCTGGGTTACTTCATCGAGCTGGATGATTTGCGAATCTATCACGCGGGCGATACCGTTTTGACGGACGAGTTGCTGGAAGCTGTGCGAGCGTTTGCCCCGCAGGTTGCGTTTTTGCCCATCAACGGTGGCGATTACGCGCGTACCTCCCGCAACATCGTGGGCAACATGAACTACCGCGAGGCGCTCGACCTCACCGCGCTCGCCGGGATCGAGACCGTATTTCCGATGCACATCGACATGTTCCCTAATAACAGGGAAAACCCGAGCTACTTTGTCGATGATCTGTATGCGCGATACCCCGGTCAGCACTTCCATATGCTGATGGCCGGAGAGCGCTTTCTCTGCCCATAGGCCGTTTGATTAGTGGCAATCAACGCATAAAAGCCCGCCTATCAGCGGGCTTTTATGCGTCTCGGGCCGTCTTTGTCGTTGGCGTTTTCCCTCCGTCCGAGACAAGACGGCTTCCGTCGCACGCTAAGGGCTTGACACCGCTGTGTATGATAAGTAATATGTGTACTATATCGAATGATACACTTGCCGCGAGAAACAGGAAGGAGGGGGTCGCGTGTGGCTCCGTATTGACTCGCGTTCAAGTACGCCGATGTACCAGCAAATGATCGATGAGATCAAGGCGCGCATTGCGAAGGGGGCCTTGGCACCGCAAAGCCGGCTGCCGTCCATCCGAGAGTTGGCGAGCGACTTGATGATCAACCCGAACACCATTGCCAAAGCGTATCAGGAATTGGAGCGCGAGGGCGTGATCGAGGTGATTCGCGGACGCGGCACGTTCGTATGCCGCGAACAGGAGGGGGCTGGCGGAGCGGTCGCAGCGAGTGCAAGGGCACAAGTGCGCGACATGCTGACGCGCGTGCTGGTGGAGGCCCATCACGTTGGCATCCCGTTGGCCGACGTCAGTCGGGAACTCGAGGTGTTGATCGCAGGGTGGCCTGAGGAAAGAGGGAGGTATTCAGATGAGTGAGATCGTGGTCACAGAGGGGCTTGGCAAGCAGTACGGAAGGGTGCGAGCGGTGCAGGACGTGACGCTGACTGTATCCGAAGGTAGTATCTTCGGAATCGTCGGGACCAACGGCGCAGGAAAGTCCACCTTTCTAAGCATGCTGCTGGGGCTGACGCGGCCCTCCGAAGGACGGGCGCGCGTGCTCGGCAGTGACGTCATGGATCGCTTTGGAACGTACCGTGAGCGGGTGGGATTCGTGACGGACCAGGACTACTTTTTTCGTCAATTTAGCGTGCGCGATATGATCGCCTGGGGACGCAGGACGTGGCCGCGGTGGGACGATGTCCGTTGTCGGCAACTGTTGGCGTCATTCGAACTGCCTGCGAATCGGCCCGTGCGCTCGCTGTCAAAGGGTATGCGCGTGCAGTTGGCCTTTGTCAGTGCCTTGTCGCTGCGCCCGGAGGTGTTGATCCTCGATGAGGCGACGAGCGGGCTTGATGCGGTCGTCAAGCGTCAGATTCTGCAGTTGATCGTGCAGGAGGCGGCCAGCGGCGTCACCGTGGTCATGGCGACGCACGATCTCGCTGGACTCGAGCGCATCGCGGACCGCGTGGCATTTTTTCACGAGGGACGCGTTGTCTTGCAGACGAGCACGGAGGAAGCGAAGCGGGAGATGCGGCGCATCCAGGTGGTCTTTCCGGGTGGTTTGCCGGACGCGTTGCGTACGGCGCCAGGCGTGCTGCGGGTCGAGGAGTCGGGCAGCGTCTACAACGTGATTGTGGAGACCGAGGCAGACAAGGTGGCAGAGCTGTGCAGGCAGCACGGACCGGTCTACATGGAGGAGCTCGAAGTCGACTTTGAGGAGTTGTTCGTTCACATCATGCACAAGGAGGGATACGCGCGTGAAGAGTTCCTTCTTGCCTAGAGGACTCGTCTACAAGGAATGGCATCAGCAACGGTGGATGATCGTGCTGTTCCTGATCGCGACGTGGTTACTGCCGGTCTTCGGCTCGATCGCGCAGGAGTTCGTGGTGCTGACCGGTCACGTGTCGTATCTGGGTCCCGGTTTGTCCGAAGGCAGCTTAGTTTGGTTTTCACAGACCGTGTTGGTAAACCCGTCCGGCTATGGAATCGGGCTCGCCCCGTGGGGCGCCGCACTTCTGTTGGGAGCCGCCCTCTGGTCGGCTGAGCGCCGGGGCAATAACCTGGAGACCGTCCTTGCGAGCCCCGTGTCTAAGGCCGCGTTGGTGCGCGTCAAATGGTTGCTGGGTACCGCCACGATCTTCGCCGTCAATCTTCCCGGGGCGCTCTTGCTGTGGTTGGAGGCAAGAGGCGCCGGACTGGATGTGAATGGCATGACGGTCAGCGCGGATGTTTGGCTGGGGCTAGCCGCGCGGTGGTACAGTACCCAAGTGGGCATGGAGTGGCTGATTTTTTCGCTGGCCTTTGTGGCGGCCATTGGCGTGGGGCGATATGTGATGTCGATCCTGTGGGCCGCGCTGGTTCTGTTCATGCCGCTTGGTCTCACGGCTGCAGTCACGTATCTGATGCAGGAGTCGGCGCCCTGGATCACGCATTACATGGGTAAGGGGATGGCGGGCTATGCGACGCCGGACATTCAAGCCCTCTCCCCCGTCTATGGCACACTTCAAAACTGGGTGATGACACTGAATCCTGAGAGCTACTACGGGACCTTCAGTTACTTCTATATGCCGCAGATGTTGGACTTTGTCCTCCCGGTGGGAGGCGTGTTGTCGATCCTGTTGTATGTCGCCTCTCTCGTCCT
Organism: Bacillota bacterium; assembly: GCA_026627155.1. Classification (GTDB taxonomy): domain Bacteria; phylum Bacillota; class Bacilli; order Alicyclobacillales; family SLC66; genus JAPNUJ01. Next base: position 47,807 of record JAPNUJ010000001.1, on the reverse strand, counting down.
CTTTGAACACTGCGAGATGGAGCGGTTTCGCCGAGTGTTTTGTCTGCGCGGTTTTGCGATGTCTTCGTTGATGATCGTGGGTGTGGTGCCTGCCTGGATGCTTGGCATCCTCCAGATGTCCAGTGACGTGACGGCTCACCTCCAGTCTATGTTCGATCATCAGCCCTGGCATGGACCCGCGCCGATGTTGGTGTTCACTCTTTACTTTGCGGGGACGGTGGCCGTAGAAGTCCTCTTGTGGACCGCGCTGCGCCGATTCTTGCGCAGCCGACAAGCGCGACGTGAGCACGTGATGGCGGTTGCGTGAGGCGATGTAGACGCAGGGGCTCGCAGGCCACATGCAGCCCTGCTCCTGGCGACCCGGCGCATCCGCGTTCTCTCCACATCCTTGCATTCGCCCGTGGCGCCTGTCCGCAGATTGCGCTACAATGTGGGGATGACGACGCGCCATCGGCGCGCGCTAAGAGAGACAACAGGATCACAGGGAGAGTGGAGCTGCGATGAGAAGCGACATGATTCAAAAAGGCATGGACCGGGCGCCGCACAGAAGCCTCTTGCGGGCGACGGGAATGACGAATCAGGACTTTGGCAAACCGCTGATCGGCATTTGCAACTCATTCGTCGAGATCGTGCCGGGGCATATTCATTTGCAAGAATTCGGCCGGATTGTGAAGGAAGCGATTCGCGAGGCGGGGATGATCCCCTTTGAATTCAACACCATCGGCGTCGATGACGGGATTGCGATGGGGCACATTGGCATGCGGTACTCGCTGCCATCGCGTGAACTCATTGCAGATAGCCTGGAGACGATGGTGCAGGCCCACTGGTTCGACGGTCTGATCTGCATCCCGAACTGTGACAAGATCACGCCGGGAATGATGATGGGGGCACTGCGAGTCAACATTCCCACGGTTTTTGTGTCAGGTGGACCGATGAAGGCGGGTAAGACGGCGTCGGGTAAAACGGTGGATCTGGTCTCCGTGTTTGAAGGGGTCGGGGCGTTTCAGGCGGGGCAGATTACCGAGGCGGAACTGACCGATATCGAGGAGCACGGATGCCCGTCCTGTGGGTCTTGCTCGGGGATGTTCACGGCAAACTCCATGAACTGCCTCGCGGAGGCGCTGGGCTTGGCGTTGCCGGGCAACGGCTCGATCCTGGCGATTGATCCGCGCCGCAAGGATCTGGTTCGCAAAGCTGCCGCGTCGCTCAAGCATCTGATTGACCAGGACATCCGACCACGGGACATCGTCAATGAGCGGTCGCTCGACAACGCCTTCATGCTCGACATGGCGATGGGTGGTTCTACGAATACGGTGTTGCACACGTTGGCTCTCGCACACGAGGCGGAAGTCGATTATCCTTTGTCGCGCGTGGATGAGATTTCTCGACGCGTTCCGCAGATCTGCAAGGTGAGCCCGTCGTCGGAGTGGCACATGGAAGATGTGGACCGCGCGGGTGGGATCTCGGCGATCCTGCGTGAGTTGTCCCAGCGACCCGGTCTGCTCCATACGGACTGCATGACGGTCACGGGCAAGACGCTCGGGGACAACATCGCGGATGCGACGATTCAGGATCCGCGGGTCATTCATTCGCTCGCCGACGCCTACAGCGCACAGGGCGGCCTGCGCGTGCTCGTCGGAAACCTGGCTCCAGACGGCGCCGTGATCAAGAGCGGGGCGACGACCGTGACGCATTTTGAGGGGCCTTGCGTGATCTTTGAGTCGCAAGATGATGCCTCTGAGGGGATCCGCAGTGGCAAGGTGAAAAAAGGCGACGTCGTCGTGATTCGGTATGAGGGCCCGAAAGGGGGGCCGGGCATGCCAGAAATGCTGGCGCCTACGGCGGCGATCTCGGGTATGGGGCTTGGAGCCGATGTGGCACTGATCACCGACGGACGTTTCTCGGGGGCGACCCGGGGGATCAGCATCGGGCACATTTCGCCGGAGGCCGCAGCCGGTGGACCGCTGGCGGCGGTGCGCGAAGGTGATATCGTCAGGATCGACACAGACGAGCGTCTGCTCGAAGTGGTGCTGACGGATGCGCAGATCGCCGAACGGATGGCGACCTGGACGGCGCCAGAGCCGCTGGTGCGCCGGGGATGGTTGGCGCGTTACACGAAGCTCGTGACCTCCGCCAACACGGGGGCCGTCCTCACGGACTGACACGGACTGACACGGACTGACACGGACTGACACGGACTGACACGGACTGCTGTCGACGTGCGCACAGGAGAAACTGGGGTGACGAGAGTGGCGGGCGCGGATGTCCGTAGTGGTTTCTGGGAAGAGCAACTGGCTCACGCAAAGAGATGCGATGCAGACGATGAGTTGCGTGCGTTTCGGGATCGTTTCTATGTGGCGCCCGAACGCATTTACCTTGATGGCAACTCGCTGGGGTTACTGTCTCACGAGGCGGAAGCGGCCGTGCTTCGAGTGCTCGGCGAGTGGCGCGAACAGGGGATCGACGGCTGGTCGGGTGGCGCGCCCCCTTGGTATGACTTGGCCGAGCGCTTGGCGCCGGGTATCGCCGGGTTGGTCGGAGCGCGCGAGCACGAGGTGATCGCGACCGGGTCGACGACGGTCAACTTGCATCAGTTGCTGGCGACCTTCTATCGCCCGCAAACCGCGCGGCAGGTGCTCCTGGTGGACGCGCAGAACTTTCCGTCTGATCTGTACGCGGCGCAGAGTCACGTGGCCTTGCATGGGGGCGCGGGCGCGTTGCATCCTGGGTCAGCGAGTCAGGCGCAGGCACCTGAATCAGCCACGGCTCCCACGCTGCGCGTGGTGCCGGGTCGCGATGGGTTGGTCGGCGTCGCGGACCTCATGCAGGCCCTGGGGGACGATGTGGCCGTTGCCTTCTTCTCGTCCGTGCAGTATCGCAGCGGGCAACTCATGCCGATTCGGGAGATTGTCGAGCGGGCGCATCGAGTCGGGGCGATCGTCGGCTTCGATTTGTCTCACGGGATCGGCGCTGTGCCGCATCAGTTGCATGACGACGGGGTGGACTTTGCATTTTGGTGCCATTACAAGTACCTCGGCAGTGGTCCGGGGGCGGTCGGGGGCCTCTTTGTTCACGAGCGACACCACGAGCGGTGGCCGGGACTGGCGGGATGGTGGGGTTCTCACAAAGAGCGGCAGTTCGACATGGCACCGACCTTTGACCCGGCCTCCGGGGTCGGGCGCTTTCAAATCGGCACGCCTCATCTGTTGAGTTTGGCACCGCTCGAGGGGTCGCTGAAGATCTTCGCTGAGGCAGGAATCGGGCGGATTCGAGACAAGTCCCTGGCTCTCACTGAACTGCTGATGACACTTGTGGACGGATTGGACCGTTCGCTGGGATTTTCCATAGAGACCCCGCGAAACCCCGGCGCCCGCGGCGGGCACGTGGCGGTGCGACACATGGAGGCGGCGCGCGTGGCCAAGGCTTTGAAGGCGCGCGGAATCATTCCAGACTTTCGTCCGCCGGATGTCGTGCGTCTGGCACCCGTTGCGCTCTACACGCGGTTTGAAGACGTGGTCACGACTGTGCGCGCGCTCGAGCAGATTGTCACCACCCGTGAACACGAGCGGTTTGATGAAGGCCGCGCTGTGATTGCCTGAAGAGGACGTGCCGTCGATGCAGTGGTTGACATCCCCGCAGAATCCGCGAGTCAAGGAATGGGCGGCACTTAAGGAAGGGAAATTCCGCTTGCGCAGTCGATCCTACCTCGTTGAGGGACTGCGCGCAGTACAAGCCTACCGGGATGCTGGGGCCCCACTTTCAGCCCTGCTCTATGATCCGGAGTCCGGGCAAGCTGAGCAGTACCATGGTGTGATCGCGCAGTTAGAGGAGCGCCGCGTGCCGGTCTTTGCGGTCACGGCAGACATTCTGTCGCGAATCGCCGATACGGACCAACCACAGGGTATCCTAGCCGTTGCACCGTGGCCGGAGGTGGACCTGGAGAGTCTTTTGGAGGCCGTGTCGGCATCGCAGACCGGCGGCAAGTTTCCAATAGACGCAAAAGGACGGACTGGCTCGGCTGACACCGATGACAGCGCGGGGATGACTGGGCTGACGGGCGTGGTCGGCTGTGCGGATGTCCTGATCCTGGTCGATGGACTGCGGGACCCGGGCAATCTCGGCACGCTCATCCGAACGGCGCAGGCCGTTGGGGTGAGCGGTTTGCTGGCCACAACCGGAACAGTCGACCCGTTTGCCCCGAAAGTCGTCCGTGCCGCGATGGGCGCCACAGCCCAGATGCCTGTGCTGCGGGCTGCCGCCAGCCGAATCATCGAAGCGATCGAGCAGGCGCGGATCCGTGTGGTCGCAGCGGCGGTTCGCGGTGGTGTGGCCTTGTACGACTGTCCTCTGACGGGACCGCTGATTCTCGCCATCGGCGGCGAGGCGGAGGGGCTCTCCCCTGAGGTGCTGGAGCTGGCGACCACGCACGTCACGCTGCCGATGCCCGGGTCAACGGAATCGCTAAACGCTGGGGTTGCCGCCAGCGTTCTGCTCTACGAGGCACTGCGCCAGCGCATCCACGCGGTGGGTTGATCGATCCCACGTACTTCGGGTGGATCGGTCGCGCCAACGCTCAGGCGACGATGCGACTTATCGAATGATAAGTCGAGTAACCGCTCGGCAAACGCATTTGCAAACGGCGCGAGGGAGGCAATTTTGCAATTAATGTATGAATCCAGTGAAACCTTTTCGTTTCCAATTCGTCTACTATAAGGGAAGCGTCTTGCTTCACTAATGGTCTTTGAAGGAGTTGTGTTGATTGCGCAGATCCCGATGGCGCATTCCCCTTGCAGTGCTCTCGGCGCTTGCGCTTACGGCGGCTGTCAGTGCCCAGAACGTAATGGCGGCGTCCGGCGACACGGGGCACAGCCTTTCCCGTCTCGCCTCGGCGTCCGCGATGGCGATTACCTCGCCGAGTCAGGCGACGGCCATCGCCAAAAAGCTGTTTTCCATCCCGGCTACGGATTCGCAAGTCAACGCGCAGGCGCAGAACAACTTTTTGGGTGGAACCGGGACGGTGTACGTCGTCACCTTCATGCGTCCTCCGCTTGGTGAGTTAGGCGGTGGCAGGAGTAGCGTGAATGTGATTTTGGATGCAAAGACAGGGACCGTCCTTGAATACGCTGGGTACCCGCAGGACTCCATCTGGGGCTACACCCAGACCACAGAGTTACCGTTTGCCAAAGGCCTGCCGATCGCCCGAGTGTGGCTTTCCAAACTCGACCCGCATGCCGCGGCCTTGACAGAGGTGAGATCGAACTCTGTTTCGGGACTCGGGGCGGGGACAGGTCAAATGTATACGTTTGAGCGGAGCGTGTCTGGCATTCCTGTCCCTTTCCAGGAGGCGTCGGTGAGCATTGGGCCGACCGGCGAACTCGTCAGTTACAGCGCACAGTGGCAGCCCGCCACGTTCCCAGCTCCTTCGTATCCGCTCTGGACAGCGCAGGCCGCGTTGCCCGTCTACTTGCGGGGACTCGCGTTACATCTCGCGTATACGCAACTATTTGAGCCGGCGCTGAGCCCGTCTGTATTGCTTACCTATCAGCCGGCGGTTTCGACTCTTGCAGGTCTGCCTTTTGTTTTTGGTGACGGACTCTTTGGCGAAGTCCCCTGGGTCGATGCGCACACGGGCAAGCAGTTGAACGTCTATGGACAGCCACTGACCTCGCTTCCGACGGACTCTGTGACACCGCTTGTCGCCGGTGGACAGGACCAGATGCCAGGTGATTTCAAGGACCCGGTCTCACAGTCCGAGGCGATTGCCTACGCTCGCTCCGTCTTGACACTTCCGAAGGGTGCCACCTGGGATGGAGCCAATTTGAACGAGACGATGACCTCAGGATTCTCGGGTCCGGACGAGTCCGTTTGGAGCCTGAACTGGAACGACAGCCAGACGGGACAGAACTTCGACGTCACCATTAATGCGGCGAACGGCATGCTGGAACAATACTTCGTGTCAAACATCGGCGGGGGTGCGGTCGGGAGTGCGGGGACGGCTACCGGGACTGCGTCGGCAGGGTCCAACAAGAAGCCGACGTTGTTGACGACAGCGCAAGGTCAGCAAGTCGCCGATCAGTTTGTGAAACGGGCGTACCCCACGTTGTCTGGGGCACTCGCCGCGCAACCGATTCAGATGGGTCCGCAAGAACAAGGGCCAGAAGGCGTGGTCCAAACGTATGTCTTCAACTTGCTTGTCCACGGTATCTTGGCCGAGGATCAGAGTGTCGTTGTGGGGGTGAACATGGCAACCGGTCAGGTCGTCCAGTGCTCGAATCAAACTGGCTCTGATTTGACGTATCCTTCACCATCCGGGGCCGTGTCGCTGGCTGCTGCCGAGCAGGCTTATGCGAAGGCCGCTCATCTGCAACTGACCTATGTGCTCCCGGTCCTTCCGTCACCGTCCGGAGCCGTGTCGGACGGCTTTTCTGGAGGGTTTCCGCAAGTTCAATACAGCTCGCGTGCGGTTCTCGTGTTTGCACCGTCGAGTCCCGTTGTGCAGGAAATGTTCAACGCCGAGACGGGGCAGTGGGTGCAAGACGTCCCGACCGTGTCGAGTCAAACTCCAAGTGATATCAAGGGGCACTATGGCGAAGCGGCCATGAAGATTCTTCTTGCCCAGAACCTGCTGCAGACGACGGACGGCCTTGTTCATCCCAATCTACCCATGACACGAGGCGAGTTTGTGCAGATCCTGGTGAATGCGCGGGGCGTGTTCGGTGGGGGGTCTGGAAATCAGACGATGTCCTACGCAGATGTTCCGCCGACAAGCCGCTACTACGCGGCCGTGGAGCAGGCTCAGACCGATGGAATGCTACCAGCTGCACGCGACTTCTACCCCAATGCGCCGATCACGCGCGATGCCGCAGCGGAGATACTGGTGAACTTCCTTGGCTGGGGCAGTATGGCCCAACAGGAGGACTTGTTCAAGTTGCCGTTCTCCGATCTGTCCTCGATTCCCACAGCGTACAGGGGGGATGCGGCGATTGCCAATGCCTATCACATGATTCCGAGCGACTACGGAAAGTGGGATCCCACCGCGAATCTTACAGTCGCCGAGGCATCCGTCGCCATCGTGCGCGCTATGCAGTTGGAAACGAATAATTGACGGGGAGACTCGAAGAGTATCTCTGAATGGCCACGATGATTCGCTGTGTTGAAAGGGCTGGACGTCGCAGAAGGTAGTCAGTACTCTTGTCGAACCAAAGAGGACCCACTACCTCCTGCGGCGCGCCAACTTCTCCAGTGGCAGCTCGTGAAGCCGACCATCGGACCATCGATCGGAGGTCACGAATATCCACTACTTTTCGCACAAAAATGAGTCTGTGACCTCTGGAGCGGCCCGGAACGCCTCGAACGATATCTTATTCTGTATAAAATTAATTTTACAGATTTTTTTGGTAGTTATTATCGACAAATTCGTACTGTCTAGATATTTTGGGATCCAATTGGACGAGCAAGTCGCCAATTAACGTCATCTCTTGGTGTTAATGTCTACCATGCCCACCTGAGTTTCCACCCAAAGCGCAAGGATGTCTCTTGAAACAAGCAGGTATGATGGCCACCGATGGCCACCGACTGATCACGCCCCGGCCGCCGGGAGCGGATCGCACGCTATGTCCAAGTCCGCGCCAGTCGACGGAAACGCAGGGCCAAGACGATGAGCATCAGAAACAGCGTCAACTCCCAGGCACTGTCCGACGCACTCGGCGTATGCAACACATGGGTGAACACGAACGGCCACTTGCTTGCAGTCACCTGCAAGGCCCAAGGGACCAGAGACAGCCCGACGCTCCATTCGCGGCGGCTTTCTCGTGGGTCGCGAGCCCCTTCGCTGGCAAGCTGAGCTTGTATCGCGCCGAGTGCCGCGAGAGACAGGAGCCACAACGGGAGTGCCGCGGCATCGACTTGATGGGCCGGGACGATCGACACGAGCACGGGTACAAGGAAACTGACGACGAGCGTGGCCAGAAAGACCTGGCGTTGCACCGCCTTCGGTGACCACGGAAATAACTCCATCCACGGCAGGCTGTGCTGTTCCCTGAGTGCCGCCGACGAGAGCGCCCAAACGCACCAAACCTGCGCGAGACCGGCATAGAGTGCCGTGGCGATGGGCGGGAGGTTATGCGCTATGATGATCGCGATCCCGCATGCGGCGATGATGCTGAAGCCGGCACTGGTTCGCCCAAGTTGGAGAAACATATAGGCCGTGATCGGAGAGGTTGCGTTGTACTTGAGATGAGACGCGGCCACGATTCGTTTGCCCGGCGTCTGCGTGGCCTCGTCGGCCTTGCGCGACGGGCTCAGCATCGAGCCGAACATCCCCGCGCCACCCATGCCGCCTGCGAAACCACCACCGAGACTCATCTGTTGGGCGTTGAAGAACCCGATCTGCCCGATTCCGATCGACTGCCATAGGTTGAGTCGGCGTTCACCGAAGCGCAAGAAGGCATCCCAGTCGATCGCGTCTTTGGGCCTTGCCGACGAACCCTTGCGAGCCCCAGAATGGAACAGGTGCCACGCTATGGTCTCCCGTCCGAATGTGTAACCCGTCACGAGGACAAGCACAGCGATGACGCCCCACCACGTGATCGACATGTAACCGCTGACGATGAACACCAGAAGGAGCGTCAGCGGCAGCCGCCACCCCAAGCTGTACAAGACGGCCCGTCGGCGCAGTGGACGCGCGATATCACCACTGTGCACAGGGGCGCCCGCAAGCGTCGTCACGCTGCCGGGCTCGGGCCAGATGATCGGGCGCGGCCAACCCAGCAACCGGACGATGTCGACGACGATGACGAGCGCGATCAGGACGTGCGTGACTTCAAGCAAGACGTGAGCACCGATGGGCCGATACGCGAGATTGTACAAGGCCCCCTGGATCCACAACGTCACCACGACGATCCCCAGTCCGATCGTAAACACCGTGGACAAGTCAATCAAGCGCCCCAAGTGTTGGTCGAACAGCCGCTTGCGCGCCAGGCGCTCCCGACGCGCGAGTTGAAGCGCCGCACTCGAACCGCTGGTCACCTCACCATAGGGCAGGGTGACGGGCTGCGTCTCGTCGCGGTCCTTGCTCCGTCGCCACCGTTTGCGGTCGCCATCTTGTCGCCGACTTTCATCCCACTGGCTCATGCGGTCGCCACGCGCTTCGTCAAGGCGGACATGTAGACGTCCTCGAGTGACGCCTCCGGGTCGGTCCCCAGACTGGTTCGCAAGTCGGAGAGGCTGCCGCTGGCCAGCACGACGCCCGCATCCAGCACGGTAAAGGCGTCGCACATCGACTCTGCGATGTCCAGCGCGTGCGTGGTCAACAGCACGCATCCGCCACCTTTGGCCACCTCGTGGAGATCTTCCTTCAGGGTGCGGATCCCAACCGGGTCAAGCCCGATGAACGGCTCGTCCACGACAAGCACCTGCGCGTCGTGAATCAAGGCCGCCATCACATTCATCTTCTGACGCATTCCTTTGGAGAATCGGGTAGGCATCTCATTGACATAGGGGGCCATCTCAAAACGATCGAGCAAGGCGGGCAGGCGTTCGTGAAAGACCGTCTCAGGCACACCGTAGGCCATCGCCGTGAATTGTAAATACTCCACCACCGTCAACCCCTGATACAGCATGGGCAACTCCGGTATGTAACCGAGGGGTCGCTTGTAGGCGGCAGGATCCTTAGACAACATGTGTCCGACCACGTAGATCTCGCCGGAGGACAAGGGCTGCAACCCAAGGATTGCCTTGACCGTCGTACTCTTCCCGGCGCCGTTGCGCCCGATGAGACCGTGTACGGAGCCGGACGATACCTTGAAGCTGACGTCTCGCAAAATTCGCTTAGGTCCCACTGTGACTGTCGCTTGTCTGAGTTCCAGCATCGTGCGCAAGCTCCTTCCACGCGTTGGTTCGATTATACCGCATGTGGAGCACGCACAGGAAATGTCCAAGGGGTCAAGCCGCAGCGGCCAGGATGGCGACGTCCCGCCGCCAGAGTCCGGCTAGCCAAGTCCGGCTGCCGTGTCTTCCTGAAAAATGAGCTCGAGGCGAGCGCGCAGAGGGCGCCTGCCTCGAACTCGTTTAGGCGACTCAAGCTACCCGCTCTGTTGGGCGCATAAGACACCTACGCCACGGCAGCGTTGAGGGCAATATTTCCCGATCTTTCGCTGGCTTACACTCGCGGACGCTACGGTCTGCGTCCGACGAGTGGCCCCGCAGGTCGCCTGAGGGCACCCCGGTTTTGCCCATACGGTCCGTACGGCCCGTATGGGCTGTATGCCCGGTACGCGCCGGGGGCGCGCGGCGATACCGCGCCATATCCGGCAACCGGTCTCCCGACAAAGGGCGTGCGCAGGCGGCCACGTGGTCCGCGGGCGGCGGCGCCTTCCGCTCCGCCCAGTCCGAATAAGAGAAAGATCGGCAGAAAGCAGTGCTGAATGTCTTCATGTCCGTTCATGGTCACCCTCCGTTCCGGTGTCGGCCTGTATTCGTTGTCCTTTTCTAGAATATGCCGCTCAGAGGCGGCGTGGCACGGCACTCGCAGGACATCACTGTCTCAGTAGGCCGGAGGGCGCGAAGACGGGTGCCAAAGTAGATGAATGGAGGATCTTGAGGTCTCGGACGCCGACTTGGCGACGAGCGCTAGCGGTCGCGAGTCGGCATCATGATGATAAATGTCAAGATCTCGCCGAGGCCAACGGCGAGCGGTATCAACCCGCCCAGCAACCACGGCCCGACGCCGATCGTGAGCAGCCCAATGATGAGCGCGATGCCCACCATGGAGGTGATGATACCGGACCGCAGACGAGCGTAAGGGTTCATGGTGCGGGCTTGCAGAGGCGACATCTGTTGCATAGAGTCGGGCGTCGGGGGAACAGGGCGATGGATCATGTTCACACTCTCCTTGTACCTGAGATAACGCATCAGGAGAATAAAGCCGAGGATGACGGCGAGAAGAAAGACCGGGAACAAGATCGCGACTATCGGGATCAGGCCGAGTCCCGGGAACGAAAAGGGCACACCCGTGATCGACATGCTACTGTCCACCTCCCACGGACGCCGATGATACGCTCACGTCGCCCAAGTTGTCCTGCAGACGCATGGTGCCCTGCCGGGTTCCGCTGCCCAGAACGGTCTGCACGACACCGTTTGTCGCCGACGTCCCTGATGTCCCGGTCGAAACCGTTCCCATGGTAGCCGTTGCCGTGACGCTGACCGTGCGTCCAGGCTCCAGGGACACATCGATGTTGCCCAGATTGTCAGTGACGTCCGTGGTGCTACCGGGGAGAAGGAGCAGATGGATGTTGCCCATCAGATCCGTGACGGTCAGGGATCTTGTAGTAGCGCCAGTGTAGTCGATGTTGCCCATATTATCGTGCAGCGACATCGAGGGAAAGTGTCCAGACACGTGAATGTTTCCAAGGCGGTTGCGGACCGTCACAGACACATCTCGCGGAACGTCTACGATCATCTGCATACGTTCAAGGTGATAGTCGGCATTGTCTGTATCGCCGATGCCAAGGGACAGCGCGTTTGCGTAGCTACTGGAGCTCACGTAGTAGCGAGAAGCGTTGGCTCGAGCGGTACTCGCCGTGCTGCCTTTGGTCGTTACATCGCAGTGCACGACCACCTCTGTTCCGGCCGTTTCCACTACACGGATGTCACCGATAGGGATCGCCACGATCAAAGTGGATGCGCCCGCCAGCGGATACCGTTTGAGCAAGTGTGCTGTGGACTCGTACTGGTCAAACAATGCTGAAAATCCGCTCGCATCGACGCCGTTTGCGTTGATGCGCAGGCTTCCGGATTGCAAAAACCGCTGCGCGTTCCGGCTGAAATTCAACATGAGCGCTGCGCTGAGGATGATCACCAAACTGATCGCCACAGAAAATGCGACAATCAAGAGCCGCTTGGTCCTGCTTGTCACTTCCAACACGTCCCTTCACCCCCTCCTCTTTGAATGGCTGTCTTGTAAAGAGTAGAGTCGACGGACGCCGAATCGTTTCAATTGCCAGAAAGAAAATTTTGTGCTATTCCTAGATATAGAAGGTAGGTATCTCGTGGCAGAACAGTCGTGCGTGGAAGGGACGGTGTACTGCTTGGAGCGGCCGCCGTCTGAAACATCGTTTCACACGTGGGTGGATCTGTACTATGCCGATGTCTATCGCTGGTGTTACCGCTATACGCAAGATCCAGAGCAGGCGAGCGACCTGACGCAAGAAACCTTTTTGCAAGCGTTCTCCGCCCGCGAGACCTTTCGTGGCGATGCGTCACCCAAGACCTGGCTGTTGACGATCGCCACACGTACCTATCTGCGTGCGGCGCGAAGAGTACGTCGCCAGGAACAATGGGTGCAGGCGCACACCGAGCACTTGGACGTGAGTACGGACAGTGCGGAAGAAGCGGCCCTGCGCAACCTGGCGCGTGCAGATTTGATAAGATGGCTGTGGGAGTTACCGCCTAGGCAACGGGTGGCGATCACGCTTCACGCCACCGATGACTTGAGCTATAACGAAGTGGCACACATCATGGGAATATCGGTACATCAAGTTCGCAACTTCTTGCATCGGGGCAGACAGCATTTGCAGCGGCTGCGCCAAGACGGTCTCGAAGATGGCAGGCACGCCGCGGGAAAGGGGAATTCAGGTGGACTCACGCCCCCGCTTGGGTAACTGGCCGCAAGAACTGAAAGACGGCCTCGCGCATACGCCTGACCCGCCAGTGGAGCTGCGCGAGTCGCTGCACTCGCTCATTTTGCGGCAAGGGACGGATAGCGTGGGCGGGTCCAGCCGCCGCAAAGTCGCAAAGTTCCCAGTTGCATTGGCCTGGGTAGCCGCCGTAGGGGCTGGACTGCTCTGCGTGCTTTGGATCGCAGGCGCTTGGTTGGTCCTTGTCTTTGACACGGACTGGCCGGTTCTCTCCTTCGCTTTGGTCACGGCCTGTGTGAAGTGGCTCGGAGGTTGGAATGCGTTTCATTATGGAGAACTGACCACTATCGTAGTGGCGTGGACGGTGGTTGGGCTAGCCCTTTCCTACGCGATTGGGACGGTGAAAGATCATCACATTTCGCGGGGATAGAGGGAATCTCATGAGTGAAGATTGGAAAAAAGATAGGTTCGGCGCGATTGAACGGAATGAAAACCCGATGGTCCTCACCCGGATGAAAAGTGGCTATGCAGTGATGGGGGATACGCAATTCCTTCCTGGGTATTGTGTACTACTGGCCTATCCTAAAGTGGGATCGCTTGAAGACTTGAGTTTGGACGCCAAGACCGACTTCTTGCGAGATATGAGCCTGCTTGGCGAAGCGATTCAGTCTGTATGTCATCCAAGGAGAATGAATTATTCTATTTATGGGAATTCCGATGAGTTTCTGCATGCTCACGTCTTTCCGAGGTATGCTTGGGAACCAGAAGAGAGAAAACCTTATCCAGTGTCGCAGTACCCAAGAGAAATGTGGATCATGCCAGCCGTACAGTATTGTGAGGAGAAGAATTTGTATTTACGACATCAAATTACCGAGAAGCTCATCGCCTTAGCGACAGGTGTGTGAGTAGCCACTTGGTATCCGGCTGGCCCGCGACGCGAGCCGATGCGCGAACAGTTGCATGCGCCCGTTCTCTCCTGTATAATGATGCCAAACTAATGAACGAGAGAGTACCCCAGTTGACGGCCGTACAGGGAGTGGACACCGAGACTGCAAGTGTCCGCCGCGCTGGGATGGGGGAAGTTCACTCGGGAAGTGTCTGGTTGAACGGGATCTGACGCAGTCAGGTTCAAGTAGGCTGGGCCGTGCGCCTTACGTTACGAGGGCTTGAGGAAAGTTGCGTGCAACCTGACGTGGAACGCTGCTTGATGGATCGGCGCGTGCCCGTTGTCCAACTCGTGATGCGCGACTTTCGAAACTTGGGTGGTACCACGAAGTGTTCGTCCCTTGGCGAATGCTTTTTTGTCGTTTTGGCGACTGCGGTTTTGCTGTTTTCGCACCTGTGCAACGAATGGGGAGGATGCAACGGATGATCGAACAGCTACAGGCACTGCGCACGCGGGCACTCGCACGACTGGAGGCCCTTGAAACCAGTGGTGATCCGGGGGCTCTCGAGGCTTGGCGCGTCGAGTTCTTGGGCAAGAAAGGGGAACTGTCGAGCGCCTTGCGGCTGATGGGCTCCCTGTCGGCTGAAGAACGGCCGGTGGTGGGTCAGGTGGTGAACGAAGTGCGGGAGGAACTGGAGTCTGCCTTTGCCCAGCACAAGGCCCAGGCCGAAGCGCAGGCGCTCCGAGCGCGCGAGGCCGGCGACGCCGTGGATGTGACGTTGCCGGGGCGCACCCCGTTTCTCGGGGCCGAACACCCGCTTCAGAAGGTGATTCGGCGGATTGAGGACATCTTCCTCGGGCTCGGGTTTGCGATCGAAGAGGGACCTGAGGTGGAACTGGACTATTACAACTTTGAGCTAATGAACTTTCCCAAGGATCATCCCGCGCGCGACATGCAGGATACATTCTTCGTCACGGAAGACTTGGTGCTACGGACGCATACCTCGCCCGTGCAGGCGCGCACGATGGAGAAAATGCAGCCACAGGTGCCCGTGCGTATCATCGCACCGGGGAAGACCTATCGGCGGGACGATGACGACGCGACGCACTCGCATGCGTTTGCCCAAGTGGAGGGTCTGGTGATCGATCGCGGTGTGCGCATGAGCGACCTGAAGGGCACGCTGCTCACGTTCGCGCGGCAGTTGTACGGTGCAGACCAGGAGGTGCGTTTGCGCCCGAGTTTCTTTCCATTTACCGAGCCGAGCGCGGAGCTGGATGTTCGCTGCATCTACTGCGGCGGGGCGGGTTGTGCGACCTGTAAGCAGACTGGATGGATCGAGATTCTCGGTTGTGGAATGGTTCACCCGCGCGTCCTGGAACTCGGAGGATATGACCCGCATGAGGTGAGCGGATTCGCCTTTGGCATGGGGGTAGAGCGCGTGGCGATGCTGCTTTACGGGGTGACGGACATTCGACAATTTTATCTCAATGACCTGAGACTGCTCGAGCAGTTTTCCGGGCTGGCGCACTGAAGCGGACGAAATGGCGGCGCGCTGTTGAACTGCATGGGCCAAATGGGCGTTGAAAGGGTGAAGTGGACGTGAAGATAACGTGGAACTGGTTGGCTGACTATGTGGATCTGGACGGTCTGACACCGCAGCAGGTGGCGATGGATTTGACCCATGCGGGAATACCTGTCGAATGGATGGAGCCGTTCGCCTATCCGGTCGAGCGGGTGGTGGTCGGCGAGGTCCTATCGGCCGATCCGCATCCCAATGCCAATCGGCTGCGCGTCTGTCGAGTGACCGTGGGGACGGAAGCTCCGGTGACGATCGTCTGTGGAGCGGCCAATGTCGCGGCGGGGCAACGCGTGCCAGTGGCGCTCGAGGGGGCTCGACTGCCAGACCTCACGATTGGGCGCTCCACGCTGCGTGGAGTCGAGTCGCAGGGCATGATCTGTTCGGCACAGGAGCTCGGTCTTCCGGTTCGCTCGCTGGCCAAAGAGCAGACCGACGGGATCTTTGTGCTACCGGGGGATGCGCCCCTCGGCCTCTCCATCGCAGACTACCTCGGACTCGGCGACATGGTGATGGAACTCGAGTTGACGCCGAACCGTTCGGACTGTCTGTCGCTGCGCGGCGTGGCGTACGAAGTGGGCGCGATATACGGCAGGACGGTGCGGATGCCGTCCGCGGATACCGGATGGGTGCAGCCTGCCTCGGGAATGGCCAGAAGCGACGGGAACGACGCAGTCGCCGCAAAGGAGACGGCGCCTGGCGAACCTGGCGAACATGGCGAACATGGCGAACACGACGCTGGCGCTGGCCCGGCCAGCGAGTTGCCGCTGACCGCGACGGTGGATACACCGCTTTGCCCGCTTTACTCTGTTCAGGCCGTAACGGGGGTTGCGCTCGGGCCCGCGCCGATCTGGATGCAGATGCGCTTGCTGGCCGTGGGCATGCGCCCGATCAGTAACCTCGTCGATATCACGAACTATGTCATGCTGGAGTGGGGACAGCCCCTGCATGCGTTTGACTACGATGTGATCGCCCACCACCACATCGTCGTACGTCAAGCCGAGGTGGCGGAAGGGCTCGAGACGCTCGATGGGCAGGTACGACAGTTGTCACCCAGCATGATCGTGATTGCAGATCCGGAGAAGGCGCTCGGACTCGGCGGCGTCATGGGCGGTCGCAACAGCGAAGTGACGCACACCACGCGGTCGGTCGTGATTGAATCGGCGCTGTTTGACCCGATCGTCACCCGGCGTACGGGCAAGGCATTGCAGTTGCGTTCGGAGGCGGGCCTTCGCTTTGAAAAGGGGACCGATCCGGATGCTGTGGGACCAGCACTCGCTCGGGCCGTGGCGTTGATTCAGCTCTACGCGGGCGGCCGCGTTGCGTCCCCTGCCGTGGTGAAACGGCCGCCGCTCGCCACAACGTCTGACGGGGCGTTGTCTGGGATGTCTTCGGCAGCGAGTGCGACTGGCAGTTTGGACGCGGATCTGCATCAGAGACCTGCGGTGATCTGCCTGGATGCTCCGCGTGTCAGCGCGTTTTTGGGTTGCGACTATGCGATCGACGAGTTGGTCGACGTCTGTCGCCGCTTGCAGTTTCCCGTGCAACGCGAGGGGCAAAGGCTCTCCGTGGAGATCCCCGCGCGACGCCCGGATATCACTCGCGAGGAAGACATGATCGAGGAGTTTGCCCGACTGCTTTCTTACGATCGCATACCGGCGACGGAGATGCACGGCCCGCTGACGCCCGGCCGCCTGACGCCGGAGCAAGCGTTGCGTCGTCGACTGCGCACGCATCTTGTGTCCGTGGGACTGACCGAGGTCTGGACCTACTCCTTGGTTCCGGGATTCGTTGTCACGCGCACGGGGCTGCCTGCAGATCACGCCTTGGCGCAGATGGGTGAACTACAAAACCCGTTGTCGGAAGATCGGCGCTTTCTGCGCTCCTCGATGTTATTTGCTCTACTCGACGTCGCGCAGTACAACAGCCATCGGCGAATTCGCGATATTCGCGTGTTTGAGATCGGGACCGTCTTTTCGCCGAGAGCGTTGCCGATGACGGAGCAACCCACAGAGAGGCAAGTGCTGGCGCTGTTCCTCGCAGGCCAGGCGATGGCGGAGTCTCCACATGGCAAGCCGCGTGCGCTGGACTTTTTTGACGCCAAGGGCATCGTGGAACACCTCCTCGCTCTCCTCGGACTGCGAGCGCGCGCTGTGTTTTTACCGGCTGATGAACCCTATCTGCACGCAGGACAGTCGGCTCGGATCCTGATCGACGGCCGCGAGGTGGGAGTGGTGGGTCAACTGCGCCAGTCCGTGGCGCGCGAGTATGGAATCGGAGCGGGGTTCTATGCGGAGCTTTGTCTCGCATCCCTCGCTGCCTCTGCAGAGGTTGGCCTCACTGTCGCAGAATTGCCGAAGTTCCCGGGCGTCGCGCGTGATCTGGCGTTTGTCGCGCCGCGCTCGCTCGCTGCGGCTGACCTGGTCGCCAACGTGCGTGCGGCGGGTGGAACGGAACTGCAGGCCGTCACGATCTTTGATGTGTATACGGGTGACCATGTAGGGTCCGACGCAAAGAGTCTGGCGCTACGGCTTACGTTTCAGGCGCAGGACCGGACGCTGACGGATGATGAGGTCAGCGACTATGTGAACCGGATTCTGGCGTCGGCCGCACGCCTTGGTGCGGCGATTCGCCACTAGTTCGTGCCCGTTGCCGGATGTAGCGGCAGGAATTTGCAAATGACGCGACGAATAGCTGTAACAGAGGTCTTTACGATGATCGGTACGCGAACGAGTCAACGAACTGTCAAGTTCCATGCAGGGGGAGTGCGCAGGTGAACGCGGATGAGAATCGCGTCAAGGTCGATATCTTCGGTCAGGTGTACACGTTGCGGGGTGTCGGTTCTCCTGAACGCCTGATGCAACTGGCAGAAACGGTTGACCGCAAGATGAACGCCCTGTTTGAGCAAAATCCCCGTCTTGACGTGGCGACGCTCGCTGTGTTGACAGCGCTGAATTTAGCCGAGGAACGCGACGATCTGGCTCGCGAGTACGACGATTTGCTAACCGCACTGGAACTCGAGGCGCGCTCGGCGCTCGCGGAACCGTCCGAGGGGTGATGCACAGTGGATATCGCTGATTACGTAATTTTGGCGATCTTGCTCTTTAGTTTATGGGACGGCTATCGGACCGGTTTTGTGCGACAACTGGTCCGATTATTCGGCACCGTCATTGCGTACGTCGTGGCGTGGCAGTTTCACGGCATGATGACACCGTGGCTGGACCACCTGTTGTCCACCACTCTCTTCCGCCATGTCCACTCTCCGACAGCGGCCAGTTTGGCCCCGGGTGTCCCCGCTCCCCTTTTCGGGTTGCTTGGCACGAAGCCCGGTGCCCTGCTCCCGATTCCGATCCTGGTCAAGACGATCGCGAGTGGCCTGTCGTTTGGGATCTTCTTTTACCTGACCTTGATTCTCATTCGCTATCTCGGACATTTTCTGAACACGCTGTTCTCGTTGCCAGTGCTGTCGTTTTTTAATCGCATCGCTGGGCTGGTTGCGGGCGGGGTGGTGGCGTATCTGTTGATCGCCGTCTGTCTGAACGTCGCGTCGTTCCTCCCCGCGTCTCCCGTTCGCTCGCAGATCGTGCACTCGGCCTTGGCACCGATGTTTCGTCAACCCGTCTCCCAACTGGAAAAATGGGAAGGCGCTTGGCCTTCCCTCGGTACGGGGCATAAGGTGTAACCGCTTCTGGGCTTATGGACGCGAACGCATCGTCGTGGGGACGAACAAGTCGACGATGCCGATGACCAATGAGGCAAGAAGTGCTCCGAGCACGGTCACGTGCATACCGGGGACGATGGCCTGCGAGAGAAAGATGACAACCGCACCGACGACAAATCCGACGATCCCTCTTCCATACGGTGAGACGCGTCGGCCAAACAGTCTCTCGACGACCCAACCGATCGCGGCGATGACGATCGCGGCGAAGATAGCCGTCCAGAAGCCGGCGATGTAGAACCCAGGCACGATCAGCCCGACAAACAGCAAGACCAGCGCAGACACGACAAAGCGAACGATAGTACCCAACATGGCAGATTCACCTCCACGTCTTTCTGTACTGTAGTGTATCCGCTGCCGTCCCAAATCATGAGGACCGGCGCGTGGACGGACGCGATCTTGGGACACTATCCTCAGACTCAGGAAAGGAATCGAATCCCATGAACGAGCGCATCGTGCGCTTACTTGAGTATACGCTGATTCGCGATCGGGTGCTTGCACAGTGCGCCACCCCCTATGGCGAAGAATGGGCTCGACTATTAGGCCCCTTGGCGGACCTGGCCTCGGTGCAGGCTGCGATGGCACGAACGGCAGAAGGCGCCACACTCTATCGTCTCAAAGGCGTTCCGCCTTTTGCTCGCACGTCTGATATTCGTCCCGCACTCCGCCGAGTTCGGGTGGGTGGCGTGGCCTCGGCGGCTGAACTGGCCGCCGTCTCCCGTACAGCCAATCGCGCACGCCAGATGCTGCGCTTTGTTGCTGACATCGCGGAGCGTGCGCCACTGCCTGTGGCGAGTGCACTGGCACAGACATGCCAGGTGCCAAAGGTGATTGAAGACGAGATCAACCAGTGTATCGACGAGGACGCCGTGATGCTCGATCACGCCAGTCCTGAGCTCTCGCGCTTGCGGGCGGCCATGCGCACGGCACAGGAACGGGTCAAGCGCACGCTCGAAGAGATGGTGCGTTCAGCGCAGTGGCAAAAGTACCTTCAGGACACGATCATCACGATGCGCGGTGACCGCTACTGTCTCGCTGTCCGGGCAGACAGTCAGCAACACGTTCGCGGTGTGGTTCACGATGCCTCGGCGTCTGGACAGACGGTGTTCGTTGAGCCGGAGCGCGTGCTGCAACTCAGCAATGAGCTACAGCACCTGCGCGCGCAGGAACACGACGAGATGGAGCGGATCCTCGTGTCCCTGTCTGAGTTCCTGGCTTTGCACGAACAAGCGTTGCGGAGCGCAGTCCACGCCCTGGGCGAGCTCGATTTTATGGTCGCCAAGGCGATGGTCGGCCACGCCATGAACGCTGTCGAGCCCACGGTGTCAGCCGACCCGGTGATTCACATCCGGGCCGGGAGGCACCCGCTGTTGGAACAGGGTCGCGCGGTCCCGCTGGACATTGCGGTGGGTGCAGACTTTCACCTGCTGGTCATCACGGGCCCCAACACGGGTGGCAAGACGGTGGCACTGAAGACCACGGGACTCCTGACGTTGATGGCGCTGTCAGGCCTTTTCGTGCCCGCGCTGGAAGGGAGCCAGATCGGGTTTTTTAGCGAAGTGTACGCGGACATCGGCGATGAGCAGAGCATCGCCCAGAACCTGTCGACCTTTTCCAGTCATATGACCCAGATCATCGAGATCCTCAAGAAGGCGGACAAGGCGTCGCTGGTTCTGTTTGACGAGTTGGGCGCGGGAACCGATCCTACGGAGGGAGCGGCACTCGCCGTCGCGATCCTCGATGATTTGCGGACGCGCGGTATTCGCACCATCGCCACGACGCACTACACCGAACTCAAGGCCTACGCCTACACGACGCCACAAACCATGAATGCCAGCATGGAGTTTGATGTGGCAACGCTCGCCCCTACCTATCGTCTGTTAATGGGCGTGCCAGGCAAATCCAACGCATTTGCGATCTCGCGCAGACTGGGCTTGCCTGAACCGCTGATCAAGACGGCCGAACAGCAACTGTCCACCCACGATGTGCGCGTTGAGGATCTGATTGCACAACTCCAGGCGAGTGTGTTATCGGCCCGCAGGGAGGAGGAGGAACTTGCGGAGCTTCGCCTGAAGCTCACGCGACGCGAGGACGACCTGGCGCGCAGTCAAGAGGCGGACGCATCGGAACGCCTGCGACGACAGCAGAAGGCGGAGGACGAGGTGCGCACGTTTGTGCGACGGGCACAGCATGAAGTCGAGCAATTGCTCGAGGAACTGCGTGAAGCCAAGGCGCACGGTCGAACATTGCGCGATCACGAGTTGACAGACGCGCGCAAGCGACTGGAGGGTCTGGCCCCTGATCGTCGGCTTCAGGCCACGAGAAGTCAAGGCCGGCGGACGCAGCCGGCTGTGGTCGGTGATGAAGTGCGCGTCCTCACACTGGGCGGGCAAAAAGGGACGATCCTCGAGTTGCCGGACCGCGGTGACGAGGTGCTGGTCGCGGTCGGTGCGATGAAAGTCAAAGTGCCCCGCGATCAACTGGAGATGATTCGAAGCGGCAAGTCGATCGCTTCGCCTGTTGTCATGGTCACCCGTTCAGCCGGGACAGAGGTCGGAGCCAGCCTGGATTTGCGGGGCACGACCGTAGATGAGGCGATGATCGAGGTCGACCGCTATCTCGATCGTGCCGTCTTGGCAGGCTTTCACCAAGTCACTTTGATCCATGGCAAAGGCACAGGCGCACTGCGCAAGGGAGTCCTTGAGTACCTGCGCGATCACCCGCGGATCCGCGCGTCGCGTGCGGGCGGCGAGGGCGAGGGCGGCAGCGGCGTCACCGTCGTCGAGCTGAGCCGCTAACACAGGCCCGCTCAGGTTGAGCCACTTTGGTCGAACCTCCCTGTTTCAGCCGCTACAGCCCTGCCGGTGACAGCGGCGTGCCACCGCGAGGGTCTGCGGCTGTGGGAATCGACTCCTCGCTGTCAAGCGGGGTGAGCTTTTCGTCGCGCTCGTCGATCGTATCAGGGAGCCGATCGAGCAACACCTCTTGGCGGACCCTGTCCGGCGGTGTGAGGTCTGTGGCGAGATAGCGCTTGCCATGCGACCAAGTGGTGTAGACGAGGCGATGCAGCGTGCAGATCTCCTGAGGTGCATCGGCCTCGGGCAAGTAGTCCTCCTCCACCTCGTGGGCGGCCTGGCAAAGGGGGCCGGCCAACAGTCCGGACTTGGTGCAGATCTTGTAGACGCGAACTCCGGCCAAAGACGGAAAGCGCTCGCGACGGTGGGTGATCTCGGGGCCGAGGGTGTCGCGAAAAATCCATTGGGGCCTAAGACTTTCGCGAAGTCCGTCGTGAACAGGGAGTGGACGGGGCAGGTCAAACCCCGCCCAGACGCTCATCGTGTAGCGCGGCGTATAGCCGGTGAACCAGGCATCGGCATTGTTGTCGGTCGTTCCGGTTTTGCCGGCTAGATCCCCTTGTGCCGCGAGGTCGTGCAAGCCGTACGCCGTGCCAAATGGACTCGAGATCACCGTCTGCAGCATTCTCGTGAGCAAATAGGCGGTTTGGGCGGAGAAAACTTCACGATGCGTTTGTGAACGCTCGTACAGTGTGCGGCCATTGCTGTCAACGATGGCGTCGATCAAGGATGGGGCCGTATAAATCCCCCGTTGAGCCAAGGCCGTATACGCCCCCGCCAATTCCAACGGGCTCACCCCGCCGTGGATCCCGCCGATCGCCAAGCCCAGACTTTGCCCATCTTCCGGAAGGATTCCAGAAAGGCCGAGTTCCTGTGCATAGCGTGCACCGGTCTGCCCCCCGATCCGACTCAGGAGTTCGATGGCGGGGATGTTGTACGATTGCATGAGGGCATCACGGGCGGTCATCAAACCGTGAAAATGCCCATCCCAGTCTTGCGGGAACCAGTCGCCGCCTTTCGCGTTCGGGTCCGGGTAGTGATGCGGCGCATCATCGAGGATGCTGGCAGGCGTGATGATCCGGCGTTCAATGGCCGGACCGTACACGGCCACCGGCTTGAGCGCGGAGCCTGGCTGCCGATGGGCTGTCGCGTGATCCACTTCGCTCTCGCTGAAGTCGCGTCCACCGCATTCTGCCACCACGCGACTTGTGCTGTTTTCGATGACGACAGCGCCTACCTGTTCTGTTAAGCTGCGGGCGGCACCTTGACCGGTTTTGCCACGGGCGGGAAGCGGGGCCAGGGAGATCGGGTGGGCAAAGTGGCTGGCCTCGACCGAGGCATCAAGCCGCGTCTGCAGCGTCGGATCAATGGACGTGTAGATGTGCAGGCCGCCGGTTTCAAGGACTCGCTCTGCGTCCTCCAGTGAGATGTGCTGGGCCCGTGCCATCAACAGGGGAGCCAGATGCCTGACTTGTGCGGCAATAAACGGGTTGTGGCTCTCATAAGGAGCGGACAGGAGCCGACTGTGGCTGAGTTCCTGGAGAACGGGCTCACGCGTGGCCATTGCGTAGTCCGAATCCGTCAGATCATGGTCTTGGTGCATGCGGCGCAAGATTCGCTGCTCGCGGTCTTTGACCAACTCAGGGTGAGTCTCCACGGAAAAGAGTGAGGGATTGTTCGGGATGGCTGCCACGAGCGCCGCCTGGGCGGGCGTCAAGTCGTTGGCCGCTTTGCCAAAGAGATGCAGGGCGGCGCTTTGCACGCCATAGACATGGACGCCGTGAACGGTGCCAAAGTACAGGGCATTGAGATACTCCAGAAGAATTTGCGTTTTCGTTTGCACGCGTTCCAAATCGATGGCCAAGGCAAGTTCCTGAGCCTTGCGCCGCCATGTGCGCTCTTGTCTGGGGAACAGCGCCAGTTTCACGGTTTGCTGCGTGATGGTGGAGCCGCCGCTGGCCAGATGCCCTTGGCGCACGTCAGTCCAAGCCGATCGAACCACCGCCATGGGGTCGACGCCAATGTGATGGTAAAAATCCCGGTCCTCTGCAGCGATGAAGGCGTCAGGGACCCATGCCCCGGCGTCGCGCAGTTCGTGCAAAGGGCGGCGGTCCCCATCGGCTGCGTAGCGTCCGAGGAGAGTGGTGTGATCGCGCGCGAAGACCAATGTGGACGAGGATAGATTGGTGAAGGCTGAGAGGTTTAGAGGTGGCGTGTCACGCAAGAGAAAACTCAGGCCGCCGATCATGGCTCCGATCAACGCGCTACTGATCACCGCGAACGCCGGGAGAAGGCGCAACTGACGACATTTTGTTCGCCCTGGAGTCGCTCGCCGACGGCCTTTTTTGTCAACTCCCCGATGGCGATCCCGTCGGGATGGTTCGTGCATTGCCGTCACCTCGCTCGCAACCCCACAAGAGGGCCTCCCGTCTGTACCGGTAGCATGTAACAGGGCATGGGAATCTATGCCTGAATGCCCGTCCTGAGGAGGGACCTTTGTACAAAAATGCATGGACAAGTGTGCTACTATTCTACATAGACGGTGACATGGCGCTCTCGCGCCACCGTCTGCCAGAAGAATAATCGGCTGCGCCGTTATTCTGGATAGAGGATCGTGGAGGAGAGGGTTGACATGGAGGATCGGACTGCCGACATTCAACATTTTATGGCGCACGGTTTGCTGGTCAGCCCTTGGCTGGCCGGGGTCGGCACGCGCTCCCGATTCAATGACGAGATCTTCGATTACATGAGCCGGCATGCCCGTGCGATCATTCACGAACGCTGGTCCCGTGAACTCTTGGCGACGCGGTTTGGCGACCCGAGTGTGACAGGGGATCGAATCCCGCGTACAGCCATCTATGAGATCGCGGCATCGACTGCTGTGTGGATTGCGCAAGAAGAGACTGGAACGGCTGAGGTCACCCACGCGTTTGCCGAGTTGTCCTGGCAGCGCGTCGAGGGCTTTTTGTCAGCGTACGGCGTCGGTGCCCTCATGGAGGTCTACTCCTTGGCGACACGCTACGAAAACTATCAGGCCATCGCATATTACGCCGGCATGTCGGAACGTGACTTTATCCTGGGGCATCTTCATCGACCCTGGATTGACTACTCGCTTCAAGACGAACTGAATTTGGGTGTTCATAACGGCAATTTGAGAGTCGAGCTGCGCGGGTCTGAGCGTGTCGTTTTGTTGACTGAGCAAGGGGAGTCAAACTTCAGGGACATCACAGGGGTCCTGCAAAAGTCCGGGTATTTGGATGCGCGGATGCGACACCTAAATGTCTCTCGTTTCAACTCGGCGATTCAGCTCGAGCCCGCCATGCGCAAGATTGCCCCGGACTGGATTACGAAGCGCGTGGACTTTGTCGATTTTATCGGCATTGCGCCGGGTATGCAGGTACTGGAGATCGGTTGCGGCGATGGCATCCTCACAGTGGATGGTCACCTCGCGGCGCGCGTGGGACCGACGGGGAGGGTGATCGCGATCGATCCCTCGATGTCCATGCTGTTGCGAGCGCAGAAGAAGGCTCGCGAGGCCGACCTCGGCTGGGTAGAGTTTCTTCAGGGCCGAGTCGAGGAGCTCCCGTTTGCGGATGGTACGTTTGATGTGGTCATTGCCGCGGCCGTTCTCCATCTTACGGACATCCCTCGAGCCCTTCAAGAGATGCGCCGCGTCGTGCGGCCCGGCGGGATCGTGGGATCGCTCAACGTCCTTCCGGCCGGCATGGATGTGCCTTTCTTCGTCGACTGGATGGAGCCGATTATGAAGCTGGCCCGCCGCGAGGATCGCGCGGAGCCGAGAACCTATCTCATCTCCAGGCACGAGATAGAGCGACTGTATCGCGAGGCAGGTCTCTGGATCGAAAAGACGGGCGAACTGGTCATCCGGGCGTTTTACTGGTGGCCACAGGAAAATGTCGATGTGCTGGTGCGCGGGCTGGGATGGGCGCAAGAAGAACTGGCGAACCTCCCTTGGGCCGCTCGTGAGGAGATCATCACGGCAGTGCAGGAGCGTGGCGAAGAGATCTGTCGCAACTACTCTCCCGACGAACGGATCTTGAGGTCGCCGATGCATATGATCAAAACGATTGCGCCCCGTTGACGAAGTCGCGACGGATATGCTAAGATGCTGACAATTTTACATGTGACGCGCTGCGATGGAGAGAGTAGCTGACCGTTCCTGTTCAGAGAGCCGACGAACGCTGCGAGTCGGTCAGGGGGTTGCGCGAAGTACACTCTGGAGCGGCTCCGGGGAACCCTCGTGGCGGAGGTGTGTAGCTGGAGCCGGTGACCTGAATGGGTTGCCGTTATGACAACGAAGGTGGAGGACGCGCTGTTCTCTTCCGGGGTGGTACCGCGAGCCTGGCTCGTCCCCGGAGAGTGCGGTGCGTTTTTGCGTTCTCATGTCGTTCGGCAGCCAAAAGCGGATGCGTGGGCACCATGAGGTGGGGAAGCGTTGCCGGGCAATGAGAGGGAAAGGGTGAATCATCGTGGGGCAAGACCGAGAGGTTGCGGAACAACTGTCCGTCTTGCGCAGAGGCGTCGTGGATGTGACGCCAGCGCATGAACTGGTCGAAAAAGTGAAAAAGAGTCTGGACACGGGAGTGCCTTTGCGGGTGAAGCTGGGACTCGACCCGTCGTCCCCGGACATTCACGTCGGACATACAGTGGTGCTTGAGAAGCTGCGCCAGTTTCAGTCGTTTGGCCATACTGTGCAACTGGTCATCGGTGACTTCACGGGACAGATCGGGGACCCGACAGGGCGCTCGGAGACGCGACGGCAACTGACGCCGGAACAGGTTCAGGAGAACGCCCGCACGTACCGCGAGCAGATTTTCAAGATCCTTGATCGCGACAAGACAGAGGTGCACTTTAACTCGACATGGCTTGGGCCGCTACATTTTGCAGATGTTGTGCGCCTGGCATCGACACTCACGGTGGCGCGGATGCTCGAGCGCGATGACTTCAAAAAACGGTTTGCCGAAGGGGCTCCCATCAGCATCCATGAGTTCTTCTACCCGCTTATGCAAGGTTACGACTCCGTAGCGCTACGTACGGATGTGGAGCTTGGGGGGACCGATCAGACGTTCAATCTTCTGATGGGGCGCACTCTTCAAAAAGAGTATGGATTGGAACCGCAAGTGGCGATCACGATGCCGCTTCTGGAAGGGCTGGACGGGGTCCAAAAGATGTCCAAGAGTCTCGGCAATTATATCGGGGTCAGTGAGCCCGCGCGCGAGATCTATGGCAAGGCGATGTCCGTGCCAGACGCGCTCATGCCGCGCTATCTCGAACTCGTGAGCGGGCTGTCTCCGGTGTGCGTGGGAGAGATCGTGGAGGGGCTGGCGTCGGGGACGTGTCACCCCCGCGATGGAAAAATGGCGCTGGCCTACGCGCTGACCACCCGATTTGCGGGAAAGGAAGAGGCGGATCACGCGCAAGGCGAGTTCGTTCAAGTCTTCCAAAAGCGGAGCCTGCCCGACGACATGCCCGACTTCGCCGTCTCCGCAGACAAGCAACCCTTGGTTCCCCTGTTGGTGGCGGCCGGTCTGGCACCGAGTAATTCTGAGGCGCGCCGCTTGATTGCCGGTGGTGGCGTCAAAATCGATGGAGTGGGCGTGGCCGATCAACAGGCCGAGTTGACGCCGCAGTCCGGTATGGTCGTTCAGGTCGGGAAACGTCGCTTCGCACGGCTGATGGTTCGCGAGGGAGGCGAACGATCTCAATGATTGGCCTTCAGGCCGATGCGTGGACAACCTGACCGCTTGCTTGGCATACAGTACAGAGACGGGCCAGAGTCCGTCTCTGTACTGTATGCGGAAAGGGTGGTCGGCGTCCATGCAGTTTCGCGCCAGACGGGCACCACGGCCCATTCGCCGATTTGCATTCTTTAGTATGATCTTTTTGCTCTGTTCCCTCGCTTTTTTCATCTACACGATCGACTTGCTCGATCGCAGCCTGCGGCCTCCGTTCCTGGCGATGGCCACGGGCGTCGCCCGACAGATGGCCACGGAAGCGATCAACGATGCGCTGACCAAGCGCATCGCCGAAGACTCTGAGTACGCGAAGCTGGTGGTGCTCGACCGCGATCGAAACGGCCGCGTGACAAGCGCTCACTTTAACTTTGCCGAGGTGGCGCGGATCGAAAGTCTCACGACGCTACGGGTGCAGCATGTACTGACACGCCTCGAAGACCGCATCCTCTACGTACCCGCGCTCGAGGCCACCGGAAGCGCGATTCTCGCAACGTTGGGGCCGTCGATTCCCGTGCGCATCGTGCCGCTCGGATCGGCTCACAGTGATGTCATTCCCGTGGTGCAGACGGCCGGTATCAACCAGACGGTCCACATCCTGTATCTGCACATCGAGGCGCAGGTCAGTGTCGTCGTCCCCTTCGTCACCCAACCTGTCAAGGTCGATACGCAGATTCCCATCGCGTACGTCATCTTCATCGGCAGTGTCCCACAGACCACCGTCACAGGCAGCGGGGCTCCTGTCTTGCCCGTCGGGCGTTGACCTGTGGTGCCCAACTTTCGGGCGCTCCCGGTCAATTGGCCTACGCCCGCATATATTGCTACAGACATTAGACCCTGGGAGGATGACCCGAGTGAGAATGTATGTAGTGCAACACGGCGATTCGATGTGGAAGATCGCGAAGCGCTATGGCTTGTCGGTGGACACGTTGATCGCCGCCAACCCACAGGTGGCCAACCCCAACGTTTTGAACGTCGGAGACCGGCTGAACTTGCCGCTGGAGGACATGACGGGCGGTATGCCGGTAAATACCCCGCCTGGCATGCCGCTCGGTGCACCGGCGAACATGGCGATTCCTGGCGGGTACGGTCAACCGACCTGGCAGTATGTCGTCAAGGCCGGGGACACGATGTGGAAAATTTCGCAGCAAGTCGGTGTGCCACTACAGATGCTGGCGATGGCCAACCCGCAGATCAGCGACCCGACCCGGATTGCCCCAGGTCAGGTGATTCAGATCCCGGGTTCCTCACCAAGTGTCGCCATGCCGATGAACATGCCGATGAATACGCCGGGTGGCAAGCAGTACATGACCTCCCCGAAACCGAGTACGGCTGCCAAAGCCTACAACGGGCCGATCGTGCCGCCCGTGATGCCCGCGCCGATGGTTCCTCCGGTGGCCCCGCAATTTCACATCGACGCCAACGTCAATTACACGAACATCAAGGAAGAGACGAAGGTGACAAAGCTCAAGCCGACGCCTCCGTCTGTAGCCAAGGTCTATGTGAAGGAAGAGATCATCAAGGAGCGTCCGGTGGAACCGATCGGCGAACAAGTCATCTGCTGGGATCCCTGCAACCCGCCGCCGGAGGGTCCGATCGTCGAAGGTCCATTTGTTCCGTATGGACCGTCTGCTCATCCATTCGCGCCGGTGTTGCCCTATGCGACGAGTGGCTACACGAAGTCCCTGAAAATGCGTGAGAGCTCGTCCATGTGGGTGCGCGACTCCTCCTGGTTGCGTGATTCCTCGACCTGAGGTCAAGACAGGGGCGGCTGTCAGCCGTCACCATGAGTGGGTGCCTGCTGGCTGTCTGCGTTTGCGCAGGCAGCCGGCAGGAGCTGAAGTGGGGTGAATGCAGTGGAACAGTGGGCGACAGAGGCTGCGACCGGTGCGCTTGCGACAGCCTATGGACTTCAGATCCGCGCCGTATTGCCTCTGCGCAGCGTGGTGGGCCTGTTGACTGACCGCGGCAAGCTCATGGGCAAGCGCTACACGCTGCAGCAAGGGGTCCCGGAAGAACGGTTGCGCGCCATCGCTCAGGTGCGAACACAACTGGCCCATGCCGGGGTAGGGCCTGCTTATTTGCAGACGGTCGAAGGCGAAGATGTGTGGAGTTACGAGAATTGCCCAGTGACAGTGGAACCGTGGTTGCCTGGACGGCATGTCGACCTGCGCACGGCGCCGGAGCGCCGTGCTGCCGTGCAGGCTGTGGCGCGCTTGCATGCAGCTCGTGTTGACGTTCCGTATGAGCTGCGCCACCCGCCAACCCTGTTGCAAAAGTTGGGCCATCGACTGGAAAGGGTAGATGAATTAGCGGAAAACGGAAAGCTTGTGGGTTTGACCCCCGTTCAGTGGCGAGTCTGGCGCAAACGGGCGCAAGACGCGCTGAGAAGTCTTCCCGTTGACGAACTGTCACAGTTGAACCGCGAGGAACGCGCACGAGGCGTGTACTGCCACAGGGACCTTGCCCCCCACAACATCTTGTTGCGCGCCGGGACGCCTGCGCGGCTCATCGATTTCGACTTGTCTGGTGTGGACTCGATTCTCTATGATCTTCATCAACTCTTCGGCCATGTGTCGTACGCGGCCCCGTCGGTCCATCACTTCGAGGGCCCTCTCCTCGAGGCATATGCGCAAATTGCGCCACTAGGCGACCGGCACCTGAAGCTGCTCGACGCATTGGCGCCCTTTCCCGCGCTGTTACTGCGTGAACTCTCTGAGGCTCAGGGGATCCGGAGACAGCGCAATCTGCAGCGTGTCACAGCGCGCATCCGCTTTGCTTGCCACGTGGAAGAACGCCGTTTGCGCGCTTTGGCACAGGCCCGGTCTTTCGTGGTATGCTAGGCGGCAGTGAGCCTGAACAAGGTGGAGGGTGTTTTTCGCTTGAACGCAATTCGGGTGGCCATTGGGCAGATTTCGCCGATTCTCGGCGATGTGCCCGCGAACGTGGACAAGCATCTGCAGGTGGTGCAAAAAGCGCGCGAGGCGGGCGCGCAGGTGGTGGTGTTTCCCGAGTTGGGACTCACCGGCTACCTGTTGAAGGATTTGACCTATGAGGTGGCGCGTCCGCTCGGACATGTCGATATCGCACGGCTTGTGAAGGCCAGCGATGACATCGACATCCTGTTCAGTTGCATCGAAGAGTCACCGTCTCATCGCTTTTACGTCAGCGCCGTGTACGCGTCTCGTGGTCAGGTCGCGCATGTCCACAGAAAAGTCTACTTGCCTACCTACGGGCTCTTTGAGGAGCGTCGACACACGGGAGCCGGCGATGAGGTGCGGGTTTTCACGGCGATGGATCGACCTGCGTCCGGGATGATGGTTTGCGAGGATGCGTGGCATCCGTCGATTCCGTATCTGCTTTCGGTTGGAGGGGCGGATATTCTCTATGTGCCGGCCGCCGGACCGGGACGAGCCCTCAGTGGCGACCCCCATTCCGGATCGCAGCAGTTCTGGGAGCGTCTGCTTAGGACCTATGCGCAGCTGTTTACTTGTTATATCGTATTTGCCAATCGAACGGGGTTCGAGGATGGCGTGTTCTTTTTCGGTCATTCGTTTGTGGTTCACCCAGGCGGGGACATCCTAGCGGCGAGTTCGTCTCTGGACGAAGAGTTGCTCATCGCGGACCTTGACTTGGACATGCTGCGGCGAGAGCGGTATCGGACGCCGCTTTTGCGTGACGAGGACGCGCACCTGACGCACCGCCTGCTCGGGGACTTGTTGAAACCGGGGGTGAACCGATGACGAAGCAGCGCGAGCCTGTGGCGGACTCTCTGCGTGCGAGTGTGGCGGGAGCGATTCCGGTGCTGGAGGCGTTCTTGCGCCATGAGGTGTGCAAGACGGGTTTTTGTCGAGCCGTTCTCGGCCTGTCCGGCGGGATCGACTCGGCCGTGGTCGCTTACCTGGCTGTGCGCGCTCTGGGTGCAGACAACGTCTACCCTGTCATCATGCCCTACAAACTCAGCAGTCCCGCCAGCTTGCAGCATGCGGAGATGGTGTTGGCGGACCTCGGGCTGAGACGGATCGTCGTCGAGATCACGCCGCAGATCGATGCCTACTTTGCGGGTCAGCAAGACGTCACGCCACTGCGCAAGGGGAACAAGATGGCGCGTGAACGAATGTCGATCCTGTTCGACTACTCGGCGCAACATCAGGGCTTGGTGCTCGGCACGAGCAACAAGACGGAACTGCTACTGGGCTATGGAACGCAGTTTGGCGATACCGCATCTGCCCTGAACCCGATTGGCGACCTGTACAAGACGCAGATCCGTGAACTCGCAGCCGTGCTCGGCGTGCCGACGCCAATTTGCGAGAAGGCGCCATCGGCTGATCTGTGGGAGGATCAGACGGATGAGAAAGAACTCGGCTTTACGTACGATGAGGCGGATGCCATCCTGCATTTGTTGACCGATGAGCGGCTCAGTCCGGAGGACGCAGCTGTGCAAAGCGGGTTGCCCTTGGAACTGGTCAGTCAGATCGCGCGTCGCGTGAGGTTGAATCAGTACAAGCGCCGGATGCCGGTGATTGCCAAACTGTCGTCGCGTACGATCGGTATCGACTTTCGCTATCCGCGTGACTGGGGTCAGTAAGCGGGGCTTCGCGTTTTGCAAGGGAGAGAACGACAGTGGCAGGTCACTCAAAATGGAAGAATATCGCTCACCGCAAAGGCAAACAAGATGCTTCGCGAGGACAATTGTTTACGAAACTTTGCAAGGATGTGTACGCGGCAGCGCGGCGCGGGGGAAGCAACCCGGATACCAACTACGCGCTTAAGCTGGCCATCGACAAGGCACGGACGGCAAGCGTTCCGGCGGATACGATCGCGCGTACGCTGGCCAAGGCATCCGGCACGCTGGAGGGCGTGCAGATGGAGGAATTTGTCTACGAAGGGTACGGGCCGGGCGGCATCGCGGTCATGCTGGAGATCTCGACCGATAATCGCAATCGAACGGCGGCGGAAGTGCGACATTTGTTCTCTAAGTATGGCGGCAGTTTGGGGGAGTCCGGGTGTGTGGCCTGGATGTTTCGCCGGGTCGGGGCGATCGCCTTGGTGCGTGGCACGCTTTCAATGGATGAAGAGTCATTCACCCTGATCGCGATCGAGGCGGGGGCGCAGGACATCGATGCGCCAGCGAGCGAGGAATCGATGACCGTCTACACGGAACCCGATGAACTCAGTGCGGTGGAGTCCAGATTACGCGAACAAGGTATCTCGCCAGACAGCGCCTCTCTGGTCTATCTTCCCGTCGTGATGACGGCCGTCACGGCAGCTGACGAAGACAAAGTGACCTTGCTCCTTTCCTTGCTCGAGGAACACGATGACGTCCAGTCCCTCTACACCAATGCAGATTTTGATCTGTAGAGACGGCCACTTTTGAATGCTGATGTAAACAGGAGATTGCCCCCCCGGTGGCGAAAGAGTGTTCTGAGTATCCGGAGAGGGGTTTGGCGTTGCGCATTCTCGGTATTGATCCTGGATTCGGACGCAGCGGGTATGGCGTGATCGAGGTACAGGGGCAAAAACAAACGGCCCTCGTGTATGGGTGCGTCGAAACTGCGCCCCATACAGCGACGGGCGTTCGCCTCAAAGAAATCTATGAGCGTATGCGAACCATTATGGAATCGTACAAACCGGATATCGTTGCCATTGAACAACTGTTTTTTGCGCGCAATGTCTCGACGGCCTTTACCGCGTCGGAGGCGCGTGGCGTGGTCGTTTTGGCCGCTGAGTTGGCGGGGATTGCCCAGGTTCAGTACACACCGCTCCAGGTCAAACAAGCGGTGGTCGGCTACGGCCGTGCCGAGAAGAGCCAGGTGCAGGAGATGGTGCGCGTGCTGCTCGGCTTGCGTGAACTGCCGAAGCCCGATGACGCGGCAGATGCGCTGGCAGTGGCCCTCACGCACGCACAGCAGGCACCGTTTCTGGCGGCGGCTGCACGGATCCAGGAGCAGATCGCGAAGCTCGATCAAGCGACCGCGGTGACCCGACGCCCCGTACAGAAGAAGAGGGTGACGCCGTGATTGCATTTTTGGAGGGAGAAGTCGCCCTGCTCGAGGAGGAGGCGGTGGTCCTCGACGTGCGGGGCGTTGGCTATCGAGTGCACACCTCGAGTGGCTCGGTGACTGCGGTCGCGGTCGGCGAGACACATCGGTTCTATACGTATCAGCATGTGCGCGAGGAAGCCTTGGTGCTGTACGGCTTCTTGCATGACCTCGAACGCCGACTTTTTGTGCGGCTGCAAAGTGCGACCGGGGTGGGGCCAAAGTTGGCTTTGCAGATGTTCAATCATCTGACGGCAGGACAGATCGTCCAAGCCCTGCGCCTAGAGGACGCGCGAACGCTGTCGCGTGTACCGGGTATAGGAGCGAAGACGGCCTCGCGCATGGGACTGGAGCTGAAGGACCGTCTCGACGATCTGACGACGTGGTCGGATCAAGCGGAGCGCGCGCCGCAAAAACGCCCTGTGGCGCTGATGCAGCAAGGTCTCCTCCCGGAGTCGCTGAAAGACGTGATGGAGGCGCTGACGGCGCTTGGTTATCATGAACGCGAGACGGCCGCTGTCCTTGCTGAGTTTCAGTCGGAACTGGTGGCGATGACCCCTGGCAATGCAGTCAAACGCGCGCTGCGGGAACTGAGTCGTGGGTGATGAGCCGCGAGTGATGGGGGCCCGATCGCGCAGGAAGGGGGGCGAGGCATGGTGGATCGCCTGATTGAACCGGAGAGCTTGATCGAAGACAGTGGCGAGGAGACGCTCCGGCCACGTTATTTGCGAGAGTACATCGGGCAGGATGCTGTCAAGGAAAATTTGCGTGTGTACATCGATGCGGCTCGCTTGCGTCAGGAAGCGCTCGATCACGTCCTGTTTTACGGCCCGCCCGGCCTTGGCAAGACGTCGCTCGCGCACATTATCGCCAACGAACTCGGCGTCGGCATCCGGGTGACTTCGGGCCCCGCTGTCGAGCGCGCGGGGGATTTGGCGGCGCTATTGACCAATTTGGGAGAACACGACGTACTGTTTATCGACGAGATTCACCGGCTGCCAAAGACCGTGGAGGAAGTCTTGTATCCAGCTATGGAGGACTTTGCCGTCGATATCATGCTCGGTAAAGGGCCGAGCGCGCGTTCTTTGCGCCTGGACTTGCCACCGTTCACACTGATCGGGGCGACGACGAGGGCGGGCTTGTTGTCGGCACCGTTGCGAGACCGGTTTGGAGTGGTTAGTCGCATGAACTACTTTCCGGTGGAAGACTTGGAACGGATCGTGCGTCGCGCCTCTTTGATTTTGCATGCGCCGATTGACGGAGGCGGGGCGCGGGAGATTGCGAAGCGAGCGCGGGGAACGCCCCGGATTGCCAATCGACTGTTGCGCAGGGTCCGCGACTTTGCACAGGTAGAGGGAGCGGACGTGATCGACCGCGATCTTGCCGAGATGGCGTTGACCCGGATGCATGTGGATGCCTACGGCCTCGATGAGTTGGATCATCGCTTGCTTCTCGCGATCCTGGATCGTTTCGGTGGCGGGCCTGTCGGGCTGGACACCGTGGCGGCGACGGTCGGAGAGGACCCGGGGACGATCGAAGACGTGTATGAGCCCTATCTTTTGCAGATCGGGCTCATTCAGCGCACGGCGAGAGGTCGCGAGGCAACAGCGCGGGCATACACGCATTTTGGACGGATGCCTCCAGAGCGTCACTAAGAAATCCTTTTGCCGGCCTATGCCGGGTGACTTTTGAAACCGGGGTAAGCGACCGCCACAAATCGCCTCCGGCCGACGAATCTTTCTGAAAGGGGTGTAGCGGGTGGTGCGATTGCCGTTTCGACGATCGCCGCGCTCCGAATCGGAAGATCTCGAGTCGTGGGTTGCGCTCGCGCAGTCCGGAGACGCCGATGCGCGCGAGCGGCTACTGAAAAGCTACATGCCCTTCGTGGACCGCGTCGTGTCCACAACATGTGGTCGCGCCGTGGGGAGAACGGACGATGAGTTTCAAATCGCGCTCGTGGCATTTAACGAGGCGATCACGGGGTACAAGACGGATCGCGGCAGTTTTATCGGTTTTGCCGAAACCGTGATGCGTCGGAGACTCATTGATACATTTCGAGCTCGGGCACGCCGCAAGGAAGTGCCTTACACGGCGTTTGATGAGGAAGACGAAGAGGGACACGTGCAAAATGCCGTCGAGACGGACACGGCGTTGCGTGCGCACCAGGAACGCGAGGAACAGCAGGACCGGGCAGAGGAAATCGTACGCTTTAGCGCCGAGATCGCTCGTTATGGTCTGACTTTTCAGACGTTGGTGGAGGCAAGTCCCAAACATTCTGATGCGCGCGAAAGTGCGCTGGAGGTTGCCAGGTTGGTAGCGGGCGATGAGGACTTGTTGGGGCATTTTCAGCGCACTGGGACCCTGCCTCTAAAGCAATTGGAGGGTCGCGTGGCGGTCAGTCGCAAGACGCTCGAACGACAGCGTCAGTACATCGTCGCGGTGGTTGTGCTGCTTGCAGGTGAGTACGACCTGTTGCAAGCGTTTGTGCGGAAGGAGGGGGCGTCATGAGCAAGGCTGTCATACTGGAATTCGTGGATCGTGAGACGGCTGTCGCCCTAACCTCTGACATGACGTTTGTTCGGGTTGCGCGTGACCCTGGGATGGTGATCGGGGGTCAAGTGGAACTTCCTCATCTGACTCTTGTGAACCATGGGAGCAGTGCGTCTGGCTCGATGGTGGATCCGAACGAGGATTCGGCTGCGACGACGGATTCTGAAGGAGTAGGGGCCAAGACGGGGCGGGTCGCCGGTGGGTCA
Source organism: Bacillota bacterium (assembly GCA_026627155.1). Lineage (GTDB taxonomy): Bacteria > Bacillota > Bacilli > Alicyclobacillales > SLC66 > JAPNUJ01. Next base: position 11,586 of record JAPNUJ010000001.1, on the reverse strand, counting down.
AGCCTGGGACGATTGCAGCGAGGCGCACGAAAGGGATCGGCGACAGAGGGGCGGAGCTTCGGGTATCGGATTCCCGGCATTCGCACTGCCTTGGTGGGCGGAGTTGCGCTGTTGGCCGTACTGACGGTCGGTGTCTTTGGCAGTGGACAGAGCGCTTGGGCCAAGCCCGTCGCGTATGTGTCCCTGGATGTCAACCCGAGCGTCCAATTTGCGTTGAACCAAGGAAGGCGTGTCGTCGCGGTGCAAGGGCTTGACGCCGATGGCACGTCTCTGCTCCATTCAGTCCATCTCCTTGGGCTCCCGGTCACCAATGCGGTGCGCATCTATCTGAAGGCGGTCGTCGGTGCAGGCTATGTCAAGCCGGACGCCTCCGTCATCGTCACCACATCATTGGCGGATGAAGGCGGTGTGAGTTCGTCCTTTGTGGCGCTGCTACAGCGGCAGGTCGATCATGAGGTGAAGGCGGACCTGAAGGGCCGGTCGTATTTGATGGCGTCGCTCGTCGTGCCGCCGTCTCTGCGCCAGGCAGCTGACGAGGAGCACATCAGCGCCGGGAGGCTCGCGCTCTATACAGAGGCACGCAAGGATGGCGATGCGGTCTCGTGGACGCAACTCGTGAACGGTCATCTCTCGGCAGCCGTGGGTGGCCGGCACAATCTCGATCAAATTGTGAGCAAGCTGAAGGCTGATGCGGGGCTCGTCAAGGCGTTGGGGACCGTGACCACGGAGATGGATGCGCGCGGTCAAACCAGTGTGCCACAGACAAGTAGCGAGGCGCAGGGTACGCGGAGTACGCAGGGTACGCAGGGGCAGGCGGTGGCGACGGGTCCGAAGGAGCCTGGTGGTGCGCGCGTCAGGGCTGGTGTAGGGGTGAGCGGCTCTGCTAAGGGCGGGCCGGGCAATCATAGCGGTCGGGGGGCTCAGGGACAGACCGTCGCGCCACCTGCGGGTCCGAAAGGCCAGCCGGTGGAACCCCATGTGTCGGGGCAGGTGGGCAAAGGCAAGGCGGCTGGAGTCAAGGGATCACCGTCGAAGGGGAGCGTGGGAGTCGAATCGGTCAATGGGGCCGGCGGAGTCAGCGTTGGGGCTCTTCCTTCCACTCCGCCGGTGCCGAATCCAGCGGCGATTGCAAAGGCGGCCATTGCCCTGGACCTTCAACAGACCTCCCCATCTCTGAAGAGTGGACCACAAGGTCGAGGGCTTCAAGGCAAGGGCTCGCAAGGTCAAGGGCCTCAAGGCAAGGGACCACAAGGCAAGGGACCACAAGGCAAGGGTCCACAAGGCAAGGGACCACAAGGACAAGGGCAACAAAGCGAAGGATCGCAAGGTCAAGGGCCTCAAGGCAACGCACCACAAGGTCAAGGGCAAGGGCCGCAAGGGCAAGGGCCTCAAGGCAAAGGAACGCAAGGTCATGGGCCGCAAGGCAAGGCACCACAAGGGCAAGGGCACCAAGGCAAAGGACCGCAAGGGCAAGGGCAAGGACCGCAGGCAAGGACCACAAGGGCAAGGACCGCAAGGCAAGACACCACAAGGCACCGTTGCGTCGACAAATGTTGCGGTCAGCGTTACTGGTGCTGCTTCCGCTGGCCCCACGAAGGAATCTAACCCTGGCGTGGCAAAGTCAGCTGGCCGTGCCTCTACACAGTCTGCACCCGGTAAGCAGAGTAACAGTGTGGGTCTAGGCGTATCCGTGGGTGTATCAATCGGCAATTCGACGTCCACTTCCAACTCGAAGTCGCCGGCTCATTCCACAACCTCTCCTGCTGGACATTCGAGACATTCCACTCAGGGCAAGGGGAACTCTCATAGAGGCCAATCCAGATCAGCGTCCAAACATGGGCACGGAATTGGAAATGAGGCTGGACAGGGTAACGCGCACAAACCCGGTTCATCCGTTTCCAACGGGAACGGGAACGGGAACGGGAACGGGAACGAGAATGGCGTGCAGGTGGATCTCCCAGGTGGGATCAATCTTCAATTAGGATAGAGGCCGCCTGTCTACTCATGATCGCTTCATGAGCGGACCATTCGGTAGATTGCTGGACCTTTCATGCGATCTGTGTCGTCATCGTTCGTGAGCGGACGGATGCGGGGTTTGGAGCACTCGAAGGCCGAACGGTGAACTGGGCAGCGCAACTTGTGGCACACGCCTCGCTTTGAGCACAGAAGGATGTGCGCGACGCAGGTGGCTCGAGAGGCAGGCTTCGCGCGTCTTGCCCTTGCCCGTTAGTTCGATGCCCCTACCATTCCCCCAGTTTTTGAAGTGCGCGCGGGCGGAGAAAGGGGCAAGGTCAGCTGGCTGTCGCAAAATAGAAAATAATATGGCATGGAATGGCCTTCGCTACTCGCTGCGATTTGTTTACATAACGTGAATTACCACGCTGAAATGAACCGTGTGTTTTCTGGTGTCCCCAGCCGAACCTTTACCTTTCGTCTCATCATTCTAACTCTGACCAGGCGAACATCTGGGGAGACAAGCTGAGGAATCGACGACCCAATTGTCAATCTGGGACTTTTATTGACCGGGCAGTCTCAATCTGTGACTGGAGACTGCTGGAGACTGCTTCTTTCCATTCACGCGATCTATGTGTTTGCGATGGGGGTTACGGGTACCGTTGTATTGTCTCACGCTATGCTTATCTCACCCTGCACAGAGTCCCTTGAACTAGAACGACGTGCAATAGGTGAGCCTCGCAAGCGCACCTATTGCACGTCGCGGACTTGCAATCCGCCGCCGTGCGTGTCGAAACTGCGTGCGCACGGGGAGACACCGACCTTCCCGCATGGTTCATCAGGGGCGGTGTCCATAACGGTACCTTTCGTCCGTGCTTGTGCGGATCCTCGGGACGGTCACGAACAGCAGAGCCATCCCCCCGCTCCCCAACCGCTCCCGCTCCCCCGACCAGACTCGCGAAGTGTGCTGCCACTGTGCTATAGTGCACAGTGGCAAAGGCGGTGAACGTGTGCGGACGGAGGAGTACGACTACGAGTTACCGGAGCGGCTCATTGCACAGAGGCCGCTTGCGACGCGGAGTGACTCAAGGCTGATGGTGGTGGACCGGCAGTCTCGCTCATGGCGCCACATGAGTTTTGCGGAGCTGCCGAGGCTGCTGTCGGCTGGAGACTTGATGATTGCGAATGACTCCCGGGTATTGCCTGCTCGACTGTACGGCACCAAGGCGCAGACCGGCGCTGCGGTGGAACTCCTCCTCCTTCGCCCTCGGGCAGGGGGGGAGTGGGAGGTGCTGGCTCGCCCATCAAAGCGGTTGCGGACGGGGCAGGTGATCGTGTTTGGGGAAGGCGCGCTCTCGGCGACCGTCGAGGAGGGCGGTGAGGATGGAACGCGATTCGTCAGGTTCTCATTACTTGGCGCAGAGTTTGAGAGAACGCTGAACCAATTGGGGGAGATGCCATTACCCCCCTATATCAAAGAGAAAATCACAGACAAAGAACGCTATCAGACGGTGTATTCGCGAGCTACGGGCTCGGTGGCAGCTCCGACGGCTGGCCTGCATTTTACTGATGAGGTTTTGGAAGCGGTGCGCGCACGTGAGGTGACGGTTGAGTTTCTGACGTTGCATGTCGGCCTGGGGACTTTCAGGCCTGTTCAGGCGGACCGCATTGAGGAACATCACATGCATGCCGAGTGGTATACTGTCCCGCGAAAGTTACTCACAGACATCGCCAGCGTGCGCGCCCGTGGCGGTCGAGTGTTGTCAGTCGGAACAACGACCGTACGGGCGCTTGAGTCAGCTGTGCGAGGACGAGGGGCTAACCCAACGGGTGGGGAAGGCGCGGAGAGTCACGGGAGTGGTACGAGTGGTTTGAGTGGTTTGAGTGGTTTGAGTGATGGGAGTTACCGGAGGGACCTGAGTGGCGAGGATGCGGTCACGGGTTGGACCGATATATTTCTATATCCCGGTGTCCCCCTGTTGGCCACGGATGCTCTTTTGACCAATTTCCACTTGCCGCGGTCCACGTTGTTGATGCTTGTCTCGGCGCTGGCCGACCGTGACTTGATCCTGTCCGCGTACGAGGAAGCCGTGAGGGAAGAGTACCGATTCTTCAGTTTTGGGGATGCCATGCTAATTCTATAGCGCCATGACCAGCCGCGGGACGACGAGGGACTGTGGAAGCCGCGCGCGACCAGCCCGACCCTAGCCCGACCCCAGCGCCGCGGGCGCCCCCCGAGCGCTGGCAGCGCCACCAACCGGGACCTACGCCCCCGGCACCGGCGGGGCCTGCGGGCGCGTGCCAACGACGCGCAGTCGCTTTCATCGCCACAACGATCGAGAGGAGAATGCGGATGGAAAGCCCGACCAGATTCGAACTGCTGGCCGAATTGCAGGGTACGCTGGCGCGGCGTGGACGCCTGCACACGCCGCATGCGGTCATCGAGACACCGGTGTTCATGCCCGTCGGAACCCAGGCGACCGTCAAGACGCTGAGCCCGGAGGAGGTCTCGACGATCGGCGCGCGCATTATCTTGTCGAACACCTACCATCTGCATCTGCGGCCCGGAGAAGAGATTGTGGCGGGGGCCGGGGGGTTACACCGTTTCATGAATTGGCCTCATGCGGTTCTCACAGATAGTGGCGGCTTTCAGGTGTTCAGCTTGGCCTCGATGCGCAAGATCACGGAAGCCGGGGTGGAGTTTCGCTCTCACATCTCTGGAGAAAAGCGATTTTTGGGGCCCGAGGAATCGATCCATGTACAAAATGCATTGGGTGCGGATATCATCATGGCATTTGATGAGTGTCCACCTTATCCGGCCGAGCGGGATTACGTGTTGCAGTCACTTCAGCGCACTCTGCGCTGGGCCCGTCGTTCACAGGCCGCACATGAACGATCGGATGAGCAGGCGCTGTTTGGCATCGTGCAAGGAGGCATGGCGGCGGACTTGCGCCGGGAAGCAGCGGTCGCGATGACGGAGATGGACTTTCCGGGGTATGCTGTTGGCGGCCTGAGCGTTGGCGAGCCGAAGCCCCTCATGCACGACATGCTCGAGGTGACGACACCGCTGTTGCCACGCGACAAACCGCGTTACCTCATGGGTGTTGGGGCGCCTGATGACCTGTTTGAAGGGGTCTTGCGCGGGATTGACATGTTTGACTGTGTCTTGCCGACGCGTATCGCACGCAACGGTACGGTCTTTACGGCGAACGGCAAGGCCGTGTTGCGCAACGCACAGTATGCCCGTGACTACCTGCCTTTGGATGAGGACTGTGACTGTTATGTCTGCCGTCACTACTCGCGCGCCTACATACGGCATTTGCTTAAAGCCGAGGAAACCTTCGGGATTCGCTTGACGTCTTATCATAACGTCTCGTTTTTAGTCAATTTGATGGACAAGATCCGTTTGTCGATCGAAAACGGCTCTTTGCTCGCATTTCGACAACATTTTTATGATCGATACGGTTATAATGGTTGAGATTCTGCTTGGCCTTACCCCAACCTTGCATGAGGAGATGTGTTGATGAAGGATCTGGTACAGTATGCGCCGCTTGTTGTGATTTTTGTCATTTTTTATTTCCTGTTGATTCGTCCACAACAGCGGCGGTCGAAAGAGCGCAACGCGATGATGGCCTCGATCGGTATGGGAGATCACGTGGTGACGATTGGCGGCATTCACGGGACTGTGAGTGAGCTGCGGGACAGCACGGTCGTCCTGAAGGTAGCTGATGGCACGAAGGTGGAGTTTGAGCGCAGCGCCGTGAACTCGATCCGCGAAAAGGGCAACTGAACTGCGCCTCGCCAGACAGAGACAAAGTGAGCCGGCGGTTTCCGCAAGGAAATCGCTGGCTCACTTTGTCTCTCGCCCTTTTGTCTAGCGACTGCGTTGAGGTGAAAGATTCACCCCGATCATGCCACCGAAGGCGCCAATCATGGCGATGAGTGCGATTCGCAGGACGGTCTGCATCTGAAAGGCGGCGCTGAAATCGACGAGGCTGCCGATGATCGCCAGTACGATGCTGAAGATGAGGGCGCACAGCCCACCATAGTACCAGCCTCGTTCTCCAGCGCTACGCGCCGCAAGAAGGGCGCCGATGAGGGCGGAGAGCGTATTGATCGTGTAGGCGGTATAAGGAAGGGTGGTCTCAGCGAGAGTGGACCAGGTATAGACTCCGGCCATCACCAGCGTCATCACCAACGAGGCGACAAAGGCCACGATCACGCCAAAAGCGAGCGGAGATCCGTGCACATCCGATTTGAAGTCAGACCACATCGAGTTTTTCATCCGAGCAGGTCACCCCCATTTGCCTTGTCCACCCGTAGGTCGTGCGTACCTTCACCCTGCGGGGGATACAAGAGGATGTATATGACCAGCCCGTCCACTCTATGCCGGGTTCGGCGGGAGGGCGGTAAGATGATGGATGGGGATGCCGAGTGCTCGAAAGCGCTCCTCGTATTCTGTCTGTACATATCGCGGCAACATCTCGTCCCCCTCCGGCGCTTTCGCTGGCAGGTTGTGCGTGACTGACGTGATCCGCCACCCACTGACGCGCAGTTGCTCTTCGCTCCACTCGAAAAATTCTGCGTTGTCCGACTTTTGCTCCAAGACGCCACCATCACGAAGCAGTTGGGCCATGATGGTCAGCAAGCGCGGATGGGTCAGCCGCTTGCGGTCATTGCGACGGCGTGGCCAAGGGTCGGAAAAGTTAAGAAAAATGGCGTCAAACGCACGTGGTTCGAACACGGTGAGCGCTCGTTCGACGTCCAGGTCGAGAATGCGCACATTGGTCAAGCCGCGCTCCAAGGCGAGGGAGGCGGCGCGCGCAACGATCGGCGTGTATTTGTCGAGACCGATGAACTGTGCCTCGGGTTGACGCGTAGCACAAGTCGTAAGAAATGTTCCGCGACCGCAACCCACCTCCAGATACGCGGGGCAGTCTGGGGACCACGTCAGCATCCCGCTCGCGGGGTCATGCAGGAGCGCGTGTGCCGCGGCTAACAGGCCTGGCACTTTTTCCTTTCCGCGTATTCTCAAAGGTAAACCTCCTCATACTAAGCCGAGCGCATCGTGCGTATGAGCACTTGGGATGTCCGGGCGGGAGTGGAGTGACGACATGGTCACCGTGTTGCTGTTGCGAACGTTGTTTACGTATTTTTTTGTGTTGTTATGCCTGCGTATCATGGGCAAACGGGAGATCGGCAAGTTGTCGGTCTTCGACTTGGTCGTCTCCATCATCATCGCTGAGGTATCGGCTGTCTCATTGCAGGATTTGCGGATTCCGGTCTGGCACGGGGTGTTCGTCATCGCGTTGCTGGTTGCGCTTCAAATCGCGGTGTCATTTCTCTCCCTGCACAGTCGCCGGATCCATGACCTGATCGAAGGCAAGCCGACCGTTCTCATCGCCGGGGGGGAGATCAACGACAGCGAGATGAAAAGGACCCGCTACAACATGAACGACCTGCTGATGCAGTTGCGGGAGAAAAATATCGCCACCGTTGCCGACGTCGAGTTCGCGATCCTAGAGACATCGGGGAAACTCTCGGTGTTCACCAAAGCGGGACAGCGGGCCGTCACGCCAGATGATCTGGTGATGACGGCTGCACCTACGGTGATGACGACCTCGCTCATTGTAGACGGACGCATCGATGATGACAAGTTGGCGGCGATTGGCAAGTCGCGCGTGTGGTTGCAAGAACAATTGGTGGCACAGGGGTACACTGGGGCCAAAGAGGTCTTCTACGCGGGCTGGGATGGCTCGTCCTTGCACGTCGATCGCATGGACGAGGACAGTCAGGCTAAAAGAGACAACCCCCTTCTGTAAAACGTCAAGGGAGAAGGCGTTTTGGTGAAGTCCGCCCGTCTTCAATCCGCTTCCCTCTTGTCAGCGGGCAAACGGAAGCAGACGTGCAGCGCGGGCGAGCGGGCGCCCGATTCCCGGGATTCGCTTCAGGGCATGCGAGGTGACGGTGCGCGTCATCAGCAAGAGGATGAAGTACAGGAGGAGTCCGCCGAGGATGACCGTGGTGATCGCCGGGGTCAAGGCCATCGTCGTGCTCAGGTGTTCCCATGCCAAGTGCATGGACAGCCCCATGATACAGGTAAGCAAGAGAATTTTTGCCGTGTCGATCGTGTCCACGTAAAACCCGAGCAGACGATGGACGGAAGCAATGTGCAAGAGTGTCGTCAGGGACACGGCAATCGTCAACGACCACGCAACACCGGCTGCACCGATGTTCGGGTCACGTGCAAGGTAGTAGATGATGACCAGCTTGACGGCAGATCCGATCAGCGAGTTACGCATGACCACGCCGGCTTTATTGATCCCCTGCAAAATGCCCGATAAGGGGCCTTGGAGATAGAGCAGGAAGCCGCAAGGGGCCATGATGGCGAGCAACTGCCCGACTTGGGGTTGTGCGTAAATGGCCTGGCAAAGTGGCGTCGCGAACTCCAGTAAGATCAGGGACGTGGGAAACCCGACGAGCGCGGTTGCGCGAAAGGACTGGATCAGTCGACGCGCGACTGTCTCCTGGCGTCCAGCCGCCATCGCTTCTGCAATCGAAGGCACGAGTTGAACGGCGAGCGAATAGGTGAACACGGTTGGAAAGACCAGCAGCGGTATGGCCATGCCACTGTACTCGCCGTATAGGCGAGTCGCCAGCCCCGCGCTGGCTCCGGCGGCGATCAGAGAGCGCGTGACGAGGATCGGTTCGACCGCATAGGCGATTGATCCGAGGAAGCGACTGAGCGTAACGGGCATGGCGATTTGCAGCATCGCCTGCAATGTTTGTCGCCATGTCTCGGCAGCGGCGCTGCAAGGAGGCATCTCCAGACGCGAGATGCGCGTCTTGCGGCGATATACGTAGAGCATGTACAGGCATCCGGCCAGCTCGCCGAGAATCATGCCTGCCGACACGCTTGCCGCCGCGTATTCGAGGCCACGGGCAAGGGATAGAACGGCGATCGCCCAAACGCCGACGATTCGGATCAACGTCTCGAGGATGGATGCCACGGATGGGGTGGACATGATTTGGAGTCCCTGAAAGTAGCCGCGCAACACGGAGGAGACGGCGATCACGCCAACCACCGGGATCAGCGTCATGAACGGGTAGTAGGCCCTCGGGTCCGTAAATACATGATGCGTGATCTCATCGCCAAACCCCAGCAAGAGCCCGGTGGCCGCAACGGCGAGGGAGAGGGTGATGGTGTGGCCGATGATCATGATGCGTCGGATGCGGCGGCGGTCGCCGACGACGAGGGACTCTGCGACCAGCTTCGAGATGGCGATGCCCATACCGGCCGACACGATTGTCAACACCAGCGTCAAGAAGGGGAACACCATCTGAAAGAGGCCGAGTCCCTCGGCCCCGATCAGGCGTGTGAGGGCGATGCGATACACGAAACCGAGGACGCGGGTGATCAAGCTGGCGCCGATCAGGATGGACGTGCCTTGAACAAATGTCTGTCTCGTCACAGTGCCTGTCACCTCTTTGTTGTACAAGGGGTACAGGTCAAACCTATGCAGGGACAGGCGGGGTTAGTCCGACTGGCGTTGGGTGCAGGGCTCAGCCTTGTCGGCGAATCTTGATGGCTGTTCCGTAGGCGACGATCTCTTGCATCGCCTGCGCCACCTCACCGGAGTCAAAGCGCATCATGACGATCGCATCCGCGCCCATGGCGGCCGCGTTGTCGACCAGCCGCTCGATGGCGTGTTGGCGGGCATCCTCCAACATCTTCGTATACTGTTTGATTTCGCCGCCGATGATGGACTTGAGACCAGCGCCTATGTTGCCAAATGCGCCTCGGCTCCTGACGGTGACGCCAAATACCTGGCCGAGCGTCTCCGTGATCTCATATCCCTGGATCTCGGGCGTTGTGACGACTAGCATGAATGCATTCTCCTTTCGTTTACAAGGTGTGTGTACAGGAAGCATCGTGACGTGGGAAGCCTCGACCTGACGTCGGAAGCCTAGACCTATTGGTGGTACGCGCTTCGCCTGCAAAAGTTTCAGGACCTCATCGCCTAGGCGGAAGATGGCGTCAGGGTCCATTCGCATCAGCTCGTGGTGCTTGCAGGATTGGACGGGCAGTGTGATAATATGCCATGATGTGGTGTGATCATCCGGGGAGTGACCGGTGTGACGGACGAACGAGAAAACGCGAGTGAAACGCAGGGTGTAAAGAAGGTGTTTGGCCGAAGGGCGGACGTCTTGCCGATCGAGTCGGAATCGGAAGCGACTTCCGCTGAGGAGGATGCGTTCCACCGCGCAGCCGAAGCGGTTCCCGCGCCGCCGGGGCCGCGGCGGCAAGTCTTTGGCGGGCTGCGCGCGCGGGTGGGGATGCAAGAGAATGCGGAGCTCGACGTGACGACAACCTCTCAGGACGGCAACGGGGGCGCGGTGCCCAGTGCGCCTATGCCGTTCGCCAATGCCAGCGCACCTTGGCCTTCGATGAGCCCGGTGCTCGATCCGACCGCGGAGACTGTTGCGGAACCGGCGTCTGAGAAGGCCCCTGGACAGGTTGCCGAGACGGTTGGGGAGACTGTTGTGGAGAAGGCACCTGGGACGGTTGCCGAGACGGTTGCGGAACAGGCGTCTGAGACGGCCGAGGAGAAGGCGACAGAGAGGTCCCCTGAGACGGTGGACACGGGCCTGGCCACCACGCCTGCCATGCAGCCGGGGGAGTGGGAAGCGCTGCAAGAGGTACCCGTGGTGGAAGCCGTGGTTGAGATGCCACAGGAGCTGCTCGAATCCCCCACAATGAAACTCGTGGAGGATTTTCGTGAGCGCGTGATGGCGATCTTGGGACCGGACCATCAAGACCGCTGGACGGTGGACGACGAAGACTTTGCGCACGGTGCCGACGGGTTGCCGCGTCCGGTCGTCAGTCCGCTGGATGAAGACATCACGGAGGACCTGTTGCATCTTCTCGAGAGCAAGGTCGAGGAGTTTCACGCGCTTGGCTACGGGGAAGTGACGACGGATGATATATGGCAGTACATGCGTGGGCTCCGCAAAAACCGGCCGACATCGCTCCACGCGCTGGTCAACGGGATTCTTTGTCTGCAACCGCAGGCATTCATGAACTTTGCGATGCGAAAGATGTATGAACACGCATCAACGTCGACGCTTTCCGACTTGTTTTGAACCGGGGTTGCGGGTTTTGCGTTGACTCGCATCGGACGGGCATATTATACTGACTGCATTGTCTGCACATAAGATCTTCCAAGTTCTAGACTATGAGCTATCGCCAGGAGGAACATCATGATTCGTTGGGGGCGGTTCACGACCTTCTTGATCATCGTCGTGATCGTATTTGCCGTGACAATTTCTGCCGCACCCAGACTCTTTAGCAAGATTCCGCTGGGTCTGGATTTGCAAGGTGGCATTGACGTTCTCTATCAGATCGGTGACAACGGACAAACCATCACGGCGTCGGATGTCACGGCGACGGTGGCGGCTCTGGAGAACCGGATCAACAAACTGGGCGTGTCCGAACCTGACATCGAGGTCGTCGGAGCCAATCGGGTGCGCGTTGAACTCGCGGGCAAGTTCAACCAGGCCCAGGCGATGCAACTCCTGACCGAAGAGGCGAACCTGCAGTTCCGAGCGCCGAACGGACAGGTTCTGGCCACT
>JAPNUJ010000019.1:37484-37907 GCA_026627155.1 Bacillota bacterium | reverse complement strand
ACACCACTTGACCGGGTCCTTGTCGATCAAGCCAGGACGTTTACGTTCTGGCCTCGGCCGGGTTCCATAGCATGGACACCTTTCCCGTCAAGCGCGCCACTCAACACCTGACTGGTTGCGTTCATGTTCTGGACAAACATACCGGCGATCTTCATCTGGAACTGAAGCGCATTCTGGTACATGTCCATCTGCGCTTGTCCCTGGACCCCTGAGATACCTGTTCCCAAAGGATCGCCTCCCTTCACAGGCTAACGTGCCCTGCACCGTCAGACTAGCATATCAGGATCAATCCGGATAGACCCTCGCGGAAGTTTTTGCGCCACCGGAAGCTGGATGCCTACCGTCGTACCCTGTCCCAACGCACTCGCAAACGTCATCACACCGCCATGCGCTTGAACGATGCGCTGACTGACCAGTAACCCC
>JAPNUJ010000019.1:0-37474 GCA_026627155.1 Bacillota bacterium | reverse complement strand
TTCCTTCGTCGTAAAGAAGGGTTCGCCCACACGCCGCAGTTGATCAGCCGTCATCCCCACGCCCGTGTCCCGAAACGCAACGATGATCTCTCCCTGGCATTCCGCGGCGGTTACCATAAGCGTTCCACCTTGCGGCATGGCCTCGAAGGCATTTTGCACGACATTGAGAAATACCTGCTTGATTTGATTGGGGTCGCATACCGCCGCGAGGTGCGCATCAGCCAAGTCGGTTTCAATGACTACGTTATGCATACTCGCCTGCACCCGGGTGAGCGTGAGAACGTCCTGCAAGAGAGCAATCACAAAGCTGTCTGTAAATGACGCCACTTGCGGCTTCGCCAGCACCAGCAACTCGTTGATGATGTTCTCGATGCGCACCAGTTCGCCCAGCATAATCCGGTAGTAGCGGTCTTCCTGAAGGCGAGCGCCTTGATGCAAGAGTTGCGTAAACCCTTTTAGCGCGGTCAGCGGGTTGCGAATCTCATGAGCGACCCCTGCCGCGAGTTGTCCGGCCAGCAGGAGTTTCTCCTGATGGCGCAGGTGTTCCTGGGAGGCCTGTAGCATCTGGTGCGCCCGCATCTGCTCTGTGACATCGTGAGCGACCCCAAACAAACTCGGCTCGCCAATGGCGTTGTCCCCGACGAATCGCGTTTCCGTCCGCACTAACAGGTGTCGCGTGTCACCGTCTGGTTGAATCACACGGAGCTGGCCATCGCGAGTACCTGGCTCCGACAACTGCCTGATAAATTCACTACGATCGTCCACATGTATCGATTCCGCGATATCCTCTCGCGAGACGCGGGACCCCACTTCACGGCCCAAGATCCGATACATCTCAGCGGAGAGGTAGACGTCGGGCTTGGCTGGATCAACCTGCCAGTGACCGATATGCGCAAGGGCCTCCGCCTTGGTCAAGCGATCCTTGTGCTCCTTGACGCTCCTCTTCGCCTCGTGTTCATCCGTCACGTCGCGGACGGTGCCAAAGACGCGAACAGGCTCCCCAGAAGCCGTGCGCTGAACATCCGCGATGCGATGCACCCAGCGGGCCTCGCCATCCCCGCGCACGATCCTGAATACGTCTTCAAAAGACGTCTCAAAAGAATTTTCCCAAAAATAAAGAGGCGAATAACTGCCCGGATGTAGGTAGGCTGCGACTTCTTGATAGCTATGACCAAATTTCTCAGGCGAAACGCAAAAGATACGATACATCTCGTCAGAAAAATACAGGTAGTCCCGCCGGATATCATACTCGTAGTGTCCGAGCCCCACCAGACTGTGCGCGTGGCGAAGTCGCGACCGACTTTCACGTTCATGTGTCACATCATGTGCGATGCAGGCGACGGCATAAACCACCTGTTCTGCATCGTGCAGCGGAAAGATCGACATGACGATCTCGACCCGAGAACCATCCGCCAAGATGACTGTCTGCTCGACATCCTTGAACGTCTCGCCGGCAAGGGCCTGTTCGAGGCGTCTCTCGTTCTCGAACTCTAATCTCAGTCCACGCAAGTGCTGATAGAGCAAATCGCCAGTGGACACGATGAGGTCGAGCTTACGCAGCAACTCGAGACATCCCCGATTGATGGTCACCACGCGCAGCTCGCGATCAAAGATGCAAATCGCATCCACGCTGTTGGCGACGAAGTGATCAAGTTGACCGCGCGTCTTGGCTAGCGCCTGATCCAATTCCCACTGAACTGTCCGGTCGCGCAGAACGGACGAAACGCCCACGATCTCGCCGTCCGATGTACGAAGTGGCGTCAGCGTCAGTTCTATTTGAAGAACCGTTCCGCTTTTGCATACGCGCCTACTGCGCGGGATGCGAATCGCCTCACCGCAGAAGACTTTACGGATGGTATGCAGGGCCTCTTCCCGCATGTCCTCGGGAATGTGCGGCAAGTCGGCACAAGACAGACCCAGGATGTCCTCTGTTGCCCATCCGAAGAGTTTGTGGAAAGCCGGATTGACCCAAGCCAGTCTGCCATCGGCGGAAAAGACGCCGACCGCATCCTGACTGGCCATCAGAAAACTCTCGAGCAACTCTGCCGCCACGGTATCGTCGACGCCGCACAGTGCCTCCGCGATTTTTGATGTCACCCGTCCGCCACCCCATCTTCGTTATGACTGAAGCGCTACACCGTTGGGTCCCCAGGCATGAGGATTTGAGCGTTGACATAGGCGATCAGGCCCGTCAACATCTCCTGCGAAACCAGTCCGCGAGAGAACCCGACGACCTTGTGGATCGGCAAGTCAAGGAGCATGGCGGACATGAAATCTGGCGCCTCACTCGTCAAGCCTGAAGCGAACTCGGGCGGGATCAGCGGTTGTACCACAGCCCGTGCCACGGGGTGCGCCAAAAACTCCTTCACCAGTGATTCCGGGCCAAACTGGACGATCGCAGCGCGCGCTGGACGGAGTCGAATCTCCTTGCGTAGCCGGATATCGGCCGAGGAGGCGCCCACCGCCACGACGTAGGGGCCGTCCGGCATCTGCCAGGCTTGACGGGCCGGGTCAAACCGAGTCAATTCGCGTCCGCGCACAGTGAGCGTGACGTCTCGTGCTTCCCCTGCTTGTAGGGTCACCTTGGCGAAGGCCTTGAGCTCCTTGTCCGGCCAGTGCGATTGCGGTTCCATCGCCTGCACATACACTTGGACGACCTCACTGCCCACCCGTGATCCGGTGTTCGTCAACGTCAGGCGAACGTTGAATTCCTCCAGATTCGTGACGACGTCTCGATCCACTGTCATTTCATCATAATGAAAGGTTGTATAGGACAGCCCGTGTCCAAATGGGAATAATGGCGTGATGTGCTTTTTCTCATAGTAACGGTAGCCCACAAACAGCCCCTCACCATAACGCACGACTGATCCTGAACCCGGGTAATTCAGGTAGGCTGGTGTGTCCACGAGCTGTACGGGAAACGTCTCGGCGAGTTTTCCGGAGGGATTGACCTGACCGGTCAACACGTCAGCAATCGCTCTTCCGGATGCTTGTCCACCCAGCCACCCTTCGACGATCGCCCCGACTTGTCCCACCCACGGCATGGCGACCGGCGACCCGTTGGCCAGGACGACAATCGTGCGACGCTGCACCGCGGACACCTCAGTCACCAATCGATTGTGTGCCGCCGGCAGATCGATGTGCTTGCGATCCAACGCTTCGGACTCCCACGCATCCGGCAAGCCGACGAACACGATGGCCGCGTCGGCATCGCGCGCCACCTGAACGGCCTCAGCGATCAGAACGTCCGCGCGGGCGACGTCATCCCCATTCCCATCTCCGTAGCCACGAGCAAAGGCCATGCGGTCGCTGCCCCAGACCTGCGTCAGTGCATCCCATGCGGCATCTACGTGCGTCGGCACGATCTGCGAGCTTCCCGCACCCTGAAATCGCGGTTCTCGTGCCATTTGGCCGATGACAGCCACACGGGCCGTCTGAGTGGGATGCACCGGAAGCGCATTGTTTTCATTTTTCAACAGGACAATCGACTCCGCTGCAGCGCGATGGGCCAGCGCGTGATGCGCCTCCAGCGGCACGCGAACCTGTTCGCGTCGGGACTGCATGGTAGCGTTCACCAGATCAAGAACCCTGCGCACCGCCGCATCCAATACGTCAGTCGAGAGTTCACCTGAGGCCATCATCGCCAACACTCGATCCTGCGGCACTCCGCCGGGCATCTCAAGGTCCAGACCCGCACGAAGAGCGGCGACCTTATCGTTGACAGCGCCCCAATCCGACACGACCAAGCCGTCAAAGCCCCACTCATTGCGCAGGATCTCGGTCAACAGGTAGCCGTTCTCCGTCGCATGGACGCCGTTGACTTTGTTGTACGACGCCATCAGAACCAACGGTTTGCCTTGTTCGATCGCACGCGCAAAACCAGAGAGATAGATCTCGTGTAACGTACTCGGATCCACTTGAACGTCCATCGACATGCGTTCGAATTCTTGATTGTTGCAGGCAAAGTGTTTGACACAGGCCGCGACACCCTCGGCCTGGATCCCGCGAATCAGCGCCCCCGCGAGCTCGCCCGAGAGGACCGGGTCTTCAGAGAAGTACTCAAAATTCCGTCCACACAAAGGGGTGCGCTTGATGTTCAGGCCCGGGCCCAGCAGCACTTGAACGTCGAGCGCTTGCGCCTCGACGCCGAGTGCTCGCCCCACCTCTTCTATAAGGCCGCGGTCAAAGGTGCATCCCAGCGCGGACGCCGTCGGAAAGCACGTCGCCGGGTGAGACATGCCAATCCCCGGTTCATCGCCTGACAAGGGCTTTCGCACTCCATGCGGCCCATCGCACAGACTAATCGAAGGGATCCCCAAGCGCTCGACGGGTAGCGAGTGCCACATATCAAGGCCCGTCGTGAGTGCTACCTTTTCTTCCAAGGTCAGTTGCTGCATCCACTCTTCGACTTGACTGTTCATCTGTTCGCCCCATTCCGGCTTCCGATTCCCTTTAGACGGTGACATGGCGCTCTCGCGCCACCGTCTGCCAGAAGAATAATCGGCTGCGTCGTTATTCTGGATAGTCCCGCTGCCAGGAGCGATAAAGTTCGTTGTGCTGTGCATTGACGTGCTCGTGGTGATCGGGCCGCAGTCCGGGACCTTCCCGCGACCACGCCACGTCGACCAACCAACGTGTGAGACCGGCCACTGGCATATCCGCCATCTGTTGCGGCGTGAAGAACCCTGCATCGTCTACTTCCACACCGTCCGGGGTGGCTGTGCCCTCCACATAGTCCATGGCAAACACGACGTAAAGATTATGCACACTGCGCGTCAAATCCCTGACAGCCACAATCTCGCGGGCCATGGCTCGGATCCCAGTCTCCTCATACACCTCGCGCACCACGGTCTCGGAGAGCGGTTCGGCTTGCTCCGCGTACCCTCCCGGGTTCGTCCAGAGACCCTTGCCAGGATCCTGCTTCCGACGGACGAGCAACAAGGCGCCGTCTCGGAGCACCAGCGCCCCGACGCCGATGCTGAAATCTCCCCAATGCACAAAATTACAGGCAGGGCACGCCTGGCGTAACGTGCCGTCCACTGTCCGCCACTCCAACCCGTGCCCACACTTCATACAGAATAGCGCCGACATTCCTTCACCCCCGCGCCACTCTACCGTCCCCGAATAACGGCGCAGCCGCTTATTCTTCCCGCGGACGGTGGCGCGACAGCGCCACTCTACCGTCCATCTTCCAATATAGTTCGGCGCACGTCAATAACCGTGCCCGTCGCCCGCCGCTTCCGCCATCTCCTGGCCCGGCACAAAAAACAGACGAAGCCCCCTTGCGGGGAGTTCGTCTTGCTTGCCACTCGGTGCAAAAACTATGCTGCCCGCCTTACTTCGCCTTGGCTGCCTCGATCGAGACCGAGAACTTCACCTGATCCCCAATCAGCACACCGCCGGTCTCAAGTGCTGCATTGTAGGTGAGTCCAAAGTCGCTGCGCTTGACACTTCCCTCGACGCTGAATCCGGCTTTTTCATTCCCATACGGATCTGTGCCTTCGCCCTCAAATGTCACGTCGAACGTCTCGCTGCGGGTGATTCCACGAATCGTCATATCGCCCGTCACGCTGTACTGTCCATCAGCCTTTTTCTGAATGTTGGTCGAGCGAAACGTGATCTTTGGATGATTTTCAGCATCAAAGAAGTCGGCAGACTTGAGGTGGTTGTCGCGATCCGCGTTGCGCGTGTCGATGCTGGCGACGTCGATGCTAAAGTCGATCTCACCTGTCGTCAAATCCTGGGCATCCGCCTCGACTTCAGCGCTAAACGAATGAAATGCGCCCTTGACTGACGCGATCATCATATGCCTGATTGAAAAATCCACACTGCTGTGCATCGTGTCGACAATCCACTTGCTCTTGGCCATGGTCGTCCCTCCGTGGGTTACTAAGATTTACTCGCTTATTAAATTCAAGTAACAGACGTAAGTATACCGCTAGGTCTTGCCATTGTCAACTAGTCACGTTTCCCCTCCTGCAACCGTACGCTACAGAGAAAGCCGCACTCAGGGTGTGATTCCATGAAACGATCGATCCTCCCTGCCTCCACCCGCTGGGTGAACGCAGACGGCTTCTTGCTGCATCCGTCTCTTCAAGTCACTCGTCGCAAACAGTCGAAGGAAGCCGTCTGCCCGCGCCATCCTCGCACGCGTCGCCGGGAAGGCCTGTCCGTGTGGTCCACGAGGTGGCGGCTGCCAGAGGCGGACATCATGTCTCGAGGAGACGATACATCAGAGGAATGTCCATATGATCGCGCATGACGGCTGCGACACGGTCATATTCGGCGTCTCGCAGATCGCGTGCCGAGATGGTGCTCACAGCCTCCGGGAGGTCTCGTCGCCGGCGCAGTCCATTCAGCCACGCCATGCGAAATGCGTCGTTGTCGAGGATCCCATGCAGATAGGTTCCAATGATACGACCGTCCGGGGACACGAAACCGTCCTGATGAGCCTCATCTGCCGTTTCCAGTGAAACCGGTTGAGATGCCGGGGATCCAGGCCCGATCGACCGAACCACGGCGGCCTTGCTCGCGGCACCTACTTGTAGTACACAAAAGGCATCGGACACGGAGATCCCGCGCGTCTCGCCCATGTGAATCTCGTAGCCGGACACGGGCACCCCCCTGAAAGGCCCCTCCAGTTGGCCTGACACCAACACCGTGCGTTTTTCGCCCAGCATGACTGTGATGCCGTCATGCAAGCCAAGACCTTGCGCTTCGCCAACAGATGACTCCACCCCGGTCGGATCGTGTACAGAGGCCCCCATCATCTGAAACCCGCCGCAAATGCCAAGGATAGTCGCCCCATTCTTGCACGCCCCTCGAACCGCTTGATCGAGCCCCACTCGCTGTAACCAGAGGAGGTCGTCGATCGTGTTCTTGCTGCCAGGCAATACAACAGCGTCCACATCGTCCAACGCGCTCGTCGATTCCGCCCAGATGATCTCTACATCCTCTTCAAGGTAAAGCGAATCGATGTCTGTAAAATTGGCCATGTGCGGCACTCTCACCACACCGATGCGGACCCTCGGACGCCCGTCCGCAAAGCGTCGACCGCTGCGATAACGGTCTGCCGAGAGGGAGGCCGAATCTTCTTCATCGATACGCAGGTCCGACAGGTACGGGATGACCCCCAGGACCGGAATGCCTGCGCGCGCCTCCAGCAGTTTTGCTCCGTCCTCGAACAGCGCCGGATCCCCTCGAAAGCGATTGATCAGGATGCCACGAACCCGTTCACGCTCATGCGGTTCCATCAATAACAGCGTGCCCAGCACGGAGGCAAATACCCCACCGCGATCGATGTCGGCCACCAGAATGACCGCGGCGTCGGCCATCTGCGCCACGCGCAGATTGGCGATATCCCGGTCTTTGAGGTTCAATTCCACCGGGCTTCCTGCCCCTTCGATCACCACCATATCGCTGCTCTCGCGCAGAGAGCGGTATGATTCTTGAACCGCCTCCCACAAACGCGCCTTGCCTGACCGAAAATACTCTCGCGCCGCCAGGTTGCCATACACCTTTCCCTGAACGATCACTTGCGAGCGCATGTCTCCAGTCGGCTTCAACAAGACCGGGTTCATGTGCTCAGAGGGCGCCACACCTGCGGCCTCCGCCTGCACCGCCTGAGCTCGTCCGATCTCGGCGCCAGATGGCGTGACCGCCGAGTTGAGAGACATGTTTTGGCTTTTAAAGGGTACGACGGCATAGCCATCCTGGGCGAAGATTCGGCAGAGACCTGTAGAGAGAACGCTCTTGCCGACACCAGACGAGGTGCCAAGAATCATCAGGCTGCGAAGTCGCGAACCCTGCTTTTGTCCGACCGTCATCCGGCCTCCCCCTGTCCAACCGAGCACGTCCCAAGGACAACAGCCCCGGGATCGACGGTGCCTGTGCGGAGCCTGCTCCCAACCGGGGTGGGGAGCGCGCCCGATGCAGATGTCACCACGACAGGGCGCGAGGACGCCGTCGTCTCCGCCGTCCAGTAGCTCGGCAGTGGCTGACCCGGCAACTGCGGTAGCTCCGGCGATTCCGGAGGTGCTTCGCCTTCAGACGTGTTTCTCCGTCCTAGCGCGCCTGCGACTCGTTCGTCGCGCAGGTGCACACGTTCCCACAGAACGACGCGCAACTCCGTGAGGTAGTCCAACTCACGTAACATCCGTCCGAATTCCACCTTCATGAGCAGACCCTCCAAGGCGCCATTGTCTCCTCTTACTGTTCTCCGGGAGCGACACGGCTTCCTTGTTCGAATCCAGGGACCTTTTGTCGAATGGGGTCCGCGTGCGACTCGTTTCTGTTATTTATGAAAAGTATACCACTTCTGAACGTTTCAAAAGAAGTTTCAGGCCAGCTTGTGATAGACCTGTTGAATTTCCCGGATCATCTGGTTGGCCGAGAATTTTTGACGAACGCGCGTGCAAAGTTGGCGAGCATCCCGCAACGCTACACTCCGCTCCCGCCGAACATGATCCACGGCGGCCAGGAGTTCAGCTGTGCGCCAGGGAATGGCACGCGCTCCGTGATCGCCGAAGTTGGACATCGCCGCTTGATCCAGTGTTTTTGGGAGGAGTCGACCAATCAGGCGCACCTCGCCTACCGCGATGGTAGGGATGCCACAGGCAGCTGATTCAAGGGCAACGCGACCCGTTCCAACGACCACATCGCACGCTCGGTAGAACGAAGCCATATCGTCAACGTGACCTAGAATCCGCACGCGACGGTGTCGAACGGTGACCACGTCCAACGACTCCCGTCCGGCCACGAGAAGTCTGACGTTTTTGTGGGCGGCCAAATAAGGCACGAGCGCGTCGATCACCCGCGTGCCCAACGCGGCCTTCGCGTACGTGAAACGCCCTGCATACCCGATCACAAACGCATCAGGTTCAATACCACGAGGCGACCGCAGCCGACTCACTCGTCCCGGATAAAACACATGCGTAGAAATGCCGTTGGCGACCTCTTTGATTTTACCGGGGGCAATGCGCGCTTTTCTGGCCATTTGCGCGAGTTCCGGGGACACCACCAGGACGGCATCAGCGCGTCTCGCCGCTTCCTTCACGGCTCCATCGAACATGTAGTCGCCGTGAATCGTCATCACCACTTTGACGCGGTTGCGCGGCAACTGGGCGGCCAACCGACAACTGTTGCCATCGTGAGCATGGACCACTTGATACTCTTCCCGAGCCAGCAATCTTTTCAAGGAAGCCAGACGTTCGCCGTCCGTGCGGTCATCGATGTACACATGCACGCCCTTGGCGCGCAGCGATGGAGCCCATGGGCCACCTGCCGTAAACAGACCAACCTCCCAGCCTGCCCTAACCAATCGGCTGGCGAGCAGACGCACGTGCGTTTCTGTTCCGCCGCCTTGCAGCAGCCGATGAATCATAAGCAGCACCTTTTTCACAGCGCATTCCCTCCCTGATGACTCATTACATGCCGCAACACAAGCGATTGCACACGCGTTGTCGAATCTCAGGTCAAATCCCCGGCGCGTTGTTACAAGGTATGCGGTCAAGGTCACGCCTGTCCCCGTCAACTGTACCGATAACACCCCACGCGCGCCTCAAGACAGGCGGTGGCGCCCTTGTTGGGCCCGTCCGGGCACGGCATCCGCTGTTCCCGGACGGGCTCTCGGCGCACATGGTATAACAAGAAGGATTTCAAGAGACCATCCAGCTCTGGACAGGAGGCTTCCCGACGATGCACAGGCTGGCGAAGAAGGCGAGGCAGCCAAGGATGGCGACGAACGCGAGGAAGCCGTGGAAGCCGAGGAAGCCGTGGAAGGCCGCAACCGCCGTGCCCCAATGGGTCCGTCTGTCCACAAATCCCACAGGCAAACGATCCTGCACCTTGCCTGCGCGTGAGGGTCGCCAAACAGAGAGCGTCGCGGCAGGGCGCGTGTCAAAGCGCGTGTCACCGCGCCCTACACAGCGCGTGAAAGGACTTGTAAGCGTGATCGTCCCTTGTTATAACCGCGCGTCTTACATTCGGGCATGCCTCGCGAGCATCAGCAAACAAAGCTACTCGAACTGGGAACTCATTGTCGTCGACGATGCCTCCACAGACAATACAGTCAAGGAAGTGAAGCGATTCATTCAATCGTTGCCGCCCCACAAGGAGGCCCGCGTGCGACTCGTGACCCGGCTCACCAATGGAGGGTACGCTCGCGCCCTATCCGATGGCCTAGCGATGAGCCGCGGCGAATACGTGGCCCTGCAAGACTCGGACGACCTCTCCCACGTCGACCGCATACGCCGGCAGGTGGCGTATCTGCGCGCCCATCCGACGATCGGCATCGTCGGGACGCGATATCGCGTGCTGTCTGCCGGCCGCATCGACCCCTTGCAAAAGCCCACGTGGCTGGTGCATGGCGTGCGAGCCATCCGCGCTGTGTATCGAAACGGCGGTCACTGCATCTGCGTGGGCACGATGATGGTTCGGGGATGCCACATTGACCAATTTGGAGGACCGACGAGCAGGATCCAAGGGGCGGAGGACTATGAATTTGTTGCGCGCATGATCGGGGCAGGGGTCCTGGCGGAGAACCTCCGCGCTGAACTCTATGACTATCGGTCGCATCCGGAACAACGGTCACGCCGCTTCTACAAGTGACGCACGGATGGGACCATGGCCTGTGGAGCACTGGCTTCCCGTTCTGGTATGATAGAAAGCACACAGAACAGGACGCAAAACAGGACACAGGAGATACCTCATGCCGCAAACCCATTTTGAAGTCGCGCTGTACTACCAGTTTGTCGATGTGGAAGATCCGGAAGCCCTCGCGGCATCGCAACGAACCCTCTGCCAGTCGCTCGGGTTGCTGGGTCGAATTATCATTGCATCGGAAGGAATCAACGGCACCCTGTCGGGAACCACCGATGCCATCGCTCAATACCGGGCGGCCATGTATACAGATCGGCGTTTCGCGACGATGCCATTCAAACTGGAGACAAGCACAGCCCACAAATTCAGACGGCTGTCTGTCCGGGTCAAAGAGGAAATCGTCGTGATGCGCTCACCCGTTCCCCTGAATCCCGCTCAGACAACAGGGGAGCATCTTTCCCCCAAAGACTTTCTGCAGGAGCTTCGCCAGGGTGACGCCCTCATCATCGACGGACGCAACGACTATGAATTTGACCTCGGTCACTTTGCGGGCGCGTTGCGTCCAGATGTGCGCTATTTTCGGGAATTCCCAGAGTGGCTGGACAGCCATTTACCGGATGATCGGTCTGCAAGGATTCTCACGTATTGCACCGGTGGCATCCGTTGCGAGAAACTGACCTCGTTTTTAATCGAAAAGGGTTACGAGAACGTCGCTCAACTTGACGGCGGCATCATTCGCTATGCACAGGACCCCTCGACGCAAGGCGAAGGATTCGTAGGCAAATGCTACGTATTCGATCAGCGCATGGCCGTCACGGTAAACCCTGCAGACTCGCAAATTGTAGGTCGATGCCACCACTGCGCAGCGCCATGCGACCGACATCGCAACTGCGCATACGATCCTTGTCACCTTCAGTACTTGTGCTGTGAAAGCTGCGAGGTCGTCCATCGCGGGTTTTGCAGCACCGACTGTGCGTCTCGCGCTGGCCGGGGATCACGGGACAGCGGGGCGGTCGCGGTTGGTGGCGGCGGGGTGGTTGGTGGCAGGGTGGTTGGTGGCAGGGTGGTTGGCGGCAGGGTGGTTGGCGGCGGCTAAAAAGAGCCACAGGGGACCGGCACACGCACTTTTCAGGCCCGCGTTGAGCGAAATCACAAACGACAGGCGACTCTACACATCGGGGCAAGCAGACCACTGTCGCAAGCCTTGCATCAGCGGTCACCCGACGGCGCCATTCTATGGCCTGAATCGCCGACCCACACTCCACACTCCACCTATTTGAACGTCCGCGCACCAGTAACACCAAAAGTCCGGTCCCCGTGTCCTCCGGCGGCATGGTGCGATGCGACACCGACGATCGAGCCTGGTCCGCCCGATGATCAGCGGACGGCTGCTCTCAGCGCTTGCGGACCAATTCAAAAATGGTGTCGGCGTCGACCTTCGTGTACAGGTGACCAGCCAAGCGCGCGACGGGACGCAGCGACGCCGTATCGATCCGTAGCCCATCGAGCAAGTCATCGCGAACGTGGATATAGACGACTTTTCCCACGACCAAAGAAGCACTCCCAGGCCCCTCGCCAATATCGACACTTTGTAGCAACTCACACTCCAGGGAAATCGGACTCTCTTTCACAAGGGGAGGCTTGACGCGAACAGATGGAGAGGGGGTCAACCCGCTGACCGCGAATTCATCCACATCCGGCGCAAATTCGGGACTGGTTTCATTCATCGGCGCAACGATCGCGTCGGTGACGACGTTGACCACAAACTGCCTCGTGGCCATGATGTTCATATACGTATCTTTGCGAGTTCCGTCCTGGCGGCGCATCGGAGTAAACGCCACTGCGAGGGGGTTGGCCGACGCAGCCGTAAAGAAACTAAATGCCGCAAGATTGAGCACCCCGCTCTCCGACATTGTCGAAACAAAGGCAATCGGCCGCGGTACGATCGCGCCCGTCATCAACTGATACCCTTCTTGCCAAGGCATTGCCGACGGGTCAAACTGCACGTGACATCCCTCCCTGACTTGATTGGCATGCATTCACTTCGCCGACGACTCACCGCGTTGTGATTTCGGTGACACAACGCAGAGTTGCCGTGCGCGCGTCATCTGTGTCACACTCTATCCATGCGACGAAACTGCCTGCACAACGCTCAGGTCGCCGCATCGCGCCTTGACACATCTCCCGGGCTCTGCCCCAAGGCGCTAGGGCCGTCCGAGCATGTCTCGGCCCAACTCCTCGGCCTGCATCACACCCTCGAATCGGCGCTTGGGGATTTACGATGGTGGCCCGCCGAAACCGACTCCGAGATGATCATCGGCGCCATTCTCGTGCAAAATGTGGCGTGGAGCCACGTGGTCACTGCCATCACGGCGCTTCGATCCCACCACCTGCTCGACTTCAAGGCGCTGCGGTGCGCCGATCCGGAACTCATCGCAGCCTGTATTCGAAGTACCCGGTTCTACAAAAGCAAGCGCGATCGGCTCCTGCATTTCGCGCACCACATCCAATCCCGACACGACAGGCAACTCGCGCGACTCCTGGCGCAACCTCTGCCTACGCTACGCGCAGAACTCCTGTCGATCAAAGGCATCGGCCCGGAGACTGCGGATGACATCCTGCTTTACGCCGCACGGTTGCCAAGCTTCGTGGCCAACCCATCGCCAGCCCAGCCCGTCCCACCCCACAGATGGGCGGGCGGCTACCAGGCGGCAATCGCCCCGTCTGTGCGCGGCTCCGTTCCGCCGGCCAGGACCCCCGCGGCATCGCGCAGGATCATCTGCCCCCGACCAAACCCGCCGCCATCGAGGGCGACGGAGATAGCATGTCCCCTGCGCGCAAGGGCCTGCGCGATGTGGGCCGGCATATGGTGCTCAACCTCCACCTTCTTGCCCTGCAGCCACTGCCATCTCGGCGCGTCGAGAGCGGCTTGAGGATTCATGCCGAGGTCCAGCAAATTCATGACCACTTGCAGATGGCCCTGCGGCTGCATGTAGCCTCCCATCACCCCAAACGGCCCCACAGGCTGACCCTGGCGCGTGAGAAATGCCGGGATGATCGTATGATAGGTGCGCTTCCCTGGTTCCAGGGCGTTGACATGGGTCGGGTCGAGGGAAAATGTGTGCCCCCGATTTTGCAAGCTGATCCCAGTGTCCGGGATGCAGATGCCCGCGCCGAATCCCATATAGTTGCTCTGAATAAATGACACCATATTCCCTTGATCGTCCGCCGTTGCAAGATAGACGGTACCCCCTTGCGGTGGCAGTCCGGGCAACGGTTCTCCTGCCATCGCCGTGATGAGCCCCGCGCGCTCTTTGGCGTACATTGCCGAAAGCAACTGCTCTGGTTGCACGCGCATGTGCAAGGGATCGGTGATGTGCGCGAAGCCGTCGGCAAACGCGAGTTTGATCGCCTCGATCTGCAGGTGAGTCAAGCGCTCACCTGCACTAAAGACGTCTGGCAACTGGTTCAGGATCTGGAGCGCCTGAAGGGCCACCAATCCCTGCCCGTTTGGCGGCAACTCCCATATCTCATGTCCGCGATACGACACGGACATCGGCTCAACCCATTGCGGTTCAAACGCCGCAAGGTCTTCCCGCGTGAGATGCCCGCCGTGCGCCCGCATAAATCGATCCATTTTTTCGGCCAGGTCGCCCTCATAAAATGCCCGTGCATCACTCTCTGCAATCTCGCGCAGCGTACGGGCATGACCGGAAGACCGCCACAGCTCACCAATCGCTGGCGCACGGCCTTCCGGAAAAAATGTGGCAAAAAACGCAGCGTGAGCGTCGCCTTGTAGCGCCTGTTTGTAGTTGCGTGCCGCCAGTCCCCAGTAGTGTCCCAGGGTCGGCGACAGCGGATAGCCATCTTGCGCATACGCGATGGCCGGGGCCAGCGTTTCCTGCAGACCCAGTGTGCCGAATCGTCGGGCCAACGCGGCCCAAGCAGCCGGAGTGCCCGGAACGGTCACCGGCAATACGCCAAATCTCGGCATCGTCTCATGGCCCGCAGCCAGAACGGCCTCACGCGTAAGGGTACGGGGAGCAGGCCCGCTGGCGTTGAGTCCGTAGATGCGACCCCCACTATGAACGATGGCAAAGGCATCACTGCCAATCCCATTGGACGTCGGTTCCACGACGGTCAGACAAGCCGCTGTAGCAATGGCAGCATCAATTGCGTTGCCCCCGCGGCGCAAGATGTCGAGCCCGGCCTGGGCGGCAAGGGGTTGCGAGGTGGCGACCATCCCACGCGCGGCATAGACGACGTTGCGACGCGAGGCGAATGGGTAAGACAACGGATCAAAAGCCATCGTGACACCTCCGCAAAATGATTCTCTGACCCAGTATACCGGATTTCGAAAGATCCAGCCGTACGCGTCGAACCCCAGCTCGCCCAGACGACTCCCTGTTGTCTACGGCTTTTCACTCGTGCCAACAGGTCCCGGGTCACCCTGGGGCGGCGGCGGCGGTGTCGAAACCGCCGGTAACGTGATGGTGAACACGGCCCCCTGTCCCAAGGTGCTGCTCACGGCCACGCGGCCGCCATGCGCGGTCGCGATCCATTCCGCGATAGCCAGGCCGAGCCCCGTGCCTCCTTGCACCCTCTCACGTGACTTGTCGCCGCGGAAAAAACGCTCAAACACATGCGGCAGGTCCTCCTTGGCAATGCCGATGCCTGTGTCCTCTACCTGAATGCGAATGGCCGCACGGGCTCGCGACAGACGGATGACGATAGAACCGATATCCGTGTATTTGATGGCATTGTCAATGAGAATCACCAGCAACTGATAGAGTCGCTCGCGATCGGCGTGCAAGGCGTACGCATCCGGGTTGTCCGGCTCAAACTCGTGACGTAACGCAACCCCTTTGACCTCGGCAAGCGGGGCCAGCGACTCTACAGCGCGCAGGACAAGCGCCCTCAGGTCCGTCGGTCCGCGCTCGATCTGCGCCGCTGATGAATCCGTTCGTGCGAGGGTCAACAGTTGCTCGGTCAGCTTGACCAACCGCCGCGACTCCCCTTTGGCGTTGCTGAGCCACTCAAGGTTGTCCAGTACAGTCCCATCGGCGTGGCTCAGCACCACGTCCAGGTTTGACTGGATCACCGCCAGCGGCGTCCGCAGTTCGTGGGAGGCGTCCGCAACGAACTCTTGCTGTCGTTTCCACGATCGGGCAATGGGTTGCAGTGCCCGATCCGATGCGAAGAAACCGAGCAGGAGCGCCAGCGCCGCCCCGAGGGCTCCCACAGTACCGAGAACCTGTCGCAACCGGGCGAGTTCATCGGCTTGCTCCTGCATCGACATCCCGACCTGAATAAATCCCGTCGCTCCCACTTGCGGCAACAATACAGGAACGGTCATCACGCGCAGAGGCTGGTGCGCGGCTGACCAGTACACCGTGTGAAACACGCGCGCCAGAATCTCCGCTTGTGTCGCGGACTGGTTCTGTGTCACCTGGAGCGGTGGCGCGAACAAGAGCGGTGCCAAGAGAGTCGCGAGTCCGGTCTGCGACTGATAGATCGTCTGGCCCTTCGCATCCCGGATGACGAGATAGGGATTCTGCAACAGGGCCGACTGCGCAAAAGCTGGCGGTGTGACTCCAGACAATTCGGTCGTGGCCATAAACAGGATCGCCCGTCGTTCCACAGATCGAGCGTTTACGGTCAGCAACGTGTCGACCTCCGACATGGTCAACTGATTCATCCACTCATAGACGGCCACCGCCGTGGCAACGTACAACATGACGACGATCGCTACCAACAGTAGCGTCAACTGGCGCCGGGCCAGCGAGAACATGCCGCGCTCGCGGCTTTTGACACTCATCGTTGCCCCCACCTTCAGACGCGCAACACGTAGCCAACGCCGCGCACCGTTTCAATGTACGATGCCCGCTCGGTCCGCTCGCCCGCGGTGCGGCGGGCATCGATCTTCTTGCGCAAGAAGTGAACATAGATCTCGACCGCGTTCGTGTCTTCGGGTCCCTCAAAACCCCAGATTCGATCGAGAATGAGCTCTTTGGGCAGAACCTGTCCCGGATTTCGGAGAAACATCTCGAACAGTTGAAACTCCTTCGCTGTGAGCGCCAGCAATGCGCCATGATGAGTCACTGTGCGACTCACCAGATCCAGTTCAAACGGCCCGACAACCTGCGTCTTTGTCCCCATCACATCGCCGGTGCGCCGAGTCAGTGCTCGCACGCGCGCCGTGAGTTCCTTCATCGCAAAGGGTTTTACAAGATAGTCATCGGCGCCCGAGTCTAGCCCTTGCACCCTATCGTCCACTGCATCTTTGGCAGTCAGCAAGAGAATTGGGGTGGAATCACCGGATGTCCGCAAGGACTCGACAATCTGATACCCTGTCATACGGGGCAACATCACGTCGATCACCAAGACGTCATAGCCACCCGCCTGGGCGAGTTCCAGCCCTCGCTCTCCGTCTTTGGCGGTGTCGACCGCATAGTGGAGTTCTCCGAACGTCTGCTCGAGTGCCCGAAGTAACTTGACTTCGTCGTCGACGATCAACATGCGCAAAGGCGTTCACCTCCCCTTTTGCAGACGGTCGGCGTGAGGGTGTGAGTGCGATTCATCATGCCCGCTCGGCAAACGCTTCATAGTGCGCATCCGCTGCTCGGGCGGACTGAATATCCAACTCCGTAAGGCCCGATGCGTGCCAGGTCGTCAAACGCAACGTCACGTGTTTGTAGTCGATCGAAATCAGCGGATGGTGGACGAACGCCTCCGCTTGCTCCGCAATGTGGTTGACAAAGGCAATCGCATCCATAAACGAAGCGAACCGAAACCGACGCACGATCCACTGCTCTTCCCGCTTCCACATGGGCAACGTTTCCAGTGCAAGAGACAAACTTTCCTCGTTCAACTTCACGACTTGAGTCACGTCAAAGCCTCCTCGATCCTGCCTGGGTTCATTATACCTTGCTGCCAGAAGAGCGCATAAAATCAGTGCACCCGCACCCCACACACTGGCATTCTCCCGCACCTATGCTAGAATGAAAACATATAATCCTTGAGTTTTCCTATAAAAGGGGCACACCCATATGCAGGAAACAAAGAGTCTATATCGTTGGTTTTTGCAAAGGCTGTTGCGCAACTACATTGTCGGGTCCCTGATCGCTGTTCTCGGCGTTGGCGGTGCCCTCGTGTTTTCCACGCTACACCTCTCGCCTTCCGGCAGCATCATCCTCCTTGGCACGCTGATCGTCTCTGTGATGATCATGTTCAGTGTGGAATCGATCGCGTTCTGGCGACACCTGCGTCCCATTCACCGGGTCCTGTCGGGACAAGCCGTGGACCTCTCAGCTGTCGAGAGCGCGTACCTGCGCGCGCACCGGTTTCCTCTCCTGACTGTCCGACGAATCCTCGGTCCGCATCTCATGGGCCTGGCGATCCCGGAGATCATTTTCACGGCCATCGAGATCCATGAAGGGTGGTTGCACCTTCCGTACTCCCTGATCTTCACGGCGTCGCTCGCAGGGGTTCTGGTGGCGTGCATGCACTGCATGGTGGAGTACTTTTTGGCCACGACAGCGGTTCAACCCGTCATCAAGGCCTTGCAAACCCTGTCCGTCACCTCCCTGAACACGGAGATCTCCCTAGAGGGTCAAGTTCTCGTGTCGATTCGCACGAAATTCCTACTCAGTGCCCTTTTTATTGGGATATTGCCGCTTCTGTTGTTCTCCCTGGCTACAGAGGAGTGGATCACGCAGATTTCGGCTGACAGCCACTACTGGCAGTGGGCACTCGGCGTCCTCGTGATCGGCGTCGGCTTCGCGGCGCTCGGCGCCTGGTTGCTCTGGGTGACCGTACGGCACCCCATCACGCAGATACAGGATGCGATGCGGACCGTGCAAGAAGGCAACTTGCAGGTTCGGGCAACGGATTACTATAGCGACGAATTTTCGAGGCTCGTGGCAGGGTTTAATCATATGACGCAGGGTCTTGCCTGGCGCGACGCTCAGAACACACAGCTGCTCGACAGTTACTTCAGCACCCTTGCCGCCGCGCTCGACGCGCGAGACCCGTACACTGCGGGTCACTCCGTCCGGGTCGCCCAGTATGCTTTGCAAATCGGCCGCGGTGCCAAGCTCCCACCAGAGACTCTCGCCAACTTGCGCAAGTGCGCACTCCTGCACGACATCGGCAAGATCGGAGTGAGCGACAGCATCCTGTTGAAGGACGGTCGCCTGACCGACGCGGAGTTTGACCAGATGAAAAAACACCCCGCCCTCGGCGAGGCAATCCTGCGCCAGGTGCAACCGCAAGACGCCATGGCTCCACTCTTGCCCGGCGTACGATCCCATCACGAACGATACGACGGTAAGGGATACCCCGACGGAACCAAGGGCGAGGACACTCCCCTGTTCGGGCGGATCATCGCCGTCGCTGACGCGTTTGATGCCATGACCTCCGACCGACCCTATCGACGCGGCATGCCCGTGGCCAAAGCCCTTTCCATCTTGTCCGAGGGCCGCGCAACGCAGTGGGACCCCGTCTTCGCCGAACTGTTCATCACCTGGGCCACCGACAATCTCTTGGCCTTGGAACGCACCCGCGAACTCGCCCAGGTGATCGTTGAGGAGCGCGTCGCGACCAGTTGATGCGTTCACCCCGCTTGGCCACTGCGCCACTTTCTCACGTCAACTTGTCTGAGAGCGTGTCAGCCGTGCCAGATCCCTCACGCGCACGCCGATGATAGAACGTGCCTGTTCCTGATGCGACGAGCGTTCCCCGTTCATCGTGGATCTGGCAGCGTGCAGCCACCAGCGTGCTTCCACACGACAAGACGGACGCTGTGGCGCGCAGAATCTTTCCGCGCGCGGGCTTGTGGTACTTCACCCCAAGGTCCACCGTGACGCCGGGCCGTCCGGAAGCAAGATGAGAAGCCAGACCCATGGCATTGTCGCACAGAAAGGCCAACACGCCCCAATGGACCATCCCGCCCGGATTCCAGACCAACTCATCTTGTGGCATCGCCACGACGCACTCCCCCGTCTCTTCCCAACGCTCCATATCGAACGTCTCGCGAAAAAACGAGTGCAAAAAGTAGAACTGCTGGTCCCGCGCTGCCTTCAACGCTCTTCCCGCGTGCAGTGCGACGCGCAGTTCATCGTCGCCGAAATCACCCAACTCAGCCAGCATCTCTTCCTTCGTCATCACAACCCTCCCCCGGGTACTGCGGTTTGCAAACTGTCGACCGCACTGTAGAGGGAACGCTCGCCCCAATACGATTCCGCAAGACAGGCCGACACCTCATCCGCCAACCGCTCTGCCGTCCAGTCACACAGGTTCGCCATCGCCTCCGCGATCCGGGCAATGCCGGTGACGGCCTCCCGTCCACCAAACCAACCCAACCCCGTTCGGCGGACGATCACATCCGTCAGGTGGACGGCCATCTCGCGTTCGATCAAGTAAGCCAGTTCACAGTGCAAAAGCGGCACATCGTGGACAATCCGCGTCGCGTCTCCCTGGCCGAACTGCATGACCGCGAGCGCCTCGTCCCCATAGCGCCGAGCTATCATCCGCGCATCACCCGCGGCAATGGTTCCCAGTTGCACAAGCCGACTGGCCTCTTGCTCGATCCAATCGGAAAGTCCCTTAGGCGGGATGCTGAGCCCTCCCGGCAAAGGCGAAACCGGCGACAGCAGTTCTGCCCGCTCGCGCAACCAGGCGTTTACCGGTTGCCCCAAGTCCGACAGCAACGTGTAGACTGTCTCCATCACGTCTTCGGCCATCTTGCGCCAAGCCGTCAATTTTCCGCCGGCGATGGTGACCAGGCGACTGTCTGAGACCCAAACCTGGTCCTTTCGGGACACGTCCTTGGATGCCTTCCCCGGTTCAAGAACGAGGGGGCGCACCCCAGACCACTGTCCAACCACGTCCCCCTTGACGACCTTGGCTGCAGGGAAAATCGCGTTGACCAGATCCAGCAAATACTCGACGTCTCGTTCCATGATTTCCGGATGATACAAGTTCCCGACAAACGTCTCATCCGTGGTCCCGACAAAGGTGCGATCCTCGCGGGGAATGATAAAGAGCAAACGACCGTCTGGCGTCTGAATCGCAAAGGCGTGACTGATTGGCAGCCGGGCGTGATCAAACACGATATGCACGCCCCGGCTGTGCAAAATCCTCGCCTCCGTGTCTCGCCGTGCCTCCTGATCATCCCATCCCAACACCGACTCGATCCAGGGTCCCGCGGCGTTGACGACGACGCGCGCCCGCACCGTCAAGGACTCATCCGTCTCAGCGTCCTTCGCGGTCACTCCACACACGCGTCCCGCCTCATAGAGCAAGCCGGTAACCGGCGTGTAGTTGAGGGACAACGCACCCCACTGCTCAGCTGCCCTGAGGACCGTCACGGTGCATCTCGCATCGTCCGTCAAGTACTCGTGATACATCACACCACCCGTCAAGTCCTGAGGATTCGTCGCGGGTTCGCGCGCCAATACCTCATCAGCTGTCAACACAACCCGCTGTTCGCCGGGTTCCACTTGCGCGAGGCGATCGTACAGCCAGACGGCAGTTCCCATCGCAAATTTCCCGTACTTCATCGATTTGTAGATGGGAAGCAAAAACGGCAACGGATGAACCAGGTGGGGGGCCAGACGCTGCATGCCCTCACGCTCACGCCCGCCCTCCCGCACCAATAAAAACTCGGCCCGTTCCAAGTACCGTAAGCCTCCATGAAACAGCTTTGTCGACCGGCTGCTCGTCCCGGACGCAAAGTCACGTGCCTCGAGAAGGGCTACTCGCAAACCCGCCAGGCTTGCCTCGCGGGCGATTCCCGCGCCGGTGATCCCGCCACCGATAATCACCAGATCCCACTCTTGGGATACCAGACAGGCGCGACGTTCGGCGCGCTTCGAGCGCGCCATGGGAATGGCATGCATCGTATGACTCACCTCAGACCCGTACGCGCGCAGAGCCGCGCGTCTACGATTTGCCCACAGTATACCACGCGACCCGTGTGGTCCCGTCACAGCCATGTTGTCGTTGTGTACATTCGCGGAACCCGCCATGCAAGCCCTGCGATTTCTTGGTACAATACACGGACAGTCCCCTCAGGGCCGACACTTCGGGACCATGTCCCTGTGCACATTGGCGGGAGGTACAGTCGTGAACCAGTTTTTGGGACTCTTGCGTAGCCCGCATCGAGTCAGTTGGGCCGACTTCGTCGTCGCCATCTTCCTTTGTGGCGTCTTGTTCGCCTTGATCGAACTTGGACGCGGCATGGTCGTTCCCCTGCCTGCAGTGGGGGTGACTGTGATTCACCTGTCGCCACTATACCTCCCCTACTATGCTGGCCGGTCACTGTTGCGGATGTTTATTGCCTACTTCTTATCGCTGGCTTTCTCACTGGTGTACGGGCGCATCGCCGCCTACCACAAGACGGCCGAAAAAATCATGATCCCAGCGCTCGACCTGTTGCAATCGATCCCCGTATTTGGCTTCTTGACGATCACCATCACTGCGTTTCTCGCTCTCTTTCCGGGCAACCAACTCGGTGCCGAATGCGCCTCGATCTTTGCCATCTTTACAGCGCAAGCCTGGAACATCACGTTCAGTTTCTATCATTCTCTGACCACGATCCCGCAAGACCTGATTGAAGCCGCTGAGATCAATCGGTTGCGCCCCTGGGCGCGATTCACCAAGCTCGAGGTCCCGTACAGCATGATTGGTCTGGTCTATAACAGCATGATGTCATTCGGCGGGGCCTGGTTTTTCCTGATCGCGTCAGAGAGCTTCACGGTTTTGAACAAGACGATCACACTCCCCGGTATCGGTTCGTATCTGGGCGAGGCGTTAGCTCGCGGCGACGTGGCCGCCGTCGTGTATGGTTTGATCGCCATGACGGTCGTCATCGTTCTGGTTGACCAGTTGGTGTGGCGTCCCGCCGTCGCTTGGTCGTACAAGTTCAAACTCGATCAGAATGAAACCGCCGATCCTCCGTCTTCCTGGTTTTTGCAACTGCTTCGGCGAACCAACTGGCTGAAGGCAACGGGAGCGAGCGTATGGACGCCGGTAGCCCACACGACGGAGGCCCTGATTATCCGGTTGGAGTCGGGACTGCGTCCGCGGGCGCGCACCGCCCGGCGCGCCATGGCCGGACGCGTCATGGCTTGGCTGGTCGTGGTCGCCCTCCTCCTGTACTTCGGTCAATTCACGGTGGGCGCCGTCCGCGAAATCGCCGACATGGGACTGCTGCCCCTGTTGTCTGTCATTCGGCTCGGGTTCTACACATTTTTGCGGGTCATGGCGGCCACCATCCTCGGGGCCTTGTGGACGATTCCGCTCGGTGTCGCCATCGGACTGAACCCCCGCCTTGCTCGGATTATGCAGCCCTTGGTGCAACTGGCGGCCTCTTACCCCACGAACGTGTTCTATCCGATTATCGGAATCGTGTTTCTGGCGCTGCACGTGAACTTCAACATCGGCGCCGTGCCACTGATCATGCTTGGCACACAGTGGTATATCTTGTTCAACGTCATTGCCGGAGCGATGGCGATCCCGAGTGGGCTCAAAGAAGCCTCTTCGATCCTGCGCCTGCGGAGCGTCGAGCGTTGGAAGACGCTCATCTTGCCGGCCATCTTCCCCGCGTTGATCACAGGCGGCATCACCGCCAGCGGCGGTGCCTGGAACGCCAGCGTGCTGGCTGAGATGGTGGTGTACCAGGGTCATACGCTGATCGCCAGTGGCCTCGGCGCCTACATCGACGAAGCCTCTTCCGTTGGCAACTGGGCGCACCTGATCTGGGGACTGGTCGTCATGTCCACCTTTGTCGTGACGATCAACCGACTGATCTGGCGCCGGTTGTACAGACTGGCAGAGACCAAATTTCACCTGGACTGAGAGAGAGCACAGCATCATGCCCCGGCAAGATGTGCTATGGTGCGCCGCAGTATGGCGTGCCGTCCGGGCCCGTGCCGTACCGAGCCAGACAAAGCCAGCCACTGAAAAAGGGGGCCACACCGTGGCGAAGGGAGTACCGCTCATCGAGGCACGTGCCGTCAGCAAGGACTTTGAAGGCGCCAACAAAACGCGCTTCAAGGTCCTCAGCGACATCCAGTTACAGATTCACGAAGGCGAATTTGTCGCCTTGCTTGGACCTTCCGGGTCCGGCAAATCGACCCTGCTGCGCATCATCGCCGGCCTGGTGCCGCCGACGGATGGAGAGGTCCTCTATCGGGGAGACACCTTTTTTGGAACGAATCCCGGCGTCAGCATGGTGTTCCAGTCGTTTGCCCTGTTCCCCTGGCTGACCGTCCTTGAAAATGTCGAGATGGGGCTTCGCTACGCGCGGCTCGGCCGAGACGAGAAACGCAACAAAGCGATCGCTGTCATCGACATGATCGGACTGGATGGATTCGAGGGCGCGTACCCTAAGGAACTGTCGGGTGGCATGCGTCAACGCGTTGGACTGGGGCGCGCCCTGGTCATGGAACCAGACATTCTGTTGATGGACGAACCTTTTTCCGCCCTTGATGTGCTGACTGCAGAAAATCTTAAGCGGGACCTCCTCGAACTCTGGCAAGAGCGAAAGATCCCCACCAAAGCCATCGTCCTCGTAACGCACAGCATCGAAGAAGCGGTCTACATGGCGGACCGTGCACTCGTGCTCTCGCGTGACCCGGCCAAGATCATCAGCCACGTTCCCATCACCCTCCCGCATTGGCGGGAACGCAAATCGGAGCCGTTTACCCGGCTCGTGGACGAACTGTATTCGATCTTGACGCAGCAAAAGGACGCGCGCGTCTCCTTGCAAGAAGAAACGGAGGTCAAGTTGCCGCGAAAACTTACGCTGCTTCCGAACGTCGCCTCTGGCGCCGTGACTGGGTTTATCGAACTTGTCGACGATCTCGGCGGAAAAGTCGATCTGTACAAAATTGGCGACTCCCTGGCACTCGATCTCGAAGACCTGTTGCCCATCGTGGAAACATGCCGCATCTTCGGCTTCGGCACCGTAACGTCCGGCGACTTTGAGCTGACGGATGTAGGGCGCCAAGTGGCCGATGCCACAGTCCTCGACCGCAAGACGATGTTTCGCGAACAGGCACTGCAACACGTTCCCTTTATGGAACGCATCTTGTGGGTGCTGGAATCCAAGCGAAACAGCCAGATGCCGCGAGAATTCTTTCTTGAAATTCTCCAGAAGAGCGTGGGCGAGGAGGAGGCCGAGACGCAACTCGACACGTTGATCAGTTGGGGTCGCTATGTCGAGTTGTTCGCGTATGATGAGGACTCGAAGTTGCTCTATCTGGAAGACGTCGACGAAACACAAGAAGGTGGCGAGTAACGACTAGGCCTCCCGCACGTCAACGGCAGTCATCGCGTCGAGACGGTCCCGCATCTGCGTGCCGCGCACCCAGTAAGACACCAGCGACCGACCCTTTTTGTCCGTCCGCGTGATGTCGATGTCGTTCCCGGCGGGATACAAGGTGATCCGCTCTCCCGAGTGTAAGACAAAAGTCAGCTGCGGCGTCGGCAATTGTCGGGGGTCAGCCATCTGCGATCGCTTCTGGACGAACTTGAGGGCCAAGTAGTCCTGCAAACAGGCTTCTCGCTCAGACGGGGTCAACAGGATGGTAGGACTTCCACTGGCGACCGCTTCGACCTGACGAAGCATCTTCGGTTTGATGCGACGATGCGTCTCGAACAGGCTGACCAAACGATCGAGCATCAAGGACGGCAAGCTGATCATCACGATCAGTAAAAAACAAATGGTCTGGAACAGGTTGGCTGGTTCAAACTGATTGGTAATCATGCCCCATACGTACGACACGAAGATCACCTCGTGAAAGATCATCTGGTCCAGCACATCTCGGTAACAGTCTCGACACAGATTATACAGGAAATCCAGCCTCGGGTATACCGGACTGGTGGAATTCATGGAGAAAGGACCACCGGTGGCGCAAAGTCGCGACGAAGTCTATACTAAAAGGGCAAGATAAACGGGTAACGACTTTTTCACATCCGCGTTGGACTTTCATCTGACACCATACAGGGAGGTTTCGTACCATGCCTTACGACTCACCGATGTTCCTGGAGATTATCGAACCGATGCGGGAAGAACTGACCCGTGTAGGGTTTGAAGAATTGCGCACGGCGCCAGCTGTCGATGCCGCTTTTGCACGGAGCGGCGTTACGCTTTGCGTCGTCAACTCGATCTGCGGTTGCGCCGCGGGGATCGCGCGACCGGCTATCGCGGACGCGGTGCAAGCCGTCAAGCCGGATCATCTGGTGACCGTATTCGCGGGGCAAGACGTGGAGTCAACCAAGCAGGCGCGCTCCTATTTTCATGGCTATGCGCCCTCGTCGCCTTCCGTCGCGATCCTGAAAGACGGCGAGATCGCCTGGATGATGGAGCGCCACCAGATCGAAGGGCACAGTTCCGAGGCGGTTCGCGACGCACTCGTCACTGCCCTCAGACAGCACACAGGCGCGTAGCTGCCCAGTCGCCTGCGCTCCGCGCACCTTTCAGTGCGCCGGAGCACAGCCTGTTTCCTCGGGCAACGTACTGAACGCCAGATCTTGTTCCGGAGACCAACGAGAGCCCCGTTTTCTGTAAAGACGCACGGACGCAACAACGAAGGCTGAGGTGTCGGCCGCCAGTGCGGCTGCTTCGTTGTGTATCGCCGGGAACAGCGCTGCCGGAGTGCCAAAGGACGGCATGGCGAGGGTCAGGTGCGGATGATAGGCGCGCTCTGCATCGCGCAGTTCAGGGACGCTACTCGTATCCTGCCCCCCTGTCTGGGTGACGTTGTACAAACGCGCGCGCAGCTCGGACAGTTCGGGACTTCCCGTTTGAACCGACAAGAACAGTACGCGGCGATCAAAGTAATCCGGGGACCCAAGTTGAAGGCAAAACGGGTGCGTGCTTGCGGCAACGCGTTCCAGAGCCGAGACCCATAGGTCGAGGTTCAACACCTCCAGCGGTGCGACCAGCGTGATGTGAGGTTCGATGCGCTCGACAAGTCGACCGGGAAACCGGGCACGCAGGACATCGATCCGAGCAGCGACCTCAGGCGGCGGAACGACCCCGATAAAGTAAGTCAAGGCGCATTCACTCCAATCAGTGAACTTGAAGGAGGGACCGAGATGGCATCCGAGGAACTTATGCAGATGACCGACCGGTTGGGGGCGCATAACTATCACCCGCTTCCGATCGTCATCAGCAAAGCGCAAGGAATCTGGGTGTATAGTCCAGAAGGGGAGCGCTACATGGATATGCTCAGCGCCTATTCCGCAGTGAATCAAGGACACCGACACCCTCGCATCATAGCGGCGTTGAAAGAACAGGCTGACAAGGTCACACTGACGTCACGGGCTTTTTACAGCGACCAACTGGGGCCATTTTACAGCAAACTGGCCGCGCTGGTCAAAAAGGACATGATCCTTCCGATGAACACAGGCGCCGAAGCCGTGGAAACGGCTGTCAAGGCCGTTCGTCGCTATGCATACGACGTCTTGGGCGTACCGGACAACCAAGCGGAGATCATCGTCTGCACCGGCAACTTTCACGGTCGGACGCTCGCCGCCGTCTCGATGTCGTCCAGTCCCGAGTACCAGCGGGGCTTCGGACCTCTCGCACCGGGCTTCGTCATGGTCCCGTATGGCGATCTGGAAGCGCTGCGACAGGCGATCAAGCCGACGACCGCCGCCTTGCTGATCGAGCCCATTCAAGGGGAAGCCGGGATCGTCATCCCTCCCGAGGGCTATCTGCGCGCTGCGTATGACCTGTGCAAGGAGCATGGTGTCCTCTTCGCGGCCGACGAGATTCAGTCGGGCTTCGGTCGGACGGGCAAAATGTTTGCGTGTGACTGGGAAGGGGTTGTCCCGGACCTCTACATCCTCGGCAAGGCGCTTGGCGGCGGCGTCATGCCAATCTCGGCCGTGGCCGCAAACCGCGACATTCTCGGCGTCTTCGAACCCGGTTCGCACGGATCCACGTTTGGCGGCAATCCTTTGGCGTGCGCCTGCGCGATCGCCGCACTCGATGTGATCGTCGACGAAGACCTGCCTGCCCGCTCGCTGGAGCTTGGACATTATTTTCTCGGGGAGCTGAAAAAGATTCACAACCCGATCATCGTCGACGTGCGGGGACGTGGGCTCTTTGTCGGCGTCGAGTTGACCGAGAAAGCAAGGCCGTACTGCGAGGCACTGAAAGAACGAGGCATCCTGTGCAAAGAGACGCATGACAACGTCATCCGCTTCGCGCCGCCGCTCATCATCGAGCGCGAGGAACTGGATCTGGCGCTCAAAGAAATCAAGGCGGTGCTCGGAGCTGCCGTGACCGCCTGAGTGAGGGTGGCTCATGAAACGCCTTCTGATCGGAATTGTGGTCGTCTTCGTCGTGGTGACTGGCGTTATCCTGTTTTATCTCGCGTCGGTGTGGAACCCGACTTTGCCCGCACAACTCATCGGTCGGGTTCATGCGCGGGCGGCAGCTCATGGTGGCTATACACCATTGCGAGACATACCGGTCTTTTTGCAACGCGCGATCATCGCGACGGAGGATCGGCAATTCTATCACAACGAGGGCATTGATCTCGAAGGCATCGCCCGCGCCATGGTCGTCGATGCGATCCACTTGCGGGCGGTCCAGGGCGCGAGCACGATTACCGAGCAACTGGTCAAGGACATGTTCTTATCTGATCAGAAGACGCTCGAGCGAAAGCTCCGGCAGATCGCGCTGGCGCTTCTGATCAGTCATGCCCTGTCCAAGAATGAAATCTTGTCCCTCTACCTTAATGAAGTCTACCTTGGGCAAGGCGCTTACGGTGTGGGCCAGGCGGCTCACGTCTACTTCGATCGCAACGCCGATCAGTTGACGCCTGCCCAGTGCGCTCTGTTGGCCGGTTTGCCACAAGCCCCGAGTGCATACGACCCACTAGCAGACCTGTCACTTGCCAAGGCTCGTCAAAAAGAAGTGCTCGACGGGATGGTCAGCGCCGGTGACTTGAGTGCCTCGGCGGCCGCCGCGGTCTACAATGCCCCGCTCTTCCTCTCCCCGGGCCCCTGAACGGGACCATGCCAAACCGCGCACAGGCCGTACTCTGCAGGCTGCCTCCGCGGCCTGTGCCTTGCACCGCCAACCTGCCCACCCACGCACAGGTTCCGAAAGCAATGGATTTCGTTCAGCCGACCCAAGCCCATCTCCTTCCCCATTCATTCGCCCCAGAGGGGACAGGTCTTCAACCGTCAGAGAGCCGGACAAAACGGTTTCCATAAACTTCTTGTGGTGCATTCTACATAGTTCGTGATACGTTGGATTCCACGCTACGGTTTGTGGCGAATTCAGGTCCCTGGGGGAATTCCATGCACACGCGCTCATCGCTGGTGACGTTTCTAGTGGGCTTTGCTGCCTCGGTCACCGTTCTGTCTCTCTCTGCCGCAACCGCGGCGTTTGCGGCGACCGACTCCTATACAGTGGTACCCGGGGACACGCTCTGGGCGATCAGTCAGAGAGAAGGCGTAGGGCTTGCAGAACTCGAGGCCGCCAATCCTTCGGCATCCTTCACGGACCTTCTGGTCGGCACTCGACTTGTCATTCCCGCCGTCGTTCCCGCAACCAATGCGACCTACACGGTGCTGCCCGGCGACACCGAATGGTTGATCGCACAGCGGCTACATGTGTCCTGGGCTGCACTGCAAGCGGCGAATTCCGGCGTGAATCCGACTGACCTGCAGCCAGGTCAAGTGTTGCAGGTTCCCACGACGCCGACCACGCTAGCCATGAGCACCAGCACCGGCACTAGCAGCACGACGATCACTGCCAGTTCAACGAGTGGCCTCTCCGGCGATTCACCCTCCGCAGCAGCCCCAGGATCCGGGACGGACACACAAGCGTCAGCCCCAGTACCCACGTCCGACCAGAACCTTTACTGGATGGAGCGCGTCATCGCGGCCGAAGCCAGTGGACAGCCCATGGACGCGAAACTCGGAGTGGGAGCGGTCGTGTGGAATCGGATGCACAGCCCCTACTACGCCAGCACCGTGCAAGAGGTCGTGTTTCAGTCGATTGCTGGGCACGCGCAATTTACATCCGTGTCCAATGGC
Organism: Bacillota bacterium; assembly: GCA_026627155.1. Taxonomy (GTDB): domain Bacteria; phylum Bacillota; class Bacilli; order Alicyclobacillales; family SLC66; genus JAPNUJ01. The sequence continues at coordinate 7,807 of JAPNUJ010000019.1, read as the reverse complement.
TGGATTTATCAAGTGCAGCCCACAGCGTCCGACTTGACAGCGGCCCAAGAGGTACTCTCCGGAACCGATATCTTGCCGACCGCATTTGTCTTCTACAATCCTGCGCAAACGCCTTCGAGTAGCTGGGTGTATACACAGGCGGTTGTCGGACGGTACGGCAATCTCACGTTTGCCTCATAGACCATGATGGAATTGGGCTGTTCGCCTGTGCTAGAATGGCGATAGAAGAAAGCGCTATAGGGATCGCCAGTGACTAGGAAGCGGAGGACTTCAGCGTGGATTCCAAGGAAAAGATGTGGGCATGGATCACCATTGGCGTCTGTCTGGTTCTCGCGGTGATCATCGGCAGCGTGATCTCCTGAGATCGCATCGACGACGTCCAGTCCATACAGCGATCAGCGTCAACTGATCGCTGTATTTTTATAGATTTTTCCCTGCCGCGAGCAGGAAACGAGTACGGGCAAGGCGAATTGATAGCAAGACGTCACGGCGGAATACCTGCCTGAAGCGGACGGTGTCCCTTTATAAGGAAGAGGTATAGCATGAGCAACGACTATCTGTCTATGTTTATAGATGAAACACGTGAACACCTGCAGGCTTGGTCTGATGGTCTGATGGCCATGGAACGCTCCGGCGATGCGACAGCCGTGCCGGTTTTATTTCGCGCCGCTCACACGATCAAAGGGATGTCGATGACGATGGGCTTTACGCGCATGGGCGAGATCACCCATGCTGCCGAGAGCCTGCTCGACGGGATTCGGACCGGCTCGCTCGATTTTTCCCGGCCGCTGGTGGATATCTTGCTTCAGGCACTCGACGTTTTGGAATCTCTCCTGCAAAGTGTGGAGGCGACAGGTGAAGAAGCCGCCCTTGACACAGCCGCTATCCAGAAGGCCCTGAGGGCTGCGGCCTCCGCCTCGCCCGTGGCCACCATCGCCGCTACAGGGTCCTCGCATGAGAGCACGGTGCTCCCAGCGCGCCCGGGGGAGAGCGACGTCGCGACCGCGCCCACGCCAGTGGATGAGCAAGAGGTCGTCATCAAGAAGGTCGCCCTACAGGCGATCGCACTGGGCTATAACGTCTACGAGATCGTCATCGGTTTTGCGGACGACTGTCTGATGCCACTTGCGCGATTTGCCCAGTGGTTACAGCAAGTGGATCTGAACTTGTTGCTTCACACCGTTCCCGATGCCACCACGCTTGAACGTGGAGACTACAAGGGAGATATCAAAGTCGTGTTGGCCTCTACGCAAGAGTTCGACACGGTTGGTCGCACGCTCTCTGATATTTCCGAGGTCGTCATCCGCGAAATCTCAGAGTGGACGGCAGAGTCACCTGACGCGAGCCCAAAGCGTCACGAATTGTTGCCGCAAAATCGTCACATCACGGACGATGAACACGTGCGCAGCGTGATCCTGCACGCGCTTGCGCAGGACATCCAGGTATACGAAGTCGGGATTTTACTGGCGCCTACCTGCCAGATGAAAGCGGCGCGCTGCATGCTCCTGTTTGACGCTGTGGGCGGACAGAATCGACTGCTGTTCACGCAGCCTCACATCGCGCAGATCGAAGAAGAGAAGATGGATCGACACATCCTGTTCGTCATGTGGTCCAAGGACAGTCTTGACGTCGTGCAACGGGCCATCGAATCCGTCTCGGAGATTGAACTGGTTGAGCTGCGCCAGTGGCACCAGGAAGGCGCTGAGCCGGTCCGTGGCGATAACAGCATTGCCGGGCCGATGGCTGCACAAGCCGTCACAGTGGCCGAGCGCAAAAAGGTCAGCACGATCCGAGTGGATACGGAGAAACTCGACGACCTGATGAATCTGGTCTCAGAGCTTGCGATCGACAAGACCAGACTGGAGCGCATTCGTGGCGAGGTGACTCACGTAGGTCTCAACGAAACTGTAGATCACATGAGCCGACTGTCGAGTCAATTGCAAGAGCTCATCATGTCCATTCGCATGGTCCCCGTCGAGACGGTCTTTCACAGGTTCCCTCGGATGGTGCGGGATACTGCCCGCCAACTCGACAAAGACATCGACTTTGTCGTCGCAGGCGAGGACACGGAACTCGATCGGACAGTCGTCGAAGAGATCGGCGATCCGATCATGCACATGCTGCGAAACTCGCTGGATCACGGCGTGGAGACACCACTCGAACGCATCGCCCAAGGCAAGCCAAAGCAGGGTCGCATTGAGCTTCGCGCCTACGCTGCCGGGAATCACGTCTTCATCGAAGTCGAGGACGACGGTCGGGGGATCAACCGCGACAAAGTCTACAGGCGTGCCGTCGAACGCGGTTTGATCGGGAGTGCCGATCAACTGACCGACCACCAGGTTCACCAGTTGCTCTTCGCGTCTGGCTTTTCCACAGCGGACCAAGTCAGCGACTTGTCCGGGCGCGGAGTCGGTCTCGACGTCGTGAAGGCCAAGATTGAAGCCTTGTCGGGCAAAGTGGACATCTACAGCGAGGAAGGAAAAGGGTCGCGTTTCGTCATTCGCCTTCCCATGACGCTGGCCATCATGGACGGGCTATTGGTCCGGATCGGGGCGAACCCCTACCTGATGCCGATCAGTAGCATAGCCGAGACGGGGCGTCTCGAGGCGGCCCAGACTGTTCACGGCAGTGAAGTCGTGATCTGGCGCGGTCAGGTCGTTCCCCTCGTAAGAGCCCATTCGATCTTTCGGGAGACAGGCGATGCAAGCGCGTCGTTCATCGTCTATGTGAGCCGTGGCGACAAGGTGGTTGGGATCGTGGTGGACGAACTGATCGGCCAATACGAAGTCGTCCAACGCAACTTGCACGCAGAGTTGAAGAAAATTCCTTACTTCGCGGGTGCGACCATTCTCGGGGACGGTGAAGTCGCACTGATCATCGATGCCAATGCATTTATCGAATGAAGTTCGCCGCGGCCCTAGCGAACTCCCTGGATCCTCGTCGAGGCGCCCCGCTGGAGCCCCGCGTTTGGCCAACAAGTAGACGGAGGAAGTGATGGTGGCTGATGAAACTGGTAACCTTTCGCGTCGGTGACGAACACTACGCGCTTCCGCTCGATGACGTGCAGTCGATCGAACGACTGCAACCGATCCGGCCCGTGCCCCTGTCATCTCGCCACGTCGTCGGGATCCTGAACCTGCGCGGCGTCGTCATGACAGTGTGCGACTTGCGCAGTATCCTCTCGACGACGATGACAGCATACAGCGACGACACGCGGCTTCTCGTCGCGGGTGGACTTGGGTTCATCGTCGACGAGGCCCTCGACGTGATCGAGTTGGATCCGGAGCGCGTAGAGCCGCGAACGGATGCTCACGGCCTCATTACGGGTTTGATTCAAGACGGGGACAACCTCTTGGCCATGCTAAACAGTGCCACGCTCTCGCAAGCACCGCAGGCGAATCCAAGTGCGGCTGTCTAGTGCGTGGTCATCGCTTTGACCAAAGGGCCTCGGCCGCTTGTTCCCCTTGGACGATGCAATCAGGGATTCCGACACCGCCGGCGTAGGCAGCCCCTGCCAGCACCAAGTGCGGGTAGTTGGTTTCGGCTCTGGCCAGCAAGCGCGCGACTCGGTCAAGGTGTCCTACCCGGTACTGCGGCATGGCCTTGAGCCAGCGCGTGACCACCGCTTCCTTGACCGACGCAACAGGGGTGGATGCGCCCATGAGACGCTTCAGATCCTTCACCACCGCCGCCACAATCGTTTCGTCCGACTGTGTGACCAGTGTGTCGTCCCCACTGCGGCCGACGAACGCCCGAATCGCCACTTGTCCTTGATGGACACTATGGGGCCACTTTGACGATGTCCACGTCACCGCCGTCACCGCTGTCCCTTCTCGCCGCGGCACCACGAACCCCGAACCGGTGGGCGGTTGCGGCCAGTCCGCTGCATCGTAGAGCAAAACGACGGTGGCCACAGATCCATAGGGAATGGCCCGCAAGTCGTCACAAAGGAGTTCGTCGTCCAGCAACGTCGCCGCGGCCCAGGCTGGCGTGGCCACGACGACCGCGTCACAGAGGATGGGCGTCCCGTTCTCCAGTTGAATCTCATACTGAGGCGACACCTGCAAAACGCCGCCGCCCGCGACCGACGCTCTGGTGGGATCTGGCCTACGGATGGACTTCACGGGGCGGTTCAACACCACTTCGCCGCCATACTCGGCGATTCGCTTCGTGAGCGCCGACGCCAGTCGGTCCAGCCCACCGCGAAGCGTCAAGAAAGTACTGGGCGGCGTGGCGCTCGGGCCGGCGGGCGGTGCGGCAGCGCCTGCGGTGGAGATTGCGCTGGAGGCCGTGGCAGGGGCTGCCGTCGCTGTCGTGGCACCCGCCTGCGCAACATCGCGTGACAGAGACGCCGCGGCAGACGAACTCGAAGTCCCTTGCACCCGCGCCTGCAGGGCCTTTAACACGCTGCCGTATTCCCTCTCCATGGCCCGAAACTCCGGGAAGGTTGCGAGCAAACTCAACTCCTCCGCCAACCCGCCATAGATCCCTGACATCACGGCTTCCGCAATCCGCTCCACCATCTCTTCGCCGAAGCGCCGAACGAGAAAGGCGCGAATCGACTCGTCACCATCCGGCGACCCATCAGGCAGCTGCAGGTCCAAGAGCGCCCGCTGCTTGCCTTCCGGGCTTAAAAACGGCGACTGCGCAATGCCATCTGCAAAGACGGGGATCCCCATGTACGTCCCGCGCGGAAATGCGTGCAACTGCCCATCCTGTGCCAGGTACGTGCGATTCGCATCCGGACCGGTTCCGACGAAGTCATCGATTCCCAACTCTCGACACAAACGCACCGCCGCCTGTTTGCGTGCCAGAAAGGAGTCAGCACCGAGTTCAATCACAGAATCGCCTGCGCGATGCGTCTGCACCTTCCCCCCCGCTCGCCCGCTCGCTTCAAGCACCGTCACGCAAACCGGCTGACCGCTGGTCGCGCCTCGCAACAGCAGGGCGTGCGCCGCGGCCAGGCCGGTCAGACCGCCGCCGATCACGACAGCATGCCAAGGGCGCGTCACAGACGTCATCGGGCGGAAACCTCAGACGGCGTCTCGACCTCTTCCGGGCAAGTCACAATCGCGTGTCGCAGCGCTTCGACAAGCCCCGGGTCCACGTTGAGCGACGGGGTGCGGCGATATGCCATCCCTAGGTCATGTGCGTGCTTTGTCGCTTCGATATCCAAGTCGTACAGGACCTCCAGGTGGTCCGCGACAAACCCGATCGGACAAGACAACGCCGCTTTATAGCCCTGCGCTCCCAAGTCGTCCAAGACCGTGAGGATGTCGGGACCCAGCCAGGGTTCGGATGTGCGCCCTGCACTTTGCCATCCGAATTGCCAATCACGGATCCCCAGTCGGTCCGCGAGCGCGCGACTCGTCTCCAGAAGCTGTTCCGGGTACGGATCACCCGCCGCCAGGATACGCTCCGGCAAGCTGTGGGCAGAGAAGACCATCTTCAATGAGGCCCTTTGTTCATCAGTGAACATCGTCCGGACGTCGGCTATGCGCGTCTCCAACGCATCCAAAAATGCCGGCTCCAGATGCCACTGCCGCACGTAGCGGACGTTCAGCCCGGGCCACTTCGCGGCCGCCTCTCTTGCCTCGCGCATGTACACGGCAACGCTCATGGTCGAATAGTGCGGTGCCAACACAGCGCAGATGATCTCCTTAAAGCCGTCCTGCGCCATCTGGTCCATCACGTCCCCGATGAACGGCGCGCAATGCTTCATGCCCACATAGACCTTATACGTCTCCCCAGGCCGCGCTGGCTGAGCCATCAACGCCTGCTCCAGGGCATCCGCCTGGCCGTACGTGATCCCATTCAGCGGCGAGACGCCGCCGATCGCCTCATAGCGTCCGATCAACTCGGCCAGCAACTCTGGCGTGGGCGGCTTGCCGCGTCGGATATGCGTGTAATACGCCTCCACTTGGTCGAGACTTGCCGGCGTTCCATAGGCCATCAACAGTATACCGATCATCCAGTGCACCCCCTGAAAATGTCGCGCCGCCGCGATCGCTTCAGCGCTGACTCAGCGCCGCGCACTGTTGGCTGCTGTAGCTGTGAACCAACTCAGTCAGCCGGGCCAGTTGCGCCGGATCCGTTTCCTTGATGACCCCATGGCCGAGGTTGAAGATAAACCCGGGCGCTGTCACCGCTTCCTCCACGATCGCCTTTGCCGCCTGCTCCAAAGGTTCCCAAGGTCCGAGCAAAAGCCCCGGGTCGAGATTCCCTTGTAAAGCCACCCGTTGACCGAGAGCCGATCTGGCTTGCGCGATCGGGGTGTGCCAGTCCACCCCGATGACATCGACGCCGATCTCCCGCAACTCCGGAAAGAAGGGTGCCGTGTGCAGACCGAAGAAAATCACGGGGGCATCGGTTGCTCGCAGTGACTCCGCGATCACCTTGAGATGGGGAAGGACGAAGCGGACGAACTCCGCCCGGTCGAGGGCCCCCACCCAGCTGTCAAAAATCTGCACAGCGGAAACACCCGCAGCAATCTGGGCTCGCAGATAGTCCACGATCATCTCGGACAGACTCCGCATCAGGTGCTCCCAAACCTGTGTATCTTCATGCATCATCTGCTTCGTACGCTTATAGTCACGGGTCAGATCGGCACGACCCTCCACCATGTAGCTCGCCAGTGTGAAAGGACCGCCAGCAAACCCGATCAACGGGACATCCAAATCCGCGACGAGCAGTCGGATCGTCTCCAAAACGTGGGGCAGATCGCGCTCCGGGGACAGTGGCCGCAATGCGCGAACCGCCTCCTGCGTCCGCAGGGGATTCGGCAACACAGGCCCGACTCCGCCTTGAATGTCATAGTGGACGCCCATGGGACCGAGCGGCACCATGATGTCCGAAAACAAGATGGCGGCGTCCACCCCCAACTGCTCGACCGGCAAGCGCGTCACTTGAGCGCACAACTCCGGTCTGTCCGTGATCTCGAGCAGACTGAAACTCTTCTTGATCTCACGATACTCAGGCTGATACCGCCCCGCTTGACGCATGTACCACACGGGCAGACGGTCTACGGGTTCGCGCCGGCAGGCGCGCAAAAACAAGTCGTTGCGCAACTCCGAATGGTTCATGCCATCCTCCCTCATCCCAAGCCTGTCCGTCCCATCATAGCACAGCACCACGTTCCAAAAGAACGATGTCCGTCACGATGTGAAATCGCTCACGACTCCGTCACAAAGCTGGCCTCAAGCGGTGCGTCCCCCATCAAGTCGCGTCGTTGTCTGTGAACGTACAGCACAGCCAAAAGCAACAAGGTACCCGTCACGATGAAAACAAAATGGATTTGCAGCGCATCCCCGAGATAACCGCCAACGAGCGGGCCAAGCAGCGTCCCCACCTGATTGGCGCTTTGCGACAAGCCAAATGCCCGGCCTCGGTACTCAGGGGCCGTGACCTTGACCGTCAGCGCATTGATCGCTGGAAACACCGCGCAAAAAAAGATCCCGTACACGAAGCGAATGGCCCCAAACGTGTAAATGTTGTGGAAGAACACTTGCGCGATTGTCCCGATTCCGCCGCCGAGCAAGCCCACGTATAGTAAGAGACGAAACCCGTGTCGATCCCCGACCCGCCCCCAAAACGGCGTGAAGATGATACTGGCCACGCCAAGTACAGAAAACACAATTCCCGTCGCCAGCGACGCGTCAGAAAGGGGGATGCCCAACTGCATCACATACAGCGGCAACAACGGCTCGATCGTCATGATCGCAAATGCCGTCAAGGCGTTGGTCAGAAGCAACGTGCGAAACGGGCGGTTGCGAGACGCAATCGAGATATCGCCCACGACGCTGATCTT
>JAPNUJ010000199.1 GCA_026627155.1 Bacillota bacterium | reverse complement strand
AAACGTTGGAGGAGCGGATCCGCGAGCGCACCGACGCCTTGGAGGCATCCAACGAAACGCTGCGCGAGACCAATGAACGCCTGTCGCAGTCTGAGACGCTGCGCCGGCAGATGATCAGCGACATCTCGCACGACCTGCGCACGCCGCTGACATCGATCCACGGGTACATTGAAGCGGTGCTTGAGGGCGTGGTGAAGGAGGAGGACGTGCCGCGCTATTTGTCGATTGCGCGCGATCGTTGCCTGCAGGTGAATCACTTGATTCAGGACCTGCTGGACTTGTCGAAGCTCGACGAGCGGTACGGCAGTGTCCAGATGGAGTTGATGTCGCTGCTTGACCTGGCCCAGTCACTCGCCCGCAAGTACGAGCTCGATATCCACAGGGCGGGCCTGCGCTTCCGCTTCCTGCTGGACGAGACGTTACAGCGGCTGCTGGAGGTCGACTTTGACAGCTTTGCGCCGGAGAAGGAACTGTTCTTGAATGTCGATCCGCGCCGAATCGACCAGGTGTTCGGCAACCTCATCAGCAACGCCATCCGCCACACGGTGTCCGGCGGCGCCATCACGCTGCGCGTCACGCTGTGCGCAGATGCAATTGGGACGCCGATCGCGCCCCTGGATGAGAGTGCCGAGGTGGACGACAGCGTCGCAGGCGCACAACCGCCGCTGGCGACGCACGTGCGTTTCGTGGTGGCGGACACCGGGTCGGGGATCGCGCCGACGCACCTTCCGCACGTGTTCGAACGGTTCTACAAAGTCGATCGGGCACGCACGCGCGAGTCGGGGGGCAGCGGCCTCGGCCTCGCAATCTCCCAGGCGATCATCGAGCGCCACGGTGGCACCATCACGGTCGAAAGCCAGTTGGGACGCGGAACCGCGTTCACGATCATCCTGCCGATCGCCGCAGCGGTTGCCCTGTAGGGCGGGCTGCCCACCCGCCGATCAGGTTTTGGCGATCGGCGGGAAATCGATGATGTTCTTCTCTCCAAGCAACTTCCCGGCGAACTGGCGGACGAACACGAAGTAGTTGTACAAGTGCGCTTCTCGTGCGAACGTCAGATCCGGATACTTGAGCGCATACGGGAACGGCGGTTGCATCAGATCGTGGATGTCCGCCATGATCGCCTGGAGTCGGGGGCTGTTCGGGTTGTATCCCGTCGTGACGGGCGTCGCCGTCTCGACGCGAATCGACGAGACCCTTCCATGGTACTTTGCGCTGAAGCTGTACACCGTATCGAGGAACACTTGGCGAATGCCGCCTGGTTGATTCGGCGCCAGCATCGCCATGTACGTCGTCGCGGTCAGGTCTTTGGTCAGCCGCATCTGCGCCGATCCCACGATGTTGTACCCATGGAACAGCAGGCAGTCGTGCTCCGAATAACCTTCGAGCGTGATTGGCTCGTACGACCACCACAGTTCCGTCTGTGCGAAGTCCCCGAACTGCGACGTGTAGTCGATTGCCGTCGTGCGCGCCCCAGGTCCGAGGATGGACGATTCGTCGAAGCTGCCGATCAGATGCTCTTTCCACCCCGGCAATGTTGGCATCAGCCGCTGCAGATTCGATGTGGCCACGGCGATCGGATGCAGCACGGTGCCGTTGCCGA
>JAPNUJ010000198.1 GCA_026627155.1 Bacillota bacterium | reverse complement strand
TCGGCACTTCTTCCGTCGGGATCTCCACACCGAGGTCGCCCCGTGCCACCATGATGCCATCGGACGCCGCCACGATTTCATCGAGCGCGTCCAGTGCCTCTTGCGCCTCGATCTTTGAGATGATGTCCGCCCGCACGCCGCGGCTTTCAAGCAAACGCCGGATCTCGAGGACATCGCTCGCCTTGCGCACAAAGGAAGCAGCGATCATGTCCACTCCCTGATCGATGCCGAAGTGGATATCCTCGATGTCCTTGTCAGTCACGCCGGGCAAGCGCAGCACGACGCCAGGAGCGTTGATCCCCTTGCGGTTCTTCAGCACGCCGCCATTTGTAATGACGCACTCGATTTCAGTCGCACCGGTTTTGATGACCTTCAACCCGATCAGACCGTCGTCGATGCGAATCACCGAACCGGGCCGCACGTCTTGCGGCAACCCGTCGTAACTGATGGAGATGCGCTCACGCGTGCCAAGTACATCTTCAGTGGTCAGTGTAATGTGATCCCCGTCACGCAGTTCCACCTCGCCGTCGGCGATAAGCCCTGTGCGGATTTTGGGACCCTTGATATCCAACATGATCCCGATTATGGTGTTTTCCAGGCGTGCGGCCTCGCGCACCCGCGCGATCACCTCGCGGTGGTCATCGTGCGTTCCGTGCGAGAAATTCAGGCGCGCCACGTTCATGCCCGCGCGGATGACGCGCCGCAAAGTGTCGGGCTCCGTACATGCGGGGCCCATCGTGCACACGATCTTCGTATTTCTCATGCCAACACACCTCTCAGATGGAAAGGATATTTGCCAGGTCATATGTCGCCAAATCGATGTGTTTCTTCTGTGCCAACGCCTCGTCAATCGCAGTCGCAACCATGTCCGGCCCGCGCACGCCCACCATGACCGATGTGATGCCAGCCATCAGCAGATCGACCGCATATGCGCCCATCCGCGAGGCCAGCACACGGTCGAAGGCCGTCGGTGAACCGCCGCGCTGCAAATGTCCGAGCACTGTGGCGCGAACCTCCCAGCCCGTTTCTTGCTCAATCTGACGGGCGACCTGCAGGCCACTACCGACGCCCTCCGCGATCAGGATGATGCTGTGCCTTTTGCCGCGGGCCACTCCTCGCCGCAACTTGTCCAGGATCTGCCCCATGTCAAATGGCGACTCCGGGATCAGGATCGACTCGGCACCGCCCGCCAGACCGGCGAGCAAAGCGATGTGGCCCGCATCCCGCCCCATCACTTCGACGATGTACGTCCGCTCGTGCGACGTCGCGGTGTCGCGAATCTTGTCGATGGCCTCGATGGCCGTGTTGACGGCGGTGTCAAAACCGATCGTGTAGTCCGTGCATGGGATGTCGTTGTCAATCGTTCCCGGCACGCCGACCGTGGCAATGCCCAAATGCGACAGCCGCTGGGCACCGCGGAACGATCCGTCGCCGCCGATTACGATCAGTCCCTGGATGCCGGCCTCGCGCAGAATCAGGGCACCGCGTTCCTGCACCTCGGGCTGCTTGAATTCCTCGCAGCGCGCCGTATACAGCTTCGTGCCCCCACGTTGGATGATGTCCGCTACGGAGCCAAGATCGAGCGGCGACATCTCGCTGCGAATCAACCCGGCGTATCCATGCCGGATGCCGACAACCTCCAGACCGTGGTAGACGCC
>JAPNUJ010000197.1 GCA_026627155.1 Bacillota bacterium | reverse complement strand
TCTTGGAGCGACATCGTTTCCGTTTCTCCATCGCCAAACTCGACGGTTAGCCCGTCGCCTGATTTCAAGCGGCCAAGATGGCGAAGGGGGACGCCGTGGGCCGTGGCCAAAGTCGTCAGCGACGGTATCTGGTGCTCCGCAACCGCCACCACAATGCGTCCTTGCGCCTCAGAAAAGAGCCATCGTATCGGTTGATGCCCTGCGTGTACTTGAACTTCGCCACCAAGGCCAGAGGCAAACATCATCTCGGCGAGGGTGACGGCCACCCCCCCTTCTGAAACGTCGTGGGCTGCGAGGACCAGCCCTTGCTTGGCGCACGCTTGGATCAACTGATGTAATTTCGCTTCTTCTTCTAAATTCACGTACGGCGCATCGCCGACCGGCCGTCCCATGCGAATCTCCGCGTACAAAGTGCCCCCGAGTTCGTCATCTTCGCGCCCGAGCAGATAGAGCGATGTGCTCTTGGCAGCCCCATCTCCCATGGGCGCAAGGGGGATTCGCAGGTCTAGCCCCCTTAGCACACCAACCGCCCCGACGACGGGCGTGGGTTGGATGTCCGTCCCGTGCGATTCGTTATAGAGACTGACATTCCCACTCACCACAGGTGTACCGAGCCGCCGACAAGCGTCTGCCATACCCTCGATGGCATCCTGCAGTTGCCGCATGACCGCCGGTTTTTCTGGGTTTCCAAAATTCAGGCAGTTCGTGATGGCGAGCGGTAAAGCACCCACGGTGGCCACGTTTCGAACCGCTTCGGCAACGGCAATCTGCCCGCCCTTGCGAGGATTCAGCGCGACATACCGACTCGTCCCGTCCGTGGCCATGGCGACCGCCTTGTCCGCCTCTGGCACCTTGACCAACGCGGCATCGTAGCCCGGTCCCATCACCGTCGACGCCCGCACCGCGCTGTCGTATTGACGATACACATACCCTTTGTCCGCGACACTTGGGTGCGACAAGACCGTGCGAAGCGCCTCGCGAATCGACCCATCAGCAGGCACCTCGACCGCCACCGGTGTCATTGCCGGTCCCACTTCGCGACTATACAGCGGCGCTTCATCCACAAGGGCTGCGACAGGCATGTCCGCAACGACCTCACCCTGCCAAATCAACCGCAATCGGCCATCGTCCGTCACCCGGCCGACATCCGCGACGTCGAGTCCATAGCGCCGGAAGATGTCGAACGCCACGCTTTCGCGTCCGCGTTCGAGGACCACGAGCATCCGCTCCTGAGACTCTGACAGCATCATTTCATAGGGTGTCATACCCGCTTCCCGGACAGGTACACGATCCAGCGTCATTTCGATTCCGCCACCGGCGCGACTCGCCATTTCTGCGGACGAGGAAGTCAGCCCGGCAGCTCCCATATCTTGAATGCCGACCACCGCACCTGAGGCAATCAACTCCAGGCAAGCCTCCATCAGGAGCTTGCCGAGGAACGGATCTCCGACTTGAACGGCCGACCTCTCCTTTTCGTCTGGGTTCTCAGCCGACGCGAACGTCGCGCCGTGAATGCCGTCGCGCCCGGTTCGTGCACCGACGACAAAGACCGGATTGCCGACGCCACTGGCCGTGCCGCGCATAATCGCCTCTGCAGGAAGCAATCCGACACACATCGCGTTCACCAGCGGATTGCCTTGGTAGGTGGGACTAAACTGCACTTCACCCCCGAC
>JAPNUJ010000196.1 GCA_026627155.1 Bacillota bacterium | reverse complement strand
CCGATGCGAAGGCGGCATTTTGGCAACAACTGTTGCCAGCAGAAGGGGCTAATCTCACTGTCGGGCAAATCTGGTTTGATCCGCAGACACTCACGCTCATTCCTGTCTGGTTGGGAAATTTGATCATGGGTCCGAACTATTTGCGTGGCGCTGTGCTAAAGTATCAATTCGATAGTTCAGCGCATCCAAGTCATTCATATGAGTCCTTTCAGCCGCTCGGATTTCCGCAGAGTTGGTATCAAACTCTGCTTACATTGCCGGACGGCCAGCTGTTGAACGGGTTGGGTCCAGTCCGTAAGTGGAGAGGACTCTCTCTTCAGCTCCAGGTGCTGGGCGTGTCCAGCGCGGTCCGTGGCAACCGGAACTTGGCACAAGATTTGATGGGAAATCACAGCGACGTAATGGAAGTGAACGCGCTGAGACTGCCGCAGGGTCCGGCGATTCTGATAGTCAATGAACGAACGGGGCCCGCTGCGGATCAGGCAGTGGGAACGCAGTATGAGTACTGGCTCGTCTTCTTGCGCGCGGATCCACAGAATCCTCTAGAACGGCTGGCGTTCTGTCTCGTGGCGAGATCGCGGGTGAAGGTCACGGTAGCCTCAACAGTCGTAAAGGATCTGGCTCAGACATGGGTCCTGCCACCAACTCACTGATCGGGACGTCCGACCCCAGACTGGGCGATGTGCGCGAGTCCGCTCATCGGGGGTGAAGGGGAGCTTTAGTCCTCTTGAGCGCGGCATCTGGCTTAGGATAGTGCGGAGGTTGAATCCGGATGGTCGACGCGCTTTTCATGCCGCAGGGTTGCGCGAGACCAGAGTGCGGCCAGTCCGATGATGATCAGCGGTAACACGATGGCCCGAAGTCCCACCCGGAGTTCGAGAAACCCGGATCCGGCAGCACCTGCCGCGTACAAGACGATGTCCGATGCCCACAACCAGATTGATGGCCTGAAGTCCGTGTAACTTTTCGACTGCTCTCGCTGACGTCGTTGCTCGCGCACTTCGATCGGGTGCCACACGAGATACTCCATCAGTCCCGTCGAGGTACTGGTGATGACCGTTGTGGGGACTCCGTTGACGCCGATGCGTCGCGCGGTCGCGCCTTGGACTCCCATAGCAAACGCGAGCAGAAAGACGAAGAGATCAGCTGGCAAGTCGGGCATGCCGAAGGCCAGGATCGCAAAGACCAGGAGCATCACTTCCTCGCACCAGAGGGCCGTTAGCACAGCTTCATTGAGTCCCGTCACGTATCGCTTTTTGCGCACGACGAAGGCACCACTCGCTGCTCCGGCCATGAAGCTGAGAATCGAGACCAGATAGACTTGCGGCGTGAAGTGTTTGGCTCCGACGAGGGCAAGTCCAAGAAAGACGGTGTTGCCTGTCATCGCGGCGGTGAGCACTTGCCCGAGTGCCAGGAAACTGATGGCATCTGCGCAGCCGGAGTTCATGGTGAGGAGTAAGACGAGAACCTTCGTGATTTTTTGTGGCTGACGCATGACTGCCGACGTGCCTCCTTCTTGTTCATGTGGTCGTCGTGAGAATAACGCAGCGACCGTGTAGGCAATTCACGACTATCATAACAGATCCGGGGGTCCGGACGTTGCCCGAGATGCCCGGGATGCCCGAGATGACCGGGTTGGAGGTGGCTAGGGGCCATGTCCACACCCGTCGGCGTCAGCTTGGATCAATAAAGTGC
>JAPNUJ010000195.1 GCA_026627155.1 Bacillota bacterium | reverse complement strand
CAGATCGTGCAGTTTCATATCCGTTTCCTCCCGAATGGTCAGCTTTGAACGACCGACACTTCCACCATGTGGCTCACCTTGTCGATCATGCCGCGCACCGAAGGATTGTCCTCGCGCACCACACTGTGGCCAATCTTGCGCAATCCCAGAGACAAAACGGTACGGCGCTGCGCTTCTGTGCGCCCGATCAGACTGCGCACGAGTTTGATTTGCAACTGTTGCACGGTCCTGCACCTCCCACACTAACTACGCAATTCCTCCAGAGTCTTGCCACGCAGGCGAGCCACTTCTTCGGGCCGCTTGATCGACCCCAGACCCTGCATGGTGGCGTGCACCATGTTGATCGAGTTCGATGAACCGAGACATTTGGTGACGATGTCCTTGATACCGGCGCACTCCAGCACCGCTCGGACGGGACCGCCCGCGATGACACCCGTTCCCTCACGGGCAGGCTTGATCAGCACCCGACCCGCGCCAAAACGCCCGATAATCTCATGCGGCACCGTCGTTCCGCGCATCGCAACCTGTATCAGGTTTTTTTTCGCGTCAGCGACGCCCTTGCGCACGGCTTCCTGCACTTCGGACGCCTTGCCGAGGCCAGCTCCGACGTGACCGTTGCCATCTCCAACGACGACCAGCGCACTGAAACTGTAGCGGCGACCGCCCTTGACGACCTTGGAAACGCGGTTGATGTGCACCACGCGCTCGGACAGATCCAGACTGTTCGCATCGACTCGCACGAATGCAACTCCCTCCCTTGCCCTGCAATCAGAATTCGAGGCCAGCCTCGCGCGCGGCATCCGCGAGCGCTTGCACCCGCCCATGGTACAGATATCCGCCGCGATCGAACACAACGAGCTTGATTCCCTTTTCCGTTGCGCGCTCCGCAATCAGTTTCCCGATGGCGCGCGCCGCCTCCACGCTCGATCCGGGCCCGACGTCCTTGAGACCCTTCTCCGCACTGCAGGCCGCCACCAGTGTCCGCCCGACCGAGTCGTCGATCACCTGTGCGTAGATGTGCCGCTCGGAGCGAAACACATTCAGCCGCGGACGTGCGGTGGACCCGGACAGACGCTTGCGGATGCGATGATGCCGGCGCTTGCGGGCCGCATTGCGATCCATTCTCGTTATCACGCTCTCAACTCCTCACATCGCTACTTCTTGCCCGTCTTGCCGACCTTGCGCCGCACGATCTCGCCTTCATAGCGAATGCCCTTGCCCTTGTACGGCTCTGGCCTGCGCAGGTCGCGGATCTTGGCGGCAAACGTCCCCACCTGCTCTTTGTCGATACCGCGGATGATCAGGCGGTTGACCGCCGGCACATCCAACTCGATTCCCGACTCCGGGATGACTTCCACCGGATGGGAGAAGCCCAGGGAGAGTGTGACCTTCTCGCCCGACTTTGCCGCCCGATACCCGACGCCCACGAGCTCAAGCGATTTCTGATAGCCATTGGTCACGCCCTCGACCATGTTCGCCACCACGCTGCGCGTCGTACCATGCAGGCTGCGATGCAACTTCGAGTCCGACGGGCGCGTTACCGTCACCTCGGAGGTCCCGACCTGCACCTGCATGTCCGGGTGCAGACGCCGACTGAGCGTCCCCCTTGGACCCTTGACGGTCATCTCGACTCCATCCAGCTGGATTTCCACACCCGCTGGCACTGCGATTGGCTTTCTCCCGATACGGGACACAACGGCACCTCCTCTCGTACGCCTACCACACGTAACA
>JAPNUJ010000194.1 GCA_026627155.1 Bacillota bacterium | reverse complement strand
GCAGACAACAGGAAGACTTCACGCGTGCGCTACGGTAACACGCGTGGCCTCGATCTGATAGGAGCCCTTGTACAGCGTGACCACGCCCCGGACGGTTGCCTGGGATCCCTGTGCGGGCAAACTGCTGCGCGACGAGCCAGGCACGTAAATGTAAACGGACTGACCGCCCTGCGTGATGACAAATGTCTCGTTGCCCACTTTCGTGACGGTGCCTTGCACTTGCACATACCCTTCCAGGGAGGCCAGCCCGATCCTGGACAAGGCCACGACAGTCGCTGGTGGAGCCGCCACGCTGCCAACGAGTCGTGGCTTGACGGACGGGTCGATTTCTGGCGTGCCTTCGTAGAGTGTCACACGCCCTGAGACAGCGATCTCGTCACCGGGACGAAGCGCGATCCGGATCGCGGTGGGCAGGTAGACGCGCATTCCCTTAGCGCCGACCTGAAGGTAGATGTTCGATCCGTGGGACAAGACCGCCGCAACCACGCCAGATTGGACCCGGACCTCAGTCCCTAGGTAGGTGGAGATGTGCGAGACCAGCGTCGCCAGTGCCACGTCTTTCGGACCCGTGACCGCGCTGGCCGGGTTCAGGGTAGACGACGCATACGAGAGCACAGGCGCGAGGCCGTATGTACCCTCGTCTTCAACGACCACGCCAAGAGCCGACCAAGGCCGGCCTGCAACCAGCCCGCCAGCTGGCGCACTTCCCGCGTACAGGCGAATACGCGCCGCACCGGAGCCGTCGTTCACCGTCCAGCCAGCGGCGGACTTCTGTAGTGTGCCTGCAACGCGCACCAGCAGCCCATCGTACTTTGACAAATCCCCGGTTTTCACGCTCACTGGCGCCGGAACCACGCCGAACCCGGTCACCGTCGGGGGCTGCACCGCCTCAATCTCCAACTGTCCTTCAAATGTGTTGATGTAGCCGGTCACATCCACCCGCTGACCCAGCATCAAGCCACCTGCGCCTGTCGATCCCAACCACAGTTCAAGCCCGGCGGCATATCCTTGGTGCGTTGATGCGATGAACGCCGTGTCTCCAAATACCCCCTCAACGGTACCCGAGAGTCGCACGAACGTATCAAGAGGAGGTTTGCGCAGCACAGCCAGAATAGAGGTTGCAGCCGGGCGGGGTAGAACGGCTGAAACCGGCGACCCGCCTGCGGCATCCTGGTGAACTTGGTTGATCAGAGCGGCGAGGAAAGGCGGGTCATTCCAAACGACGCCGATTTCACGATTGTCTTCCAGCGAGGTGAAAGACATGTTCTCAGACCCGATAAACACGTCGTGATCCGAGATGATAAGTTTGGCGTGTATGTAGGGATGACGGACGATCACCACGTGCACGCCGGATTGCGATAGCTGTGAGAGTTCATATGCCCCCACGCCACTGACGTTACTGGATGTCGCTGCCTCAACCAGGGTGACATCGACTCCCCGCTTCGCAGCGGCCGCCAGCGCGGCCTTCAACGCCGGATCTGGAGACTCCTCCTCTTCGATCAGCAAATCGCGCCGTGCATGATCGATCAATGCAACAAAGTCATGTTGCGAGTGCGGGCTTAGAATTAACGTCGACCGAGGCTGCGCTCCAACTCGACGCCCGTTCCAATCGGCGGAAAACACATCCAACAGCGCATTCACGACGGCTGGTCTGTTGGTTTCGACTACATACTCGCGGTTGTGATCCAGACCGTCGTATGTATCGTTCGCCGAGCCGATGAATGCCAAGCGA
>JAPNUJ010000193.1 GCA_026627155.1 Bacillota bacterium | reverse complement strand
TGATCTCCGGGTGTTCTCCCGAACGGACTTTCCGGAACGGCGCTTCGTAAAAGGAGCGCGTCTGTGGGTTGCTCCGCCTGAAGGAGAGTCCGGGGAGACGCTGGAACCGGTAGTGGTCAGTGCTGCCCGTTTGCACAATCGAGTGTACATCGTTTCGTTTGTTGGGTTTGATAGCATCGACAAGGTGGAACGTCTCAAAGGAAGGTTGCTACGCGTTCCGCGTGAGGATCTCCCGAGCTTGCCGGATGGAGAGTACTACATACGTGACCTGATTGGCTGTGCTGTGTACGTGGATGACGGTTCGGAGCTGGGGATCTTGACTGATGTATTGACCCCAGGGGCGAACGACGTCTATGTGGTAGCCCGGACGGGGGCACCGGATGTTTTGTTGCCTGCAATTCCGGATTGCATTCTTAAAGTGGACGTTCTGAACAAACGGATCGACGTGCATCTGATGCCGGGACTGCTGGACTGAGTCCCCGTATGGATGCGGAATGGTTGGGTTTTCGTGGACATTGACGTGTTGACCATTTTCCCCGGGTACTTTGACCGCACGCTCGACCAAAGCATGCTGGGTCGCGCGATCACTCAAGATAAAGTGACCATCCGCGTGACGGATTTTCGAGACTTCGCGTGCGACCGTCATCGCACGGTGGATGATTACCCCTACGGCGGGGGTGCCGGCATGGTCATTAAACCGGAGCCGATCTTTTGTGCGATGGATGTCGTCTGCCCTGCGGACGGCCCGAAGACGAGAGTCTTGTTGATGTCTCCGCAGGGGCGGCCGTTTGATCAAGCCTTCGCACGCGAGTTGGCCGGTGAGGATCGGCTGCTTTTTTTGTGTGGCCATTACGAAGGTTTTGACGAACGCATTCGCGAGGCGTTGGTGACAGATGAAGTCTCCATTGGAGACTATGTCTTGACGTCGGGTGAATTGGCGGCTCTCGTCATCATCGATGCTGTGGTGCGCTTGCTTCCTGGGGTGTTGGGCAACGAGGACAGTGCAGCTGGGGATTCGTTCTCTGATGGTTTGTTGGAGTATCCGCAGTATACGCGTCCTGAAGAGTTTCGCGGGATGCGAGTGCCCCCGGTTTTGCTCTCGGGCCATCATGGCGAGGTGGCGAAGTGGCGTCGCTTGCAGTCGCTGCTGCGGACTCGTGAAAGGCGACCTGACCTTTTCGTCAGGTATGAATTGACGCCTGAGGAACGCGGCTGGCTTCGTCGGCATGATGAGACGGTCGGGACTCGCGACCGGCCAGACAAGGGGAACCAGGCATCCGACGACTAGAGAAGGAACGTCGCGCGTTTCTCACGTGTGGCTTTTGGGGTCGGTGTGCGGTCTTGGCGCCGGGTCGTTTTGTGGGATGCCCAGACCCTATGGAGGCAAACTCGGTAGGGCGCGACGGGGCCGGCTTGGACTTGCTGGGACCGTCATCTACTCTGTGGCGCGTCATGCGGGTGTTTTCGTCCGTCGGTTTACTCGAGGGAGCCCGCTTCCGGCATGCAGATCCCTGTATCCCTTGTGCACTCGTCGGCGGGCTCAACCTACACTATGTAAGAAGATGACGCTAGGTGCGTGTGGGTAGCCGTGGGAGCGATGCAGTCTACCCGCGCCGCGGAGTGGCCCGTCCCGCACCTCTGCGACCAGGCGATGGGTCTCTGATGCCCTTTATTTGGACGGATAGTCCAGTTGACACGGTCTGATGGGCATGGTATATTGCTACTTGTCGCTGCGGCGCGGGGATGAAAATCCAGTCGCTCGCACAG
>JAPNUJ010000192.1 GCA_026627155.1 Bacillota bacterium | reverse complement strand
TTGGTCGATCAGCGTCTCCGCCAAGCGTTGGTTCAGGAGCCGGTTTTTCAGATGCAACTTCTTATTCATCTTGTATCGACCGACGCTCGCCAGGTCGTAGCGCTTCGGATCGAAAAAGCGCGAGGTCAAGAGCGTGCGGGCATTGTCCGCTGTCGGCGGCTCGCCGGGACGCAGCTTCTCGTAGATCTCCAGCAGCGCCTTCTCCGTGGAGTCGGTGTTGTCCTTTTCCAGGGTGTTGCGCAGATACTCGTCGTCGCCGAGCAACGCGATGATTTCCGCGTCCGACGAGAAGCCGAGCGCCCGCAGCAGCACCGTTGCCGGGATTTTGCGCGTACGGTCGATGCGAACATAGATGACGTCCTTGACGTCCGTCTCCAGTTCCAGCCAGGCGCCCCGATTCGGAATGACCGTCGCGGAGAATGTGCGCTTGCCATTCTTATCGATCTTGGCGTTGAAGTACACGCTTGGCGAACGCACGAGCTGACTGACGATCACACGCTCGGCGCCATTGATAATAAATGTTCCGGTGTCGGTCATGAGCGGGAAATCGCCCATGAACACCTCTTGCTCCTTGACTTCACCCGTCTCTTTGTTGAGCAGCCGAACTTTCACGCGCAGCGGCGCTGCATACGTGACATCCCGCTCCTTGGACTCGTCCACACTGTACTTGGGATCTCCCAAACTATAATCGATAAACTCGAGCACCAGATTGCCCGTGAAGTCCATGATGGGCGAGATGTCATCAAACATCTCGCGAAGACCGTCCCGCAAGAACCACTCGTACGATTTCTGCTGGATCTCGATCAAATTCGGCAGTTCGAGAACCTCGGCCACTCGCGAATACGTCCTGCGCTCGCGCCTCCCGTACTTCACCATGCGTCCCTGCACATCGGTCACCCCTCGCGGCAAGTCAGTGGGTATGCAAAAGAAAATAAAGACAAACGGGCCTATGCGACCGCATCTCTCTCCCAAAGATCACGACTATGCAACTGGCTTCACACACCGATCCCGCGACATGAATGTGGTCAGAGGGCAGTCCTCTCCATCATGCTATTCGGCATTCTGTAATAATAACACTCTGTACCAGAAAGGTCAACCGCCAAATCACGGGGCCGCGCAAAAAACTTTGTATCCGGACCGCCGAGCGGCCGTTGCAACTACCGGAAACGCGCGCCGCAACCATGCTTCGGTGGAGTCCGCACCTTGCGCGGTGCGAATCACGACGTACAGGCGGCCGTCCTTCTCGAGCACTCGACGCGCTTGCTCGTACAGATCGAAAACTGCGCCCTTGCCCGCCCGGATCGGCGGATTGCACACCACTCGATCGAAGCGCATGGATGGAGGCAAGGCGGCAATACCGTCCCCACAGTGCACGTGGATACGTCCCGCGAGCCCATTGCGCCGCACATTCTGCACGGCCAGATCCACGGCGCGGCGATTCACATCCGTCAGCCACACCTTCAGGTCAGGAGCCGCGAGGGCCAGGGCAATGCCCACCACTCCGATCCCGCATCCCAGATCGAGTGCCGTCTTGCTCTGGTCGAGCTCCACCGTCTCCGCCAGTAGAACGGAGCCGCGATCCGCATGCGACGCACTGAACACGCCGCGATCCGTTGTGAGATACAGCACCTGTTCCCGAATCCGCGCAGTATATTCGCGCGGCGCCGACTTCGTGGAAGGATCCTGCGTGAAATAGTGGTCACCCATGGTCGCAACCACCTCGCGAAGTTGTGGACCGTCTCCCGGAAAGAGAGCGCCCCTTCAGCCCGCAA
>JAPNUJ010000191.1 GCA_026627155.1 Bacillota bacterium | reverse complement strand
AACTCTCCCGGCTACGGCTTTGGTGCTGGGGCCACCATGGCACCTCCCGACAAGCGTTCAGCGCCTCTTCGCTGACGAAAGCACCGGGTCCAAGGTCCTGCTTCCCTACTCCCCCGCAAGCGCTTGCTGCAGGTCGGCAATCAAGTCCTCACTGTCTTCGATGCCCACTGACAGCCGAATCAATCCATCCGTGATCCCCATCCTCATGCGCTCCAGAGGAGGTACGAGGCAGTGAGTCATCGACGCCGGGTGTTGGATCAGCGATTGCACATCGCCCAGACTGACAGCAATCTTGATCAGCTGGAGTCGATTCATGAAGCGGCACCCCGCCTCGAAACCTCCTTCGACTTCAAACGAAATGAGTGCGCCCGGCCCCCGCATTTGTCGCCTGCGGATCTCCTGCTGCCGCTCGTCACCCCACTCTGGAAAGCGCACACCCGAAACGACCGGTTGGTCGATGAGCCACGCCGCAACGTCCCGCGCGCCCTGCACATGACGGTCCATCCGCAGCGCCAACGTCTTCATCCCGCGCAGCAACAACCATGCGTCAAAAGGGGACAACACCGCGCCAATGTCCTTGCGCGTGGAGATCCGCATGGCTTGCATCAACTCCTGGCTACCCACGGCCACCCCTGCAATCACGTCCCCGTGACCGCCGAGATACTTCGTCGCCGAGTGAATGACGATATCCGCACCCTGAGTGATCGGCTTCTGCAGATAGGGCGTCATAAACGTATTGTCCACCACGACCATGAGCCCGTGCGCATGCGCCACCCGAGAAACCAACTCGATATCAACCAAGTCCAGCGTCGGATTGATCGGCGTCTCCACGTAGATGACCTTCGTCGTTGGGCCAATCGCATCACAGATCTCCTGTTCTGAGGCCAAGGGCGAAAAAGAATGCGCAATCTGCGCATGTTCCTGCATCCACTGCAAAAATCCGTAGGTCGAGCCATACACACCCTCTGAGCAAAGCACATGATCGCCGGTGCGCAAAAGATGCAACAGGGTCCCCGAGATCGCGCCCATGCCACTCGCAAAAGCAAGCCCGTCCTCCGCACCCTCGAGATCAGCGATTGCCCTTTCAAACAGATCGACCGTCGGGTTCCCCAGGCGCGTGTACACATATCCCGTTTGTTCGCCCGCAAAGCGCGCCCCGCCACACTCAGCGGTTGGAAATGTAAACGTCGACGTCTGCACCAACGGCGGGCTCAAGCTATCGTACGCGTTGCCTCCGGACGTGACTTGCGTCAATCTCGTGTTCCAGCCACCTTTGGATCCCATTAACCAGAGTCCCCCTTGACCCGTCGATCGTGTCAGTCGCGTTTATCACGCGAGTCGCGTGGATCGCGATGTCAGCGATGTCAGCGTCGAATGTAATCGCTTTCCTACAGTATACTGGTTTCGCCTCGCCAACGGTACCTCGCGCACTCACCCTGATCAACAGGTGGTAAAGATCTCCACACAAGAGACGAGACTGCTTCACGTCATTGCAGGGCCACCGTCTAGCCGACAGATGCGGCACAGGTCATTTGCTCCCGATGTGTGACCTGTGTTATACTCCCGTTTGTAGCAAACGCGACAAATCGTACACGTCTTGCGTTGAGCTCACCACTTGTCGGGATGGCGGAATTGGCAGACGCGCACGTTTGAGGGGCGTGTGGGGTAACCCGTGCGGGTTCAAGTCCCGCTCTCGACACCAGAGAAGTCTAAGATGCCGCAGTGTAGCAGGGTTTTTGAGCCTTTGAGCTCAAGAACCCTTTTTCCATTTTACGGTGGAATTTGCCCTCGAAT
>JAPNUJ010000190.1 GCA_026627155.1 Bacillota bacterium | reverse complement strand
ACCATGGTCGGGGCTTGACTCTCACGTAACGTGATCCTTTACAATGATCCCGGTAAGGGGCGTGAGAGGATGTATCAAATCAGGGAAGTTGCGCGAATGGCTCATGTGAGCCCACGCGCACTTCGCCATTACGACGACATTGGGCTCTTGCGGCCAGACTTCACAAGCCCGGCAGGCTATCGCCTATATTCCGAAGCGACCGCACAGCGGCTACGAGAAATTCTGTTTTATAAGGCCGTTGGTTTTGACCTGATGGAAATCAAGGACCTGCTGCAGCAGTCGACAGAAGAGCGCCGATCGCAGCTGATCTCCCGTCGACAACGGGTGCAAAACGGAGGAGCCGAGCGGCATGGATGATGCCACACCGAGCGTGGAACCGGCCGTGCACCGGCAGCTAGCCGCGGACCTGTTCAATTCGACATGGGAGCTGATGGACAAGTCGGACCGGACACCGATTGAGAATGAACGGATGATTCACATGGCGCACGCGTCGCGGTATCACTGGGATCGCGTGGGCAAGCCTGTGCATTTTGCACGGGGAGAGTGGCTCATATCAAGGGCATACACACTGGTAAACCGCGGGGAGTCCGCCCTTTACCATGCCTTTGCTTCTCTGCGCTGGTGCGCCGAGTACGACCTTGGCGCATTCGATGTAGGCTTTGCCCATGAGGCGATCGCTCGGGCGTATGCCGTGCAAGGGGCGATCGCCCGCCGAGATGCGCACGTAGAACTCGCGATTCAAGCGGCACAAAGTGTGGATGCGGAGCTGGACAGAACGTGGCTCGTTAAAAACATTCAGGGTGTACCGTCACTACTCGTCCCGGAATGGGAATGATCTGCGATCGATGGGGTTCGTGGTCTCACAAAATGGGGCATCTGTGTTTGATTGATCACGTCACTTTGGGCTACATGGATCGACTCGGAAAGGTCTGCCTTGATCCGCGATGTGCGCCGCCTTGGGCCAGCTGCCGACGCGCGTGTTGATTCGCTCCGTGAGGGCAACCGCTTCCAGAGCGTTGAGCAACGCGGCGACAGATCCCTGCCAATGCTGTCGATCGCGCATCAATGCCATCAAGGCGGCCGCAACCGGATGGGAGGCGATGGCCTCGGAGTTGGATCGCTCGATATTCCTGCGATAGGCGTCCAAAAACGATTGGCCCGTATATCCCAATGACTCCGCAATGGCGTAGCCCCAACGCGTGAAGTCGGCCATGCGATGCAGTTCGGGAAGCTCGACGTCGGGATAGCGCCTCATGGCCCCTGATAGCGCGGCAAAGATGCCGCCCAGTATGCGCGGCTTGTCTGCATCGAAGCGCGACCACACCACGCGATCCTCCCTGCGCTCTTCCTCGGGAATGCGCTCGAGTTCGAACGATCGAACGATCGAACGATCGAACGATCGAGCAAGTCGGGGCGCGTGGCCACCACGTTGATGCCGTTTAGCGTGACGCAACGCTGGAAGAACAAGATGGTCTCATCCTCATCCGTATAGAGCGTTCTCTTGCTGAATCCGCCGCCCGTGGCGGCCACGCACAGCAGATCGCTCTTGTCCGCAGATAGCGTATCGAGATTGTCGTAAGACGGCATGTAGTTGCCGGCCAGCGATAGGGCGAGATCGGACAGCGTGTTGGGCAGAAACACACGAGCTCTCGGTGCGCGGGATCGATGATGGCGCGCGTATGGAGAATGGACGTGGATTTTGCCGCGCCTTTCTCCCCGGCAAACACTAAGATCGGGTGAGGAATGTCTGGCACCAGGCAAGCCACGACATACACCAGCTGAGGGTACGGGGAATGG
>JAPNUJ010000018.1:38819-39261 GCA_026627155.1 Bacillota bacterium | reverse complement strand
TGGGTGTCGGTGGTGATGGTGGCGTCCGGGCTGTTCACGGTCCACGTGGTCTGCCCGGACGTAATGCTCCTCGCGTTGTCGTAGGCGAACAAGTACAGCTGTTGGCCGGGGCTCGCTTCCACAAACGCAGGATTTGCGCCAGAAGACGATGACGGGTTCGTCGTTTGAGCGGAGACAAAGAAGGACTCGCTGGCTCGGGCCCAGTAGGCACTGTCATTGGTCGCCTGATTTTGCAAGGGAAGCGTGGGCACGGTTTGCCCTTCCAGCTGCGGCAGGCCATCCTGGCCGATCGGTCCGATCCACGACTGGTTGGACAGGTCGGTCAAGAGAGGGGGGCTGTCGGCTGTCGCGTTACCGCTTGTCGAGTTCCCGCCCGTTGTGCCTGCGCCTGTGCCACTCACTGCCGTGCTGCCCGTGCCAGCGCCGGTGCCGGAGCTGCCAC
>JAPNUJ010000018.1:28071-38809 GCA_026627155.1 Bacillota bacterium | reverse complement strand
AAGACAGTATGCCCGTTGACTGTAATTTGCATCGTGGCAAGGCTGGTCTTTGCATCGGACACGGTCGGCCCTTGGTAGTCGGCATCTGTGAAACTCCAGACCCGCGATGTTCCGTTCCAGTGATTATCGATGTGTAACGCATCCGCCAGTTGCATCACATACCAGATGGGCATATAGGTCGTCCCGTGAAAGGCGAAGCCATAGGGCTGATACAGGTTTGAGCCGTTGAGCTGAATGGCCTTTTGAGACGTGGGGTAGGTCGCTGCTGCCGCCATCGACACAGGTGCAATGCCCGTGCCCACGGTCAGAGCCAACGCGGCAAGCCAGACCGATGATTTGCGCATGCGTTTGGTCAATTCAACTCACCTCATCCTGGGTTATGTCGGATCACTTCATACGATGTCAAGTAAATGTCGCGACTGATAGGCCTCAAGTTCTAGTCAGATCCGCCACCACCATGCTACGCTAAGACTACAATACCGCAAAATCGTTCGCGAGACTATGGCAATTGTATCTGTTTTATGTAAGTTGAAGTGTTTGATGACCGGGAGGGGTTTCTGTGATTCTGCGGGGTATGATGTTGGCATTCGCTGTGATGTTTGCCATGGTGGGCCTGCTTGTGGTCCTTACGCACCGTTATCGAGACACGCCAGACAACGACGCGCCATACGAACCGCACCGCATGTCGCGAAAGGTCTTATTCAGGTATCTGTGGCTGATTATCCCGGTCTTGGCGCTCGGCGTGCTCAGTACGTTCTCGTAGAGACTGAACGTGTAGTCCGGTTGTCGTCGGGCGTGTCCCGACGACATCGGAGCGTCGACGTTTTATGTCAAGAAGGCCCGGGGATGGAGAGCCGTTCTCCCCCGGGCCATTCATTGTCCTGCAAGACTAAGCGAGGCCATCTCGCAGATGGCGGCAGAAGTACTCGATGGTCCGGCGAATCACATACGGGTCATAGCTCAAGGCGTGCCCGCGATTGGGCAACAACAACATGTCGAAATCCCGTTCGGCCCTGATCAGGGCGTCGACAAGACGCATCGTCAGGCTCGGGTGCACGTTGTCGTCGATGTCACCGTGCATGAGTAGAAGCTTCCCTTCCAGTCGATGGGCCAAGGACTGATTGTCCTGCGTCCGCGTCTCGCCGACGGGACCGGCCCCCATATAGCGGTCCCACCACGTCGTGTCGTAGAGTCGATTATCGTGATCACCGCAGCTTGCGACCGCGACCTTGTACACATCGGGATAGGTGAGGATGGCCCGAGCCGACCCATAGCCGCCGCCTGAAAATCCATACATGCCGACGCGGTCAAGGTCTAGCCACGGGAACTGGCTCACCAGTTGTCGCAGGGCCCAAGGGTGGTCTGCCAGACCCGCTGCCGCTCCGAGATCGTCAGAACTGACATCGTGAAAGGCCTTGGATCGACCCGGGGTCCCTCGGCCATCGAGGAGAATGACGGCAAACCCAAGTTGCGCCAAGGCTTGCCCATACACCGCGCGGTCGCCCATAGACGAGCGAACGGTAAATCCGTGCGGAACGATCGTCGTTTGGGGTCCACCGTATTCATACTCGATGATCGGAGCCTTTTGGCCAGGCTTGCGCCTGGCAGGCGGGATCAAGATGCCGTGGAGTTCGGTCACGCCATCGTCTGCACAAACGACAAACGGTTGGGGACACTGGTACCCGGCGGCATAGAGCCGCGTGACGTCCGCCTCTGCCAGGTTGGCGATGATCGCGCCGTCGGATCGCCGCAACACAGTGACCGGGGGCTGATCGATCCGTGACCACGTGTCAACCAGTGTCGTTCCGTCGGGAGACATGTGGACCTCATGTTCGCCATCTTGAGGGGTTACCAACTCACAGCGATCTCCGTCGAGCGACACCCGGTACACGTGATGAAGGTAGGGGTCGCGTCCGGCCTCGCGTCCCGCACCCACGATGTAGGCGAGTTGCGCCACTTCATCTACGTGGAGCAACTCCGCAGTCACCCAGTCCCCTTGGGTGACTGCATTCAGGCACCGACCCGTGGCGAGGTCATGCCGATACAGATGATACCAGCCGTCGCGCTGGGACGCGATGACAAATGTACCGAGCGACGATTGCACCCGCACGTCGGGAAGACGGGCCGGACGAGCCCGCATGTCCTGATCCAGGAACGTGTTTGACTGTTCGCTCCAGACGGTGCGAACCAAACCCGTGTGGGTGTCAATTTCACAAAACCGCATCGCGCGGCAACCTCGGTCCGGGTGGAGACAATAGGCGTGGGCCCCATCCTCTGCCCACCAGATGTTTTGCCAGTGCGGCCCAATCAGCGCATCCGTGTTCGCCAACTCCAACGTTTCGGAGACATCGACCCGTGAGCCATCCAGGCCGAGGATCAGATGGTGAACGATCGGCAGCTCAGAATCGCCAGGCAGCGGATAATGCACCTGACGCATCCTGGCAGGACGCGGCGAGCCAGCCTCTGGATCGGGCACGTATTGCATGACCGGGAGTTGGCGCACGCGGCGTTGGTCGATCCGGTGAGTGAGCAGCCGAGTCGAGTCGGGCGACCAAATCACCTGGGGTGACGGTTTTGTTCCGCGGATCTCGTCGACGGTCTTCGCGCCGTAAAAGTCGGGCCGCCCTGCGTAGGCGAAGTCGCGTCGGCCATCCGCAGTCAGGGCCACGACTGTCCCCGTTGTCAGGGACCGCACGTAGAGATTGGGACCCCGTAAAAAGGCTGCCTGTTTTCCATCCGGGGATAACACCTCGTGAGCCTCGGCATGATCGCGAGTGCGAGCGCGAGCAAGGCGGGAAGTGGTCGAGTCCCACCTCCACTTCTTTCCGAACGCCATAAAAAGGAGTGTGTCGCCAAGCAGGTCCAGGGCGTCCAACGGGAGCGACGTGGCCGTGATCAGCGCAGGTTTGCGCTCGGGGCCGTTCACCGCTGCGTGGCCGCGCGCGTCGCCGGTTGTCGCTTTGGTGTCTGGGACCTGGGTCGCATTCGTGCGCTTTTCATTGCGCTTTTGGGCCAACGTGAGCGCTCGGGCGAGGCGCTCGTGGTCAAATGCCGGACTCGACTCTCCGGTGTTCACGTTCACCATCTTGAACACGTGACCTCGGCTTCCGTCCGCCTGCCAAACCTCGTACCGAAACCAAAAGTGCGTCGCATCGATCCAATGCGGCTGGGGCGAGACATTCAGCGCCAACCGGGCGATGTGTTGCGGGAGCAAATCGTGTACTTCATCCAATATGTCTGTCATGTCAAGACGCCCTCTCCTCGTAAATCGCCAAGAGAAAATCTTCAACTGAAAACCTTCGAGAGACGTTCTGCGAGAGAAAATCTCCAAGTGAATTAAGTTCGCCTTTCGAAACGATTATCCTCTTGAGCGCTTTCGGATTTTACGCAAAGCCCGTTGATCCCCTGATCCTCCCCTCGCGGTGTCCAAAACCGAACGTCTCTTCCTGACGTAGACATGGCTGGGGACAAACATTCAGGGGGGATGACGGGGACAGCAACCCGTATGCAGTGGCGATTAGCCCGAGCGGCGGGATCTTTGTTTCGAATTTTTCCAATAAAGCAGGGACCAACGGCGCCGGTACCACGATTGAGCAGATCGTGAGCGGAAAGCCGGTTACATTTTTTAGCGGAGCTAACGGGCCGGCTGCGATGGTCTTCTCCCCCAAGGGACCACTGTGGATTGCCAACTTTGGGCAACAAGGATCGGATGGCAATGTGCAGGTCATCAGTGCTGCGGGGCAGCCATTTTCCGGGGGTACCATCATGACGGGGCCAGCCGTGCAGGGGCCGTGGGGACAGGTATTCGCTCCTGGGTTCACGTATAGCACGGGAGGACAGTCGCAAACCGTCCCTGCTGCGTTCTTTGTCACTGGCGCGCAAAACGGCACGGTGGCCGCGATGTACGGCTTTAACAGCAGCTCATTTGCCACCACGACAAAGTTTGACGTGATTGGCAGTCATCTCGCGTGGTCCGGCACGAACGCCAACAACATTCAAGGGCCACAGGGCATGGTGTGGGACGCCACGTCAGACACCCTCTATGTGACGGACACCGCCGACAACTCGATTCGCGCCTTTTCGTGGACGGGTCCGAACACCATGAATCAAGGGATAGGCAAACTGGTCTATCAGGGCGGAGATTTGAACGCGCCTGTGGGTTTGGCCCAAAACCCGATCAACGGAGACTTGATCGTCGCGAACCAGGGCAATAACGACATCGTCGAATTGGCGTTGCCCACAGGGCCCGCTGCGATGGCCAGTCCGGTGGCAGAGGAGTCGGTCGATTCCGGCCCCGCTGGCGCGCTCTTTGGCTTGGCGGCGACGACAGATGCCACAGGTCACTTGGTCGTCTACTTCACGGACGACAACACCAACACACTGGATGAGTTGTCTTACTCAGCACCCATGGTTGGCAGCCTGCCGGAGGTCCCGTATGCCGGGGCATTGCCGCTCCTTGGGCTCGCGGGCTTTGCCGCGTGGACGGCAGCGCGTCGTCGGACGCGCAAGGGACACTGAGCTGAGACACCGCGCGCATGCTGCGAATGGTTGCGGGTAGGGCGGGCGGTGCGGTCGCGTCGGGAGCCCCCGAGCCCCGCACTCGGCCAGACTCGCTTCACTTCCACTCGGCGAGGCCATCGTCGACCATCACGACACTGCCGTTGATGGCATCCGCGTCAGGCGTGGCCAACAGGGCGACGACATTTGCAATCTGCTCGGGCGTCTGCATCTTTCCGCGCATGTGCTGACGACCCATACGGTCCGCGAGGCCCATATCCTTGTAGCCTTGAATGATCGGCGTGTCGACTCCGCCGGGTGCGATGGCGACCACGCGAATGCCGTAGGCGCCGAGTTCCAAAGCGGCCGCCTGCGTCATCATTTTGACGGCTCCCTTTGCGGCATGGTAGCCAATGACTCCCGGACTCGCGACAAATGAGAAGACGGAGGCTGTATTGATAATCGTTCCCTTGACGCCGAGCTCCTTCATCTTCCGGGCGGATGCAAGAATGCCATAGTAGACGCCGTATTGATTCACGCGGACGACGACATCGAAATCTTCCGGCTCATGTTCGAGCAGGGGTTTGTAGCGCCCGATTCCGGCGTTGTTGAACATGATGTCGAGTGATCCATAGGTATTGGCAGCGCAATCCACTGCTGCGGCGACCTGTTCGAACTGCGTCACATCGGTTTCGACAAATGTCGCAGTCCCGCCTGTTGTTTCCACAAGACGAACCGTCTCCTTGCCACCTTCTACGTCGCGATCCGCCACGACGACTTTTGCGCCTTCTCGCACAAACTTGAGGGCGGTAGCACGTCCGATCCCACTGGCCCCGCCTGTAATGATCGACACTTTGCCTTCGAGAAGCATGGTCGTCACGGCCTCCTCTTTCCATTGCGTTTGACTGTACTTCTGATAATATTAGCATGGGGGAGTCGAACTGTTCTTCTCTCTGAACTGGGGGGTCCAGATGAAGCGACCGATCGGATTTTCCTCAGCGCTTGCGGTGCTCGGGGCGGCCGGTACATTGGCTATGGCGGCACATGCCACCGCGCCACTGCACTTGTCCTCTCCATCTCTCACAACCGGTGCAGTACACATCACGCATACACTCCAGCGTTTGGGCACGGCGGACACGATAGGACAGATGCCTGAGGTGCCATGGGCAGGGCTATTGCCTATCGTGGGGATGGCGCTATTCGCAACACGCCTGCGCAAGGGGGCGAAGGCGCGCGCCTGACATGAGTTGGCTTTCGCGGCGTGTCAGACGTGACGGCCGGTTGGACGTCTCCCTCTCAGGAAGGGACGGCGTCCAGCCGGTCATTTTTGCAGCTCAACCATAGGGTTGGGACGACTTCACTTCACGATACGGCGAGAGAGGGACTGTGATATGAAACGTGGATTGACGCGGGCGGGTCTGGGTTTTGGTGGAGATCTGAATGAATTTTCGCGATTGGCATCCGACTATGGCTTTCACAGTGTCGACGCAAGTGGATCAGAGATCAGCCAGTGGCTTGCGCTTGATGGGCAGGAGAGCGTTCTGTCCACCCTCTCCGAACGCAAGGTCGAGATCGCCTCGATCGGATTGCCCGTTGAGTGGCGGGCGACTGAGGAAGAGTTTCGTGCGGGGTTGCCGAGGCTGGCCGTCGATGCAGAGGCGGCTGCCAGTGTCGGCTGTAAGACCTGTTGCACCTATGTGTTGCCGTCGACAGACTGGAATCCGGCACATTTTATGGCCGTTGCGACGCGGCGCTTGCGAACGTGTGCCCAGATGCTGGGGGCTTACGGAATTCGGCTTGGGTTGGAGTATGTGGGTCCGCATCACTTGCGCACGGCGTGGAAGCACCCGTTCATCTGGGACCTTCCAGCGACCTTGGACTGGATCGACGCGATCGGGGACCCGCACGTCGGGTTGCTGTTGGATTCCTATCACTGGCACACGACGTCGGGTTCGATAGCCGAGCTGCGCGCGCTGTCTGCTGCCAGTATCGTTCACGTTCACCTAAGCGATGCCCCTGACGTGGCCATCGCCGACGTGATCGATGACGATCGTCTGTACCCGGGTGAGGGCGTCATCGACCTTGGCGGATTCTTGAGCGCACTCGAAGCGACCGGCTATAGCGGCGCCGTATCGCAAGAGGTCCTGACCAAGACCCCCCCTGCGTCTGACGTGACAGTGCTCCTTGAGCGCTCGCGACGAGGGTTTGAAAAAGCGTGGGCCGAGGCCGGTCTCTCGTAGAGCGTGAGGCACGCCGAGCGCCACCGTTTCTATGCTGGGCGCCAGAAGCCCAGTCAGACTCCATAAGCGAGTCTGACTGGGTTTCTGGCGTTTCCTTTTGCTCCTTGGCGGGGGGGAACTCGTCACACTCATGAAACTTCGTCGGCTTCCTTGGCTTTGGTCCGGTGCCCTGCCCTACCGTCACTCACCGACGGCTGTCAGTCGAGAAGGTCAGGCTGTTCGCGTACGATGCGCGCATAAAGTGGAGCGAAGGAGAACCAGCCCGCCAAGTGGGAACCGACTTGCTGGCGTGTTACGCGCGCGTACTCAGGGTCGATGAGGATGGGCTTGCCAGCCGCCTCCGCCAGAAGTTGTGCTTGGCAGGATCGTTCCATGGTGATAAAAAACCAAGCCGCTTCGTCCACCGTTTGGCCGACGGTGAGCAGGCCGTGATTGCGCAAGATGACGGCCTTGCGATCCCCAAGCGCTTGCCCAATTCGCCGTCCTTCTTCAAGGTCATATACGACCCCGGTATAGTCATCAAAGACGGCGTGGTCTTCGAAGAAGGCGCAGGCATCCTGGGTGATCGGGTCCAGGGGCCGGCCCATGCTGGCCCACGCTTTCCCGTAGAGCGAATGCGCGTGAGCCGCAGCGACGACGTCCGGTCGCGCGGCATGGACCTGTGAGTGGATAGCGAACGCGGCGGCATTGACTGGCAGGTGACCTTCGACGACGTTGCCGTCATGGCTGACGAGAAGTAGGTCTGATACGCGAATGTGCCCAAAGTGCATCCCAAATGGATTGACCCAGAAGTGGTCGGTCCGTTCCGGGTCGCGCACTGTGATGTGGCCGGCCACTCCTTCATCGAAACCGAACCGGGAAAATAGCCGGAAAGCCGCCGCCATCCGTTCCTTGCGGTAACGACGTTCCTCCTCAAAGGTAGCGAATGTCGGCGGTCCAAACTGCGCCGTCATGCCGATGGCCGCCTTGCCCAAATCAGCGTTCGTCGAGTCCATCATCGTCTCAACCTCCCGGATCCTGAAAGGCGCAACCTCACAGGTGTTGTCACGTCCACTCTATCACAGGAACGTCCGTGCGCCCATCGGCGTGGAGTTGGTTCGTTGGAACCTCTGGGTTCATGCGTTACAATGGATGAAACGGGGAGGGAGTCTCATGCCTACACTTCGCTGGCGAGGTGTCTTGCTTAGCGCTCTAGCCGTGTTGGCCGTGGGGCTGGCTACGGTACCTCTTTCACACGATATCTCGCGGGCCGCGGAGATGGATCGGTCGCGAGAGGGACTGAAGTCCGATTTGAGAAGCCCAGCGCGACATCAGTCTCTGAGATCGGGCCGGGCAGATCCTTGGAATCCGGATCTAGTCGGTCAACGTACCGAATACACATACGAGACCGTAGACGGGGTTTCGGAAACCCTTTACGTGTTTGAACCGACTGTGGGGGTGACTAGACCGGCACCTGCTGTCGTCTACATTCATGGTGGATTTTTGATGCATGGGAGTGCGGTCATTGGCTATGACGACCGCACGTACAATCCACATGATCAAATCATCTCGGGCATTGAAGCCGGTTTGGTGTCTCGTGGCTTTGTGTTTGTCACGATCAACTATCGATTGGCTCCACGGTTCAAGTGGCCCGCCTAGCTCGAAGACGCGAAGGCAGCGATTCGCTTCTTGCGCGCCCATGCCAGTGAACTGGGGATCAATTCCCGTCGGATCGGGGTGATGGGGGACAGCGCCGGAGGCGGCTTGTCCAGTTTCGTGGGGCTAACGCATCGTGTGGACGGATTCAATAACGCGGCTTGGGCCAATCAGAGTAGCGCTGTGGCAGCTGTCGTGGACATGTTCGGGCCGTCGGACCGCTTGCCATTTGCCAGACGTTGGATACGTGCGCATCGTGACGCGCCTAATCCCGTCTTTGGGTACTACAATCCACTGACGATTGCACGTGAGAGTGCTGTGACGTACGTAAGTCCAGGCAATCCTCCCTTTCTGATTCTCCAAGGCCTCAAGGACACGACTGAACCGCCGTTTCAGTCTATCGACCTTTACAAGCATCTACGCGCGGCAGGGGACAGGGCACAGTTGATTTTGATCAAGAATTCCGAGCACGAATTTCACGCCGTCGGTGGCCCCATCTCGCCGGGAATTCCGGCTCTTACAAGCGATGTCATTGACTTTTTCATGCATTCGCTTGGATAGGCGCCTTCTGCCGGTGATCAGTGCACGACGGCCTATCCAGAATAACGGCGCAGCCGATTATTCTTCTGGCAGACGGTGGCGCGACAGCGCCATGGCACCGTCTAAAGGTGAAATACAGACGGAGCGACTACCATGGGGCCATGGATTCGCTCCTATTTTTTCGTTGAGGAGCCGTAGTCTAACGCTGTAGTGGAGTGAAAGGAGGTGATCTTCGTGACACGATTTTTTACCATATTGGGTCTGGTTCTGGTCTCAGCCATGGGTCTGGTGTACTGGACGGATCGGCCTGTGACAACGGCTGTAGACCCCAGCCCGGCGATGGCGGCGACAGCATCCGCCGCGCCGACATCATCATCCGCCGTGGAACGCGTGATGGTCATCGGTGGTTCTGTGGCGCACGGCTGGAAGGCTGTGCACAATGACGGGTATTTGCAGCGAGCCTTTCAAGCGATGTCGGACGACACCAAGACGCAGTACGTCTACTATGATCGGACGATCGTGGGAGCCGACGGAAGTCAACTTGCAACGCTCTATAAGGGGCGCTATAGTGCCTGGTTGGCGGCCATTCGTCCGCAG
The DNA here is from genome assembly GCA_026627155.1 of Bacillota bacterium. GTDB lineage: Bacteria > Bacillota > Bacilli > Alicyclobacillales > SLC66 > JAPNUJ01. Next base: position 29,300 of record JAPNUJ010000018.1, on the reverse strand, counting down.
GTCGTGGTGATATCCTGGGGACTCCTGAACGACGCCTACACGAAAGTGGCGCAGGCCGCGTTTCGCAACCACCTTCTGAAGGAGACGCGTCAGGCGCTTGCAGAGCATGCTATCGTGCTCATCGTGACGCCCCCTGTGACAAAAGCCACGTACACGGAATTTCGCGTACAAGAACCTCAGTACGTGCAGAGCGAGATGGACGTCGTCAAGAGGATGGACAGTCCCAACGTGATTTTGTTTAATGTCTTTGACCAGATGAAAGCCTATCTCGTGAACCATCATCAGACCTACGTCCCCTACATGGGGGATGGTTGGCACCCCAACACCGCTGGGCATATCCTGGCTGGCACCTTGCTCTATCAGGATCTGCGCGCACGATTCGGGGTGCATCCGATAGCACCCCATTGACAACAATCCCAGAGGATGCTAAAGTAGTGACGAAATCAAGTTATGAACGGAAGGGGGAGCATCTCCATGCGTAACGGACTGACGGGCGTGTTGGCGCGTCTCGATCTCGCTTTGGCGGATCGGGGCGGACGCCTTCGTACCGTTGCCGCATGGAGATGTGACCCGTACACGCTTTCCTGATGCCCGTGTGACTCGTCGACGGGATACAGACAGCGCAGGTCACGCCTCCAGCGGACCTGCGCTGTTTCTTTTGGATCGACCGATCCGGGCACACGCTCCGGTCGGGCTGCCAGGCACACGGGGAGACCGTGGCATGGCGTCATCCTGAGAGACACCGCGCGCCAACCGGTGTCTCTTTTTACGTCTCGGGAGGGAAGTCCTCATGTTTACCGTTTTGTACAAACTCCGCTGGTTTTTCCTGGAACAGCGCCGTCGCTACGCAGTCGCACTCGTCTTGCTATTGCTATTAAATGTATTTGAGGTCATCCCGCCTGACTTGATCGGGCGCGCAATCGACCAGATGAACGAGGGAACGATGACTCCGCAGGGCCTCATGCAATCGCTCCTTGTGTATGGTGGACTGGTCGTCGTCATGTACGTTTCTGGATTTCTGTGGATGGTGCAATTGTTTGGTGGTGGCAACCTGCTTCAGGCGACGTTGCGCTCACGCCTGATGCGTCATTTTTTGCGGATGACGCCGACTTTTTTCGAGAAGCATCGCACCGGGGACCTGATGGCGCGTGCCACCAATGACCTGAATGCCGTCTCGCAGACCGCCGGGTTCGGCATCTTGACGCTGATCGACTCGACGACTTTTTCTG
>JAPNUJ010000018.1:24881-28044 GCA_026627155.1 Bacillota bacterium | reverse complement strand
ACACTGCTCGCCCTTGCGCCGCTGCCGGTCATCGCCTTCGTGATGACCAAGTACGGACGGATCGTGCACGAACGATTCACGCTCGCCCAAGACGCATTTGGCGACATGAACGACCGCGTCCTAGAGACGATCGCCGGTATACGCGTCGTTCGGGCCTACGTTCAAGAGTCGGCGGAGGAGCGACGATTTGCTGAGACGACGGAAGATGTCTATCGGAAAAATGCTGACGTCGCGCGAATCGATGCCCAGTTTGAGCCGACGATCAAGATCCTGGTGGGAGCCAGCTATCTGATTGGCCTCGGATACGGCGCGTACATGGTCTTTGAGAGTCAGTTGACCTTGGGCCAGTTGACGTCGTTCAACGTGTACCTTGGGATGCTGATCTGGCCCATGCTCGCCATTGGGCAGTTGATCAACATCATGCAACGCGGTAGCGCATCGCTGGATCGGGTGACGGAGACGCTGCGCTATGCGCCCGATGTGGCGGACGCGCCAGCCGCAACCACGCAGGCGCCGCCGGCGACAATTACATTTTGCGACTACAGCTTTCGCTATCCGCTTTCGGCTGTTGACAACTTGAAAGAGATTTCCTTGTCGGTCAGGCAAGGGGAGACACTGGGCATTGTGGGTCGGACGGGGGCAGGCAAGTCGACGCTGTTGCGACAGCTGTTGCGCGAGTACCCGGTCGGGCACGTGGGGGCGCTGTTGGTCGATGGCGTGCCCATCGACCGGGTGGCACTGCATTCTGTCCTCGACTGGATGGGGTATGTGCCGCAGGATGCCATGCTGTTTTCTCGCACGATCGAGGAGAACCTGCGTTTTGCGGCCGCGGATGCCTCTCCTGCCCGTATCCAGGACGTGCTCGAGATGGCCTGTTTGACGGCGGATCTTGAGCAGTTCCCAAACGGATTGCGCACTCTGGTGGGTGAGAAAGGGGTCTCTCTCTCCGGGGGTCAGAAGCAACGGATCGCTCTGGCGCGCGCGTTGATCGTGGATCCGCACATTCTGATTCTGGATGACGCGATGTCGGCCGTCGATGCTCGGACGGAGGCGCACATCGTTCAGGCCATCCGCAAAGCGCGAACGGGTAGGACGACGCTGATTGCGACCCATAGAATCTCGGCTGTCTTGCATGCTGATTGGGTTGTGGTGATGGACGATGGGCGCATCGCCGAGCAGGGTACCCACGCGGATCTGATGTCGTCGGGAGGCTGGTACCAGCAACAGTACCTTCGCCAGCAAGCCGAGGACCCCGTCGACGACGTACCTGACCTCGACAAAAGCCTTGGCAAGGAGGTGTACGCATGAGTACGACGGAGCGCCTGGTGCGGTACGCCGCGCTGTTTCGCCGAAACATTTTACTCGCACTGGCGATGCTGATCGTCGCTGTATCGGCAGACCTGTGTGGACCGTTTGTTGCCAAGACCATTATTAACGATCACATTCTTGGGATCGAACAGACTTGGTACCAGACGAGTGGGCCGGCAGTTGACGCCGTGTCCTACGACGGACACTGGTACCGGCGGGAGGCCTACTTTCACGCGGGCGAACGCAAGGGGAAGGCGGTCGTCCTTCAACAGGCAGGGGGTCACTTCTACTTCGTCGCAGAGCCGCTTCCATTTGTCGGCGATGTAACAGAGGTGAACGGTCACTTGTTGCTGACTTCCGGTGTTCGTCGGGCCGTCTTGCCAGCCACTGTGCTCACACCGCAGCAGTTATTCGCCTTTTACCAGCCGGAATTGGCGCCTATGGTCGAACTGGCCCTCTTGTACTTCGGGCTCCTCGTTTTGTCGTCGGCATTTACGTACGGAGAGCAGTATCTACTGCAGATCGCGGCCAATCGAATCATCATGACGATGCGACGCGACGTGTTTCGCCAGGTTCATCGGTTGCCTGTGCGGTACTTCGATGCGCTGCCGGCCGGGAAAGTGGTATCGCGGATCACCAATGACACGGAGGCCATTCGGGAATTGTACGTGACGGTCTTGGCCAACATCGTGTCAAGCGTCGTGACCATGTGCGGGATCTACATCGCTCTGTTTTTGCTCGATGTGCAGTTGGCGCTTATTTGCCTGTTGTTGATTCCTGTTCTCGTGGTCTGGGTGGCGCTCTATCGGCGCTACGCCCTGAGTATCAATGAACGCATTCGCAATCTGATCAGCGAGGTCAACGGCATGCTTGGCGAGACCATCGCGGGCATGCCGGTGATCCGGGCGTTCAATCGTCACGAGCGCACCGCGGCCGAGTTTGATGCGATCAACAGCGCTCAGTACGACGAGCAGACGCGTCTGTTGCGGATCAACTCGTGGACGGGACACAACCTCGTCACTGTCCTGCGCAATATCTTCTTTATTACGATGATCGCCTACTTTGGCTATCGCTCCCTCAACCTGGCAGGTGCAATCTCGTTTGGCGCCTTGTACGCGTTTGTCGATTATCTGAATCGCTTGTTCCAGCCTGTCGTTCAGATCGTCAACCAACTGGCCAACCTGGAACAGGCTCGCGTGTCAGCCGACCGTGTCTTCGCCCTGCTTGACGAACGGGGAGTCGAACCGGCGGACGGAACCATTCCAAGGTTCACCGGCGAAGTGGCTTTCGAGGATGTCCACTTTTCCTATGACGGATCAGACGATGTGCTGAAGGGGATTTCCTTCGTGGCGCATCCCGGACAGACCGTTGCCTTGGTAGGGCATACAGGGTCAGGAAAGAGCTCGATCATGAATCTGCTGTTCCGGTTTTATGATCCTCGCGCAGGCCGGATTCGCATCGACGGCCAAGACATCTCTGGCATGGCGCCACAGCACTTGCGAGCCCACATGGGGATCGTTTTGCAGGACCCCTATCTCTTCACAGGGACAGTGGCGGGCAATGTCAGTCTTCAGGACCCCCGCGTCAGTCGGGAGCGCGTCGAGGCGGCCTTGCGCGAGGTGGGAGGGGAGCGGCTACTCGCTCAACTTCCGGGAGGGTGGGATGAACCCGTTCGCGAAAAGGGAAGCACCCTGTCGGCGGGCCAGCGGCAGCTGATTTCATTCGCTCGGGCTCTGGCTTTTGATCCTGCCATCTTGGTGTTGGACGAGGCGACATCCTCGATTGACACGGAGACGGAAGCGCTGATTCAAGACGCGCTCGAGGTACTCAAGCGCGGTCGCACCACCTTCATCAT
>JAPNUJ010000018.1:16856-24871 GCA_026627155.1 Bacillota bacterium | reverse complement strand
GTCCACGATTCGTTCGGCCGATGCGATCCTCGTTCTCGATCGCGGACGCATCGCGGAACGCGGTACACATGAGGAGTTGCTCGCGCAAGGTGGCCGCTACGCGCAGATGCACAGCCTACAGCAGGGTGAGTTGGTGTCGCAAGTGGTGTAAGCAGGCGTCTCGTCCGGCCGCGCATTAAGGCTCTGGAGTCGCCGGTTGGTTTCGTCCGACGAGCCTATGCTATGATCGGGTTGGGTGATGTGTTCATGAGACGGAATCGACGCGTGGATTCAGACCACCGCAAAGGGCGACCCCACTTCAGGGTCGTATCTTTTGCGGTGGTGGTGGCGCTTGTCGGCTGCCTGGTCGGCTGTGGAGCCGTGGTTGCGGGCGGCGAGACTGGTATGGGTGGCGCGGGGCTTTCCGGGTCGGGTGGCACGGGGTCGGGTGGCACGGGGTCGGGGTCGGGTCAAGGGGTAGCCAATTCAGGCCGCCACAACGACACGTTGGCGCCGGGGGCCGACCTGAAGGCCCTCAAGTCGATGCCGTCGGCGCAGGTCTGGCAAAAGGTCCTGCCGTCCCGGCAAACTCTGTCCACGTCCTACGGCCTGGTAACCGCTTCGCGAACGGGAATTTCCCGGAGTCCTTTGACCGTGACGCTTTCGTCTGACCATCACGTCGACACCCTCTACAAGATCGCGGCGCCAAGCTGGAAAACCATAGTGCAGTGGACAGTCGTGGGCCGATTTCTCGCGGTGGAGCTGGGGTTTCCGCCTAATTCTCATCCCCAAACCGGGGACTTCCAATACCGTGTTGTCGTGATCAATCTCGTCACACGGGATGTCGCCGTGACTCGGCCCGCAGAGGTCCAGACGACCGCGCAACTCGTCGGCACCTATCTGGCGTTGAATTCGGTCGTCTTTACAGGCGGAGAGATGACGAGTTACCTCGAGGTCATCGATCTGCTGACGGATCGGCACGTGGTGTTGATTATGCCGGAAGACGCACTGACCAGTGGCGTGTTGACGCGAGATGGGCGGGTGGCGTACCTGCGTGGGTATCAAAGCGCACGCACGCCGACGCCAGTCAGCGTATCTTTGCCGACGTCCGGTTGGACGGCACTCGGAACCTGGCATCCGGAACCGTTGTAGTACGAACGGTTGTAGCCGGTCGCCGTCAACCATCACGTATGGCCGGAAACGTCCTCGATTGGACACAAAAGTCGGATCATGTGAAAACGAACGAACAATATTTCGAAAAATACGTGACAAAGTTGTGGCGGTGTCGTATACTATCCCTAACAAGCGGGTTGGATGTTCGACCTGCACCACTGTTCGGGAGGGGTACGCATGGCCGTCAACTGGGAACAACCTCAAGAAACAATGGTTTGTGACGTCGCGGAGTTCACTAGTCAAGAGTCCGTTTATGACATGGGAGAAAGCGCTGTCATTTTGCAGATGCCGGGGCGCGGTGTCAGCTCGGTTGCGGGTCTGCAGGGGGATGCCCGTCATCGCGAGTTTCTCTGGCTGTTTGTTCCGTTGGTTCTCCTGTTGCTGGCGCTGATCTAGGTCAGATCTGTGCACTTGGGATGTCTGGAGCGAACGACTCGTTTTACGAACAAGACACCGTCTTCCTGGACATGGCCATGAAGACGGTGTCTTGTTCGCGCCGTTTCCCACACCGGGGCCTCGTAAGTCTCACTCTGTGACTGTCTGGGCTTCGAAAGTCTCATTTTGAGACTGCCCGGGCTTCGTAAGTCTCAGAGTGGGACTGCTCGGGGTTCGTGAGTCTCATTCTGAGACGACAGGGCCAGAGGTCGCATGGGGGTTACCGATCGGCGCATATCTGCGGCTCACTTTCGTTGCAGGAGGAAAACTCAGGCGAAACCATCTACCGGAGTTAGCTTCCATTCTACATGGTGAGGTCCCCCATCGCTGTAGATGCCTTTACCATTCGCTTTGGGCTATGGCGACGGCCCAGCTATCCCGGCCAGACCATCTGGGTTGACAGAGAAGACGGGCGGTGGATTGCGACGGGTCGCTCCTACCCAATGGACTTCCGGGGTCGCTCCTAGGCAATGGCCTTCACGGTCGCTCCGTGAGTAGTAACCATCCGCCGGTGAATTTCCAGCCGGCCGGTCCCGCGCCTCGATCGCAGTTCCTCCTCCCTTCCGTAGCCCGAACTAGCGCGCCGCAGCATGGAGCGAAGGCAAAGAGCGAAAGGTAAGGGACTTGAACGAAGCGCAAAAGCAAGTTTCGTCGAGAACACACACCCCCGCACCCCCGCACCCACATACGCCCCGTTCAGGTTGCCTCGGCTTTTTCGTTGTGCTAAGTCGCATTGGGTGATAGTATTATCTAGTTGTCTACAATTCATAGAAGTGGTGATATAGGTGATAACCAACAGACAAAAAACTTGGCAGCAGGTCGGCATGTCCGCCCTGGCTTTGGGGCTCGCTTTTTCATCCCTGGTCGGCGTGGCCAGCGCCAAGACGCAAGGCGATGCGTCTCTAACGAAGAACGAGAAGTTTGCGCTCGACCAAGCGCAGGTGCAAGAGTACAAGGCCCCTTGGTGGCAGATGAACTCGTCCACCACCTTCGCAGCGAGTCTCGGGCTGACCAAGTACGCAAAAGTGAAGACCGAGTACACAGCCTTGCTGAACCAACTCGTGCAACAGGTGGGTCAGTCTCAGGTCGAGTACATGACCGTCCACAAAGGACTGGTCAAGGGCGAACCGGCAATCTCCATCCTCGATCGGCAAATCAACTCGGCGTCGGGAAAGACCGCCACTCAGATTGCCTCCAAGTTTGGCCTCGGCAAGATGGCATACGAGGATCAAGGGGTCGGTTGGAAAGTGATCGCGGGCGGCGTGAACAGTCTGATCCCGACGAACGATTTTCGCGGGTTGCCGTTTGAGTTGACGTCGATGGTCGGCGAACACGTGGTTCAAGCGGGCTCCGCCTTTAGTGTGCGCGGCTCCGTCAGCGCCAAGGACATGGCGCTCATGGCCAAGATGCTCGTCTTTACGGCTTGCATCACCCGACTAGGGACCGTGCCTGTCGCCGCGAACGAAATTGCGCTCAACATTTTGTCACTTGGATTCATGCCAGCCAACGGGTTCGGAGCCGCGGCAACGATTTGTGTAGGGCAAGAGGTCGGTGCCAGCCGCCCCCTCGTCGCGAGAACGGTCGGCGCGTACACGGCCGGGATGGGACTCCTGTTCATGGCCCTGTTTTCCGTCTTCTTGTGGGTATTTGCAGCGTCCGTGGCGCGTGTCTACACGTCCGACGTCGCGGTATCGGCCCTCGCTGTCTCGCTGATTCACATTGCATCGTTCATTCAACTGTTTGATGGAGGGGGCATTATCCTGGCCGGGGGGTTGCGCGGAATCGGGGACACGACGTTTCTGTTCCGCATGGCGTTGATCCAGAATTGGGTGGTCTTTATTCCGCTCACGCTACTGCTGACGATCGTGTTTCACTTTGGTCAGGCGGGCGCGTGGATCGCCCTATGCACGCTCATCGTGTTGATCGGCGTGACGAATGCCTGGCGCTACTGGCGGTTGGACTGGCGGCAGGTCGCCAGCCGGTCCACGATGGGCGAGATGGCTGTGCCGTTAACCGTCGTCTGAACAACCACATCGCGGGTTCAGAGGAGCGACCCAACGCCAACAATCCTTTGTCGACTTCCGGCCAGCGGCCGTTACGTGGCACCAGTGGTTTTGCATACATTGGGGGAGCACGTCACGAGAGCGGGGGATCACGCATGTGGGAACGTTTTAGCCAGTGGTTGGCGACGGAGAGTCCTCAGCCAGATTCGGACCAGGCGTCGACATCGTCAGGAGTCGCCGAAGGTGAAATGCCATCCTGGCTGCATCCTCTGGGGGGGCGGCAGACAGGGCCAGAGGAGCCAGAAGGCGGGCCGCTTGAGGCGCACACACACCGAGAGCCTGCAGGGGCGGCGGCACCTAAGAGCCGCAGCCAGCCCAAACAGAGCCTCGCGAGCCGGTTGCTGGGCCGATTTCGCGGTCCCACGCGGGGCCAGCCAACGGGCCCGGCCACGAGCTCTCGCATGAGTCGGCGAATGGGCCAGCCGATGCGCCCGCCGTTGGGTCCGCAAATGGGCCAGCAAAGGGATCCGCGGATGGGCCAGCCGATGCGCCCGCCGTTGGGTCCACAGATGGGTCCACAGATGGGTCCACAAATGGGCCCGCGAATCGGTCAGCGCTTGCAAGACCCGATGGCCATGACCGCGCCACGCGGGAGGGCGGTCGGACCTTATGGGCCTATGGGGCCACCATGGATGGAACGGCGGCCGCTGGTCCAGCGAGGCCAACCGCCGATGTGGGGCGGACCCCTCCGGCAACCGGGATACGGTCGACTGGAGACCCGACGGACGACGGCTTCCCAGTTTCAGTTCCAGAACCGATTCGGCATGATGCAACAGCGCCGACTTCTGGCCAGCAGGCGTCGCTCCGTTCCAGCCGATGGGATTGGTCCTGCCGGTGGTCGCCTGGGACCCGTTTCGGGTGGCTCCAACCGGGGACCACAGTAGGCTGAACCATTTGTTCCACGAGATGTCGGTCGAGGACCTCCTTAACGTCCTCGACGAACGCGCGTAAATTCTATATGATCAGATGATCAGGAACGATCTGTCCGGGGTGAGCTTCCCCAGCCGGTGTGTTTTGACAGGAAGTGAGTGAGGGTATGGTGCAAGGGCAGCAAAGCAAGTCTGACTCGACGCGGATCCAAGCCGCCCGATTGCGTCTAGCGACGTGGACGACGGCGGCAAAGCAAGGCCTTGGAACGGCATTTTACGAAGGGGACGGCACGGATTGCCGTTCCCACGTGTGGTACACCCTGGCGGCGGGTGCCCTCAGTGAGGTGTACTATCCCGACATCGCGCGCCCGGCGTTGCGCCAACTCCAGTTGGCGGTATCGGATGGCGAGAACTTTTTTGACCTCGAGACGACAGACACGGAACATAGTGTCGATTTGGCCTGTGACGATGCCCTCGTGTATCGCCAGGTCAATACGGGACGTGATGGCCTCTACACCATCTCGAAAACCTATGTGGTTGATCCGGATCATGAGGCCCTAATTATCCAATTCACAGTGCGCGTGGACGGTCGACGGGTAAACGACCTGCAGTGGTACATCGTACATCACCCGGCGGCAGGTGGCGCTCTGGCCGACAACACGGGCCGACAGTTCACTGTTCATGGACGCACCGTCGCGACGGTGTCACGGCAGTCTGTGGCGGTTGCGCTCGCGTGCGACGCCGACTGGCAGGTGCGACACCTGTCAGAAACCATGCTGCCGAACAGTCACGAGGAGCTCGCGGGGCTGTTCGCACCGACGACACTCGAAGTCGGCGAGACGGAGCAAACGCATGTGCAACTCGCAAAATTGGACATGCATGAAGCAGGTGATGGGTGCGAGTGCTCCTTTGTCCTCAGCGTGGGATTCGGGGCGACGCGCGACGCGGCGATGAAGGCGGCCGGGGCGACGCGGGAGAGCGGATTCGAGAAGGTGGCGCGGGCCTACTGTGATGGATGGACGCCATTTGTCGCTCGGCTACACGTTCCGCAGGCGGGTGATGCTCGCCAGTTTCGGGTGGCGGCGATGACGGTCAAGGCTCATGAAGACAAGCAATTTCCCGGTGCCGTGGCGGCGTCGCTGTCCATACCCTGGGGCGATTCTGTATCGGCCTGGGAATTGGGCACGGGCGGCTATCACCTGATCTGGGCGCGCGACCTCTATCAGGCGGCCTCTGGTCTTGCCATCGCGGGGGATCCCTCGCTGGCGTATCGGGCTCTCCGCTACCTCCAGGACGTGCAACAGAGGGAGGATGGATCTTTCCCTCAAAACACCTGGCCCGATGGCAGCCCTTACTGGTCTGGGCTACAGCTTTGCCAGACAGCCCTGCCGATTCTGCTCGCCTATCTTGTCGACCAAGACGGCCAGTTTGACTTGTTGGTTCGTCGGGCAGCCGATTTCCTGGTTTATCACGGACCTCATTCGCAGCAAGAACGCTGGGAAGAAAACAGTGGCTACTCGCCTTCGACGTTGGCGGCGGTCGTGGCAGGCTTGGCGGCGGCGAGCGTGTTGGCGCGGCGTCAAGGGGACTACGGGGCAGCGGCTGTCTATTTGGCCACCGCCGATCAGTTGGCTGACGCTGTACAAGCCTGGACCGTGGCACCGTCGGGTCCACTTTCTGAAAAGCCGTATTATATTCGCGTGAGTAACACGATGAACCCTGCAGACGGCGCCTTTGTCGAGGTGAAAAATGGTGGGGGCTGGCATCCGAAGATCGAGATCGTCGATGGCGGGTTCTTGGAACTGGTACGCCTTGGGGTCGTGGCACCGGACGACGCGATTATCGTAAACTCTCTAAATGTCATCGATCGGGAGATCTACTGGGATGGTGCCGGTGTGCCGCTATGGTATCGGTACAACCATGATGGCTACGGGGAGGCGTCCGATGGCGCCCCCTACAATGGCGTCGGCCGTGGTCGACCGTGGCCGATGTTATCGGGAGAACGGGGTGAATACGAGGTCGCGTTGGCGGCGAGCGCAAGGCAAAACACGCCTGATCGACTGTTCGGGGCGGCAGAGTTGCTGCGGACGATGGCCGTTACAGCGGGACCCGGCGGGATGATCGCAGAGCAAGTGTGGGACGGCGAGGACGATCCCGTGCGGGGGCTGTTCCGCGGCTGTGGAACGGGTTCGGCCACGCCGCTGGCATGGGCGATGGCCCAGTATTTGCGCCTGGCCGTCGCTGTCGATAGTGGGCGCAACCTCGACACGCCGACTTTCGTTCATAGTCGCTATGTTGACAAACAGCGACCCGCAGGGCCGCAGGTTCGTCTGGACTTGCCCGAGTCATTGGTAACCCTGGCCGTATCCAGTTCGCGCGTGACGCTGTCAGGGCGCTCAGACCCTGGAGCCACCGTCGCACTGGTCTCCAGCGGGTGTTACTATACGACGCGATGTGACGATGCCGGGCGCTTTCGTTGTACGCTTCACTTGTTTCTCGCGGGCGACAACGACATTCGCGTCATTGGTTATGACAACGAAGGAGGTGTGTCGGAGTCCACTGTGGTCATCAGTTACCGGCCCCGACGCCTGTATAGTGCGCGCAGTGTGAACCTCAGCACGCGAGCCGGGGGTCTGTTTCAGTACCCGACACATCCTGATTTCAAGACCGGGGATTTTTCGCTGGAGGGGATGACCTTGTCTGCGGACGAGGAAGCGGTCTACTTTGAGATCGAGCTCGGACACCTCGACAATCCCTGGGGAGGTCCGACGGGGATCTCCAAACAGATCATCGACATTTATCTGCGTGATCCGGCAAGAGACGACGAAGGTCAGGATTGGACCAAAGACTTGGGTGCCCGCTTTCAACCGGGGAATGGCTGGCACAAACTGATTCGGGTGAGTGGCAACTGGCATGGCGAGACGCAAGTCTATAACAGCGACTGGAGTTATGCTGGGCCGGTCCGTCTGGCACCCCATTACCAGGCGCGGACGGTGGCTGTTGCCGTTCCGCAAGCGGTACTCGGGGGCTGTCCAGGCAGCGGTTGGGGGATTATGATCGTGGTGGCAGGGGAGGCCGGCGGAAAAGCGCGGCCGGTGCGGGCGCAAGCCAGCGAGTGGACGTTTGGAGGCGGGCGAGAAGATGGGACGACCTCCTATATTCTCGATTTTCTTGTCACCCCCGATGCAGGTGGAATGTCCCATGAGGATCCAGGCAAGCTCCTTTCCATGAACTTCATTCCGTAGGTGGCCACGAACGCTACCAGCGTGGTTGTGGCAAGTGGGCTCGGGTTGGCTGAGGGGATGACGGGTCGCGCCGACGACCGGACTGCTCCGCGCGGTCGGCCCCTTTCGCGTCCTCCGGAGGGTGTCGAAAACGGCTAAAAGCATGTCATTTACAGGACTTCTCGCGAGGCATATACTGTTGGTAGACTATCGCATCGAAACGGATGTACACGGCGATTTGGCGAAGAGGTGCAGGCTCATGGACGGGGATG
>JAPNUJ010000018.1:12050-16846 GCA_026627155.1 Bacillota bacterium | reverse complement strand
TTTGGTCGCGATGGGCTGCACGTGTTGTGCAAGGATCCTACGACACTGTGGGCCTACTGGGAGTTTCAAGAGGACGTGCGGGCGTTGACCGCTGGGCATTTTGGCGCTTCGTGGGCATCCCTGTCGCTCGCAGTGCGCGTCTCTGACTGCACGGATATCTTGTTTGACGGGCAAAACGGTCACTCCGAGCGGTTTGTGACGGTGGCACCCGATCAGGATAACGTCTACCTCCACGATCTGAGCCCAGGTCGCGTCTGGGCCGTCGACCTCGGCGTACGCCTCCTTTCTGGAGGTTTCTTTACGTTGTTGCGGAGTCAGTCGATCGCGACGCCCCGGCGCGCGGGTGACCCGCATGCTGAACTTCGGTTTGCGCCCCTTGGCGTGTCGTCGCGTACGTTGCGGGCCTCGCTTGGAGGGTATCCGATGACCTCGAGTCGACCGTATGAAGAGACGTTCGACGGCTACTCGGTGATCGAGGGAGGCGTGCGTATATGAGGACCGTTCAAGGGAACGTCGCCTTTGTCCTTCACGCGCATCTTCCCTACGTGCGACACCCGGAGGATCCAGATGCCCTGGAGCATCGGTGGTTGTATGAGGCCCTGACCGAGTCCTACCTACCCTTACTGTTAGAGTTGCAGGCGTTGGCGCAAGACGGAGTCCCCTTTCGGATGACGCTGTCCCTTTCCCCAACCCTGATCGCGATGCTGGAAGACGAGTGGTTGCATGCACAGTATGAGGATCATCTCTGCCTCCTGATTGAACTCGCTGGGCGGGAGCGTGTACGCACGGGCGGGGATAGCGGGGACAGTGCGGATGGCCAGCAGGCGGTTCTCGCGCAGTTTTATGAGGAGCGGCTCCAGCGTTTGCTCAGCCTTTTTCGCCGGTATCACGGCAAAGTGGTGAACGGTTTTAGGGAGTTGCAAGAGGCGGGCCACCTTGACTTGATCACGTGTGGGGCGACGCACGCGTTTTCCCCCTTTCTGGCGAGTAAGGAGGCGTTGCGGGCGCAAGTCGGACTCGCTATCGCTTCCCACGTGTCGGTCTTCGGCCGGACCCCTGCAGGATACTGGTTGCCTGAGTGCGCGTATGCGCCCGGAGTCGACGAGGTTCTCGCCGAGTTTGGCTTGACCTACTTTTTTGTCGGGGAGACGGCGTACGCCGGAGCATCGCCGCAGCCGCCGTTTGGTGCTTTTTCACCCGTGATGACGGCGGCGGGCGTTATCGCCCTAGCGGGTGACCAAGAGCTCGCACGGCAAGTCTGGAGCAGCTCGCAAGGGTACCCAGGCGATCCGGACTATCGGGAGTACTATCGCGATATCGGCTTCGACCTCGACGCGCAGTACATCGCGCCGTTCATCCACCCGGACGGGATCCGCGTGAACACGGGACTCAAGTATCACCGTGTGACAGGAACCGACGTGCACAAAGACTGGTATCGACCGGAGTGGGCGGCGGGCAAGACGCGAGAGCACGCGCGCCACTTTGCCGCACTCTGTCGCGACAGGGTTGCGAGGGGGCGGGCGGAAGCGGGGAGGGAGCCACTCCTCGTCATACCGTTCGACGCGGAACTGTTCGGTCACTGGTGGTTCGAGGGGCCGCAGTGGCTTGGACACGTGTTTCGCGAGCTGCATGGAGACGCGCACGTGGGGACGCTGACGCCTTCCGATTACCTCATGTCGTATCCGGATTATCCAGTATGCGACTTGCCGCAATCGACTTGGGGGCGCGGAGGGTTTGCTGACGTCTGGCTCAATGAGACCAATGACTGGGTCTACCCCGCTCTCCATACGGCAGAGCGAAGGATGATCAAGCTGGCGAAGTGGGCGCAGGACGCGAATTGCACACACCTTGAACAGAGGGCGGTGTTGCAGGCCGCACGCGAGTTGATGCTGGCGGAGGCCAGTGACTGGGCCTTCATGATGGACGGCAAGACCACAGTGGACTATGCGATCAGGCGAACCAAATCGCACGTGAACCGTTTTACGCGTCTGTATGACATGTTGCGAAGCGGGTCCGTGAATGAAGACTGGTTAAAGACAGTGGAGGAAAGTGACGCGCTGTTTCCACTGCTCGATGTTCGCTTCTTCTGCTCACCGGAATCGGCTACCTTGCCCTATGTCCGGGGGGTCTCGAGGAAGGCCGCTGAAGGCGGTTTGGCACACGCGCCCGCGACGCGCATGGCGCGAACGATTTTACTGCTCTCGTGGGAGTACCCGCCGCTCATGGTTGGCGGCCTGTCCCGACATGTCTACGACCTGTCGCGCTATCTTGCCCGGGATGGATCGCATGTTCACGTGATCACGACCTTTGGCGGCGAGGGGGAACTGTACGAGTGCATCGAAGGAGTTCATGTCCATCGGGTGAACGTGTTGCAACCCGATGGCGGAGAATTTATTCACTGGACGCTGGCCATGAACCTGGCCATGGTGACCGCCGCCCGAGACCTGATTTCCGACGGCGTCGTGTTTGATCTTGTGCACGCCCATGACTGGCTGGTGGGCTATGCAGCCCATGTACTCAAGGAACGGTATGGGTTGCCGCTTGTGGCGACCATTCATGCGACTGAGCATGGTCGAAACGGGGGTATTTTCTCCGATCTGCAAAGGCAGATCAGTGCCATTGAGTGGGCACTTACCTATGAGGCTCGCGAGGTCATCGTATGCAGCACCTACATGCGTCGTGAACTGGAAGACACCTTTTCCCTGCCGACTTCGAAGCAGCACGTGATCGCCAACGGTGTGGATCCTGATCTGTTTGGCGCGGCAGCGGAACTGGCAGGGAGGCGGGGAGACGGCGGCGAGGAAAATGACCCCGTCATCGTGTTCGTCGGACGATTGGTCCGCGAAAAGGGCGTGCAAACACTGGTTGAGGCGATGCCCGTGGTCCTGGCCTCCTGTCCGGGGGCGCGCGCTGTGATCATCGGGAAAGGTCCGATGATGGGGCCGTGGCAAGCTCGCGCGGACGAACTCGGCATCCGCGACCATGTCCTGTTCACGGGGTTTGTGACGGATGCGGAGCGCAATCACTGGCTAACCCAGGCGTCGGTCGCTGTCTTTCCCAGTCTCTATGAACCCTTTGGCATCGTGGCGCTGGAGGCGATGGCGATGGGCATCCCGGTGGTGGTCTCCGATGTCGGGGGGTTGGCGGACGTCGTGAGCCACGAGGTCAACGGGCTCAAGTCGCTGCCAGGCGACGCCGACTCGCTTGCCACGCAGATCGTGCGGCTGCTGCAAAATCACGGCGAGGCACGCCGGTTTGCGGATCGAGCGACGGCAGAACTGTCGCGCTATGACTGGGCGCTCATCGCGGCGCAGACGCAAGCCGTGTATGATCGGGTACTCACCGTGCCCGCTGCGGCAGAAGCCGACACGGGGTAAGGTTGGCTTCTTACGTCATCTGCTTCAGGGAACGGGACGAGAACGCCGATGCGAAGAGGGGGAGATGGCGATGAAAGCAGTCATTATGGCAGGGGGGCGTGGGACACGCCTGCGACCACTGACTTGCTATGTCCCAAAGCCGATGGTGCCGTTGCTCGATCGGCCGTGCATGGAGTACATTGTGGACCTGCTCAAACGGCACGAGATTTCTGATATCGCCGTGACGGTGCAGTACCTGCCTCAGGTGATCTCCGGGTACTTTGGGGATGGCTCGGACCTTGGTGTCAACATGCAGATCTTCGAGGAAAGCGTCCCGCTTGGAACGGCGGGCAGTGTGAAAAACTGCGAGGCCTTTCTCGATGAGACGTTTGTGGTGATCAGCGGCGACGGGTTGACAGACTTTGATCTCACGGACATCGTGCGGTTTCACAAGCAAAAAGGGGCGATGGCCACCATCGTGATGACGAAGGTGGACGTCCCCCTTGAATACGGCGTCATCATGACGGAGGCGGACGGCCGTATCACCCGTTTTCTCGAGAAGCCGAGCTGGAGTGAAGTGTTTAGCGACACGGTCAATACAGGCATTTACATTCTCGAACCCGAGGTCTTGGCCCTATTTGAAAAAGGGCAGGAGTTCGACTTCAGCAAAGACCTGTTTCCGCTCATGCTGGAACGCGACATGCCGCTCTTCGGGTACGTGGCACAGGGCTATTGGTCTGATATCGGTAGCCTCGAGCAGTATCGACAGACGCAGTTTGACATGCTGATGGGGCTGGTCGATGTTACGATCAGGGGGGAACAGCGGTTTCCGCGCGTTTGGGTGGGTCACGATGTGCAGATCGACGAGACGGCTCATGTGCAAGGCCCGTCATTTCTGGGTGATGGGGTGACGATCGCCGGCGATGCGCAGATTGGCCCGTATGCCGTAGTCGGACGGCATACGCAGATCGCGGCCCGCGTCACGATGGAGCGATCGGTGACCTGGCATGGAAACTACATTGGGCCTACGTCGATGCTAAACGGAGCCACGCTGTGCAGCAATCTTCAGATCGGCAATGGCGTCGACATCTGTGAGGCTGCCGTGATCGGTGAGAAGACTCGCGTCGGGGACCTGTGCGTGATTCGGCCTGGTGTGAAGATCTGGCCCGAGAAGGCCATAGGCGATGGGACCATCCAGTCCTCGTCGCTGATCTGGGGAAACGCGGTCCTGCACTCCTTGTTCGACGAGGACGGCATCAGCGGCCTGGCGAATGTGGAACTGATTCCCGAGATGGTGGGGCGCATTGCTTCTTCCTATGGATCGAGCGTCAAAAAAGGATCGATCGTCTCGGTGTCTTGCGACGAATACCCGTACTGCACGGTTCTGAAACTCTCCGTGGTGGCCAGTTTGCTCGCGGTCGGCCTGGAGGTGCGTGACGT
>JAPNUJ010000018.1:0-12040 GCA_026627155.1 Bacillota bacterium | reverse complement strand
TGACGTGGGTGTCGCACCCGTGCCTGTTGCCCGGTTTGCGATCCGTCGTTCAGCTTGTGTGGGCGGGGTGCATATCCGAGCCGTGGACGAAGACGGGGACAAACGCATCATCCTGCAGTTTTTTGATGCCGATGGGCTTCCCATTGACAAGGGGACGGAGCGCAAGATTGAAAACGCCTTCATGCAGGAGGACTTTTCGCGCCCGGATCCACGCGGGATCGGCCGACTTGAACAGGTCTCTCAGGTGGTCGAGTCCTACGTGGCTGAAGCCCTGTCGCACGTGCGTGTCCCTGCCATTCAGGCGCGTCGGTTTACTGTCTTGCTGTATAGCGACAGCCAACCCGTCAAGTCTGTGATCCAGCCGATCCTGGAAGGGCTTGCCTGTGATGTCATCACGGTCTCGAAGCATGGCATGGAGATCGGTCCGGCGGTCGTCGCCAACAACGCGGATGTCGGCCTTTCGCTGGATTCCAGCGGGCAACGATTTACTTTTTATTCGGAAAAGGGGCATCAACTTTCCCGCGATGAAGTCATGATTCTTCAGATGCTGATCGCGGTGAAGGACAATACACCGGTCGTTGTGCCGGTGACGGCTCCCTCTGTCATCGAGGAGATGACGGAGGGAAGCGGGACGCCGGTTGTCCGAACTAAGACGATGCTGCGGTCATTACTGGAAGTGGGCCGAGAAAACTCGTTGCAACTGCACTATGATGCCTTTTACTCGGTCGTCTCGTTATTTCAATTCCTGGCCGAGGAGCAGATGTCCTTGCAGTGCATCCTGGATCAGTTGCCGCAGTTTCACATGCGGACGGAAACGGTGCCTTGTCCCGTGCGAGCGAAGGGGCGGGTCATGCGCAAGCTGATGGAGGACATCAAAGGGCAGCAACTGCAACTCATCGACGGGATCAAAGTGTTATCCGAAGATGGGTGGGCGCTGATCATGCCGGATGCGGAGAAGGCGCTGTTCAAAATCGTCGCCCAAGGCAATACTCGGAACAAGGCGGACGAGATCGTGTCGCTGTACAAAGGCAAGATTGTCAACTATCAAAGCTTGGCATAAGCTGAGTCTGCATCCACTACGGCTTGAGAGAGGAAGGATCAGTCATGCTTTGTCCACACTGTGGGCCTGAGGGCCATCTGGAGCAAGCGGGATTCAGTACGGAGTTTGAAACGTTCTATTGCACACGTTGTCGCAACCGCTATGTGGCGTATTCGCTCGGCAACGGGGAATTCACGGAACCGGTACCGGAACCGGAGCACCATCATCATCAAGAGAAACCGGATGCCATGAACTGAGCTCGCGCGGCGCCTGTTGTCGGTGTTGTGACCGTGCCGCTAAGACTGTATACTGTGGCATCATACGACAACAGGCGTGCCGAGGGGCAGACAGGACTGATGAATGCTTGCGGATGATTGCGGTTGAACGACTCGTGTCGGGCATGGAGTTGGCCAAGCCTGTCTTCGCCTCTGACGGTCGAGTGTTGCTTAGGGAGTCGGTCAAGTTGACCGACCGCTACATCAGGGCGTTGCGTAAGCTCGGCGTTTTTTACGTGTATATACAGGATGCTGCAACGGTGGATGTCGTGGTCAAGGACTCGGTCACGCCCGAACTTGCGCAAGAGGTCCTCGGACGGATTCGACGCGTCTATCAGCAAATGAGCGACCCAAAGGCGGCCGAGCAGATGCTGCGGTCTGGCACGCTGGGTCGGGAGTTCACACAGCTCTTTACCATGCTCTTTAACGAGTTGCTGCGCGACGATGCCTTTATCTTTAACATGACGTCGATCTATTCGAGCGACGCGTATCTTTACAAACATAGTATGAATGTCGGACTGTACGCCTGCGTTCTTGGCATGGCGCACGGATTCAGCGACCATAAGCTCATTCAGTTTGGCACGGGAGCCATGCTGCACGATATCGGCAAACTGGCGATCTCACCAGACATCTTAAACAAACCGGGACCTCTGACTGAAGAAGAGCGGCTGGAGGTGCAACGGCACTGCGAGATCGGCTATCAGATGCTGGTCAATCAGCCCGAGATCGCCACGGTATCCGCACACTGTGCGCTGCAACATCATGAACGGGTGGATGGCTTGGGGTACCCTCGCGGGCTGAGCGGTCAGAGTATTCACGAGTTCGGTCGGATCCTTGCCGTCCCGGATGTGTACGATGCCTTGACATCCAACCGCGTGTACCACCAGGCCATGTTGCCTCATGAAGCACTGGAGTACCTTTTTGCCAATACCGGCACCCATTTTGATATCCAGTTTGTCGAGTTGTTTCTCCGGAACGTGAACATTTACCCGATTGGCCTGCCTGTTCAGTGCAGTGATGGCCGCCAGGGCGTGGTGGCGCGGGTCAACATCGCGTACTTGCAGCGCCCGGTGCTGCTTGTGATGGAGGAGGACGGGCATCCTGTCAAGCCGTACGAACTGGACTTGGCGCAAGTTTTGGATGTCACCATCACGGGCTGCGAATTGCTCGAAGCCGATCCACTGTCGGGGTTGGCTTAGCCAAATTCATGGAAGTGCGGCACGACGGCTGTCAGCGCACGCAGTGCTCACGCAACACTCGTTGAACACGGATTACAGGGAATGGAGGCGAGGTCTTTGGCGATGGAAGATACGAGTGAGGGCGGCGTATCGGGGTATTTGACCGTTGAAGAGATGCTTTCCATTCCATACTACTCGGATTTGGCCGTTGCGCCTTCAGGAGCGCAGGTCGCCTATGTCGCAAATGGGGCGAACTGGGACGAGAATCGTTATGTGGGGCACATTCACGTCGTGTCGCGTGAGACGGGGAGTGATGTCGCGTTGACCCGTGGGACCCGTGGATCCAGCGCCCCTGCGTACTGCCACTACAACGGGCACCCCGCACTCGCCTACTTGCGTGCGCTCGAAGGCGGCGACCGGGACGAGAGTCTGCAAGTGCACCTGACGCCAGTCGGCGGTGGGGAAGGCATAGCGCTTACGGCGGAGAAAAAAGGGGTTCGCTGCTTTCGCCTCTCTCCCGACGGCCGTCAGCTCTACTACATAGCAGCGCGTGAGCCCAGTCCAGGTCGCAAGCGACGCGACAAACTCTTTCCAGATGTCGATTACGCCGATTACGACGACGTCCTCGATACGCTCTATGTCTTGCCGGTGGAGCGTGCGGTGGCCCGTGCAGAGGCACCGTGGAAGCGCCCAGCGGACCTGCGCGAAGGGGGGTTGCGCGACGAGGGACAGGAAGAATCACAGCTCGCCTTGCCGCTCCTGGCGGATGCCGCCTTGCACGTGGTGTCGTTTGACGTGGCGGCGGACGGCACGCGCCTCGTGTTTGATGCCGTGCCGTCGCCGAACCCGGAAGATGCGCACAGACGGAGGCTCTATCTTGTGACTCTGGACACGGGGGTTTGTGAACCCCTGACCCTCGACGAGACGCTTGACGGCCAGCCACAGTTTTCGCCCGATGGCCACCACATCTGCTATGGCCGTATGCTGGGAGAAGGACGTTCCTTCGACTTGACGACGCTCGAGGTGATGGACCTCAGAACGCGCGTTGTGACGCGCCCACTGCTGGCTGTCGACGAGGACGTCTTGGTCGTGGCGTGGACAGAGAAAGGGATTGTGTGGGAGTGGCAAGATGGCATGAACCGGCGGATCGAACTGCTCCATCCCGACTTGCAAACGCGCGAGACGCTTGTGGCCGTGAAGGATGGGAGCGCCCAGCGCACGGCTGTGACACCTGACGGGCAGCACGTTGCGTATGTGCAGGCGACGGCGGACACTCCGTTTGATGTCTTTCTCGATGGTCTGAAGCTGACGGACAGAGGCGCGCACTACAGGGGGCACCGCCAGAGTTGCAAGCGTGCTGTGACTTGGCGGAGCCAAGACGGGCAGCGGATCGAGGGCGTCCTCTCGCTTCCGGATGATTACAAGGAGGATCGACGTTACCCACTGCTCGTCGTCATCCACGGCGGGCCAGTCGGCGTCTCGATTCCCGTGCCGACGTCCAGCCGTTACTATCCCGTCGAATCATTCGTCGAGCAAGGGTTCGTTGTGCTGGAGCCGAACTATCGTGGAAGCGCTGGATACGGTGCCGAGTTTCGCCGCCTTAACTATCGCCAACTCGGGATTGGGGATTATGCGGATGTCATCTCAGGCGTCGACCATCTGATCGGTGAGGGGATGGTGGAGCCCAATCAGGTCGGCGTCATGGGGTGGAGCCAAGGCGGCTACATCAGCGCCTTTTGCACGACGTACAGCGATCGCTTTCGGGCGGTTAGCGTCGGGGCGGGCATCAGCAACTGGCTGACCTATTATGTCAACACGGACATTCATCCCTTCACGCGTCACTATCTGGGCGAGACACCTTGGCTGGACCCGGGCATCTACGCACAAACTTCGCCTATGACCTACATCGGGCAAGCGTGCACGCCCACCTTGATCCAGCATGGTGATGCGGACCGTCGGGTGCCCGTGCCGAACGCGTTCGAGCTGTACCAGGGGTTGCGGGACAGCGGGGTGGAGACCAAACTCGTCCTGTATCGAGGCATGGGCCACGGTTCCACGCGGCCCGCCTGGAACCGCGCCATCATGCGCCAGAATCTTGCATGGTTCACGCACTATCTGCTGAACCACCCGCTTCAGGATTTCTGGCTGTCGCCCGCGGAGGGAGTGCCGACGTGAGGCTCGCTCGTGTCCGTTAGGGCTTTGGCGCGAGCGAACACGGCCTCCCACATGGGCATGGTGAGCCTGCCTGTGCGCGTGTTTTGTTGACTTGGATGATAGCTCGCAAGGAGCTGGCGGCCATCCGTCAGGGGGTGCTCCAGCCCATGCCTAAACTTTAGGCGATCTGCAGTGGTAAGGCCCTGTGCTTGCATGAAGCGAAGTGTCTGCGCAAACGCGAGACCGCCCAGGGCCAGATACACGCGCGCGTTTTTGAGGAGACTCATTTCCGCGGCCAGATAAGGCGCGCACGCTGTGATCTCGGCACTCGTGGGGCGGTTGTCTGGCGGCACGCAGCGAACGATATTGGCGATGTACGCGTCCCGTAACGTCAACCCGTCGTCGCGGTGGCGCGCTGTGGGCTGGCTCGCGTAGCCCAGCGCATGCAAGGTGCCGTAGAGCCACTCCCCGGACGCATCTCCCGTAAACACGCGACCCGTGCGGTTCGCCCCATGAGCACCTGGCGCCAGCCCGATGATGATCAAGCGCGCATCGGGGTCCCCGAATCCGGCCACCGGGCGGCTCCAGTAGTCTTCTTCCGCATGGCGCCGCACCTTCTCCTCTCCGACGCGCTCGCGAAACGCGTGCAGACGCGGGCAACGAACGCAGGCGTGAATCGTCCGCGTCAGTTGATCCCATTCGGCTGTTGGCTCTGTGTCGGACGGCATCATTCGCTCTGCGTTCTGCATGGCCAGTCTCTCCTTCTACGGTTCATGTCGTGGTCGCTCCGGCGTATTCGGGTCGTCCCGCGACGGTCGTGAGCAACACCTCGTGCGCGTTGCCGTCGTCCACCAGCAGAAAGCCGAGCAAGCCGTCGTCGCCTCGGTCCATTGCGGTGCCGTCGAGTTGCAGCCGAAGTTCCTGATCCGTGTTCCGGGTTGTGTCCTTGGCTGCGTCTCGAGCCGTGTTCTTTGCCGCGCGTTGCATCGTGATGTCAAATACCGACTGTCCGAACCGATAGCGAACTCGCACCTTCTCCCAGTGGTCCGGCAGGCACGGGTCCAGGACCAGTCGGTCGCCACGCCGCCTGATGCCGAGAAGCCACTCGACGCCCGCTTGGTACATCCATCCGGCGGCTCCCGTATACCAGGTCCACCCGGCCCGGCCGGCGTGCGGACCGTTCCCGTACACGTCGGCTGCCATCACGTACGGCTCCCCTGCGTACCGTGCCACGTCCCGCGGCGTGCCTGTGTGCGAAACGGGGCTCAGCAAGTGAAACAGGTCGAACGCGCGGTTGCCGTCTTTGAGTATACACCAAGCGATCACACTCCAAATGACGCCATGCGTGTATTGCCCACCATTTTCCCGGATGCCAGGTGGGTAGCCCTGGATATAGCCTGGACTCGGATCCATCTGATCGAACGGCGGTTTGAGCAAGCGGGCAATGCCCAGCTCCGGGTCCACGAGTTCGCGTGCGAAAGAGTGCATGGCTTGATACGCCCTGTCCCGGTCTGCGCGCCCTGACAGGACGGAGAATGACTGTGCGATGGCATCGATTTTACACTCGCGGTCACTGATGGAGCCGAGCCAGTCTCCGGCATCTGTGTAGGCGCGTCGATACCACTGCCCATCCCAAGCGGATGACTCGTTGGCTTGTGCGAGTTCGCGAGCGTTTGTCTCGCACAACTCGCCCCACGTCGGATCCTCTTCGATTCGGGCGATCGCGACGAACCGTTGCAACAGGTCGCACAGGAACCAGCCTAGCCACACGCTCTCTCCGCGCCCCTGCGGCCCTACAAGATTGAGGCCATCGTTCCAGTCGCCGCCGCCGATCAGGGGAATGCCATGCTGTCCGACGCGAAGGCCGCGGGAGATGGCCCGTTTGCAATGTTCGTAGAGCGTGCCCGTCTCTTTTGTCGGCACAGTCTCCCCATAACGCTCATCTTCACCGTCTGGCAACGGCTTGTCGATCAGCCAGGTGATCTCCTGCTTCAGGACCTCGCGGTCTCCTGTATGTTCGACGTAGCGGGCCACCGCATAAGGCAGCCACAGGAGATCATCGCTATACCGAGTTCGAATGCCGCGCGAGGTCTCCTCGTGCCACCAATGCTGCACGTCGCCTTCCAGAAACTGATGACTGGCATGCAGCAGAATCTGGGCGCGGGTCAGGTCCGGGCGCGTGTGCAAGAGACTGATCGCGTCTTGCAGTTGATCGCGAAAACCGTAGGCGCCTCCGGCCTGATAAAATGCCGTCCGTGCCCACATGCGACAGGCGAGGGCCTGATAGACAAGCCATCCGTTCAGCAGGAGGTCGAATTCTGGGCTCGGCGTCTCCACCTCGATCTGCGACAGCGTCGACTCCCAAAAAGTGGTGACCTCTTGGTGTAGCGCCGTGACCGCCGCTGCGTGGTCGAGGCGCTGGACCAAGTCGAGTGCGGCTTGCGTCGACGCTTCGCAGCCGAGGAACACGCAGACGTCGACCGCGGCGCCCGCGGCCAGTGCGAACGCGCCTGAGATGGCGGCACAGGGGTGCGCGCAGGGAAGGGTCGACCCCGACAAACCGGATTTTTCAAGGCCCTGGGGCCGGTCGCTGGATCCAAGCGCACCGTACACCTCTTCCTCGTCACTCGTGAACGACACGTCGAGCGCGACCGGCTCGGCGAGTGGCGTCCACGCGTTCATGTGCAAGAATGCGTGCGCATCGCGAAAGGCCGTCTGGTAGTGATGGTTGGCGATCAGGGTGCGCTGGCCCTCATGCCAGGCGCTGACGATCAAAGCACTGCTCGCGTCCCGCTGCACGCCGAGCGTCCACTGCGCCATATAGGTCACGGCTAGGTGGCGCGTCTTCGAACTCTGATTGGTCAGTGTCACCCGCACAACCTTGACAGGATCGTGCAGCGAAACGGTGACGGTCGTTTCTTGCCGCAATCCATGGCTCTCGTGCAAAAATCGGGTCCACCCGCGTCCATGCGTGACCTCATAGGCTTGCGGCTCCCTCATCGGCGCGGGTGTCGGCGACCACATCGTTCCCGCATCGATGTCGCGGATGAAGCACATTTCACCGGGGTCGTCGATGACGGGATCGTTTCGCCAAGGGGTGAGTTTGCACTCGCGACTGTTGCGCCACCAGGTGTACCCTGTGCCCAGTTCCGTGATGATGCATCCGAACTGCGGGTTCGCCAGAACATTCGTCCAGGGTGCCGGCAGGTTGCGACGGTCCAAGAGTGCGATCTTGTACTCCGCGCCGTTGTTCGCAAATCCACCCCAGCCGTTGTACAGTTCCCACCCTTCGGGCGAAGGCTGAGGGACAAAGTCGCTCCGCTCTGACTGGGCCGCGCGACTCGTCTCACTGACACCCGCGCCCGTCGTTGAACCCTGGTCCTGGCAGCCCTCGCTAGACAGGACGAGTCGCGCGGTAGAGGCTGCGCCGGGCTTCTGACCGGGCTGCACGCGCTCGCGCAACTGTGTCTTTAAACTCGGACCGTCTGCAGAAAAGCAGGCGACGGCGAGAGCGATGAGCAGATCGACGTCTTGCATAGGCATTTGCTCCGTTCGCAAGATGTGGGCGCCGCCGGCCCCCCCCAGTTGGTCGGGTAGAAACGAGCGCGTGACAGCTTCATAGAGCTCTTGCCGATACCCGCCTGCGCCATCGCACAGCAGGACGAGGTCGATGGAAAGACCCAGGCGGCGGAGGTATTCGTGTCCGCGCGCGACCCGGTTGACGAAGGCGAGATCGGCTGTATCGCTGATGGTCACGGCCATCATCGGAACGTCGCCCGAGATTCCGTGCGACCAAAGACTGGTCTGGCCCCGCTCCGTGACCGCGATAGCCCGCTGCCGCCGTTCGTCGATTCGCACCCCGCCTTGCAGCGCCAGCCCGGCCAGCGTCTGCCAAAGTCCTGCCTCCGCTTCGGTCAGATGGACGTGACGCAATTCAATTTGGCTTCGCGTCCAGGCCAGTTGCAAGGTGCGCGCAAACTCGCTGTCGGAGTCATAACGGCGTACAACCTCCACGACTTGCTCATGGGTCACAGCTGTTGCCAGGATGGAAAACAGTTTGACCTCTTTACCCGGGGGGATGACGAGGGTGTGGCGAATGACGAAGGCGGGATCGAGGACGGCCCCCACTTCACTTCCGAGAGAGCAACTCAGCCCCCGCGGTTGTCGCAAATCACGGCCACGTCCGATAAAGCTGGCGCGATCTGTTGTGAATTGGCGGTGTGTGGACTGAGCTCCTTCGACGATCAAGTCGTGGGCTGCAAACACGGCCGACTCGCCTGGGCTGCGGGGACGGCGTCGGGCCACGAGACAGCCATGCTCCGCGTCCACACTGGTCTCGATGAAGAGCTTGGCAAAAGCCGGGTGCGCGAGGTCGGCTTGCGCGGGAGCCAACGCCAATTCCTGAAAGCTTGTCACCTCGACGCGTTGTTCCCGGGTTCCGGTGTTGGTCAGCGTGAGGCGGCGCAAGTCTGCGTCATGCTCGGGCGCGACACAGATGTCGAGGGTGCAATCGAGGCCCCCTGCCGTCTGCGTGAAGCGCGCATGGTCGCTGGCAAAATGCACGCGCAGTCGCTCAGTCGCCACCTCGCATGGTGCATAGGTGGGCGACCAGACTTGACCCGTCTGCACATCGCGCAGGTAGAGGACAGGCCCGCTGGATTGGGCTTGGCTATCGGAGCGCATCCGTGTCACGAGCAACGGGCCTTGCTTGCAAAAGCCGCGTCCATCCGGAGTCACCAGTGTGGTCCACGAACCGTTGGAGAGCAGGCACGCTTCGCGCTGTGCCAGCGTGTCCACATCAAATTCGCGCGCGGGCGCTTGCGGATGCAGGGGCCGTGAGGCGAGCTCCGACCGTCCCGATGAATGCGGTCTTGCGCGTCCGCTGGCGAAGGCCGGACGTTCTTGCAGCAGCAACTCCGTGACGGCCACGCGAGGGTCACTGTGAAATCGCTTGACCATGACATTGTCAAAGAGTCCGTTGGCGAGGGCGAGCAGGCTCATCCCTTGGTGGTGGGCCATGAAGCTGCGGATGACTTTGTGGGACGTGCCACGGGGCATCCTGGCCGGGGTAAAGTCGAGCGCCTCGTAAAACCCGTAGTCGCCGCGAGCGCCCAGCGACTCGAGCCGCGCCAAGTTGGTCAGCACCGCGCTTGGGGCAAATCGAAAGGCAAGCAGGCAGGCATAGGGCGACAGCACGAGGTCGTCTGCCAGTCCAGGGGCATAGCCGAGCCCTGGCACACCAAAGGCTCGATATTGATAGTTCATTGCATAGTCGAAAGCAAAATACCCGGATTCGGAGATTCCCCAGGGAAGCGAACAGGTATGCCCGTAGTCGATTTGTCTGCGCAAAGCGCCCCGGTAGGACTGGTCCCACAATGTATCGCGGTAGGTGCGCAGGAACAAGGCGGGCATGAAATACTCAAACATGGTTCCAGACCAGGACATCATCGTGGGGACGCCGCCTAGAGAGAGCGTGGCGCGACCGAGAGCGAACCAGTGTGACACCGGCACTTGCCCCAGGGCGATGGCGACAAAACTGGCTTGTCGCGCTTCTGACGCCATCAAGTCGTAGAGGATGGCTTCTCGTTCGCCGATCCCCACATGGAATCCGAGGGAAAACAGTCTGGCTCCCTCATCGTAGAGCGGGCGAAAGTCGGTCGCGACCATCAGCGCGTCGAGTCGACGGACAAGACCGTGGGCCCGTTGGCGATCGTCATCCCCTGTGTTCTGGTCCTCGACCATGGCTTGCAAGGTACTTCGCACGGTCATCATGGCCGTGACCAAGTTGCCAGAGTCCACTGTCGAGACGTACAGAGGGGGCAAGGGTTCCAGACTCCGGGTGTCATACCAGTTGTACAGGTGCCCGTTCCACAGGGCGAGTCGTTCCACAGTGCCGACAGTGCGATCCAGTCGATCGATCATCCCCGACGCGTCGATGAAGTCAAAGTCGCGAGCCGCGACTGTAGCGGCCAGGAGCAGGCCGATATTGGTCGGGGACGTCCTCGGCGCAGGTCCGATGTCGCCTTCTACCTGTACGTTGTCTGGAGGCAGATAGTGGTCCGCAGCGGTCGCATAGGTCTCGTAGAACGCCCAGATCTGTTTGGCGATGTCCCGCGTGTACGTGCGGTCACGATCGCTCAGCCTGGGCTCTGAGGCAAGGACGGGTCTATCCAGCAACCGCGCGTAGGCCGGCGCAAAGGCCCAAAACACGCAGAAGAGGAGGCCCGCTGTGGGGTCACCGGTCGTACGGGCTGTGAGGATCGCCAGAGCGGTCAGGGCAAGGAGTGCATACCCGAGGCGCGCAAAGACGAGACGTGGCCGCCGCCGGCCACTGAACTGTCGGTCCACGCGGGCCGAATGGGCCCATTCGAGCAGGTGTTTGCGACTGACGCCAAGACGCCAGAGGGTCCGGACGATGGCATCGAGCATGAGCGCCGAAGAAAAGGGCAACAGCGCAGCCGTTACGATCACTTGACCGAGAACGTGCAGACTCTGGCCCGGTCTGCGCCACAGTCGTGATACGCTCGCGCAGTGCCGCAAGAGCGGCAACGCAAGGGTCGCGAAGGCGATGACAGACAGGCGCAGCGGTTGCCCGTCCGCACCGCACAGGCCGAACACGACCAGCAGCATGAGCCACGGGGTCAGAAGGCTCCGCCGCAAATTGTCAAGCATTTGAAAGCGCGTCAGCGTCGACAGGTCAACCGGCGTCAAGCGACCGCGACGATCGGCGACGCGCGGAAGGAGCCACATGAGCAGTTGCCAGTCGCCGCGCACCCAGCGATGGAGTCGCATCTGAAAGGCGGCAAAGGTGGCGGGGTGATCGTCGATCAACTCGACATCGGAGAGCAATCCGGCGCGCAAGAATCCTCCTTCCAACAAGTCGTGGCTGAGCACGCGATTGTCTGGGATGCGCTGGCAAAGCGTGGTGGCGAAGGCGTGGACGTCAAAGATCCCTTTGCCTGTGAAGATGCCTTCGCCAAAGGCGTCCTGGTAGGGGTCCGACACGGCAAATGCGTACGGATCGATTCCCGGCTCACCGGCCCAGAGCCGCCCGAGCCACGACCGCGTGACCGCCTCGTGTTTGATCCCGATGCGCGGTTGCAAGACACCGTAGCCAGCCACGACGCGCGTGCCTTCCTGATTGAGTCGGGCGCGATTATAGCCGTAGTCCATACCCCCGATCATGCGCTGGGCTGCCCCCACCGGCAACTGCGTATCCGCATCCAGGGTGAGGATGTAGCGGACACCACGCAGGGCTGTCATGTCACCGACGACCTCGCAAAATCCTCCTTCAG
Organism: Bacillota bacterium; assembly: GCA_026627155.1. Taxonomy (GTDB): domain Bacteria; phylum Bacillota; class Bacilli; order Alicyclobacillales; family SLC66; genus JAPNUJ01. The sequence goes on along the minus strand of JAPNUJ010000018.1, from coordinate 99 downwards.
GCGTTTGCCCGGTGATGAGTTCAACCAGTTCGACCAGTTTTCCGCGCTTGCGTTCCCAGCCGAGCCATTGCCCCTCTCCAGGGTTGTATTGGCGACTGC
>JAPNUJ010000189.1 GCA_026627155.1 Bacillota bacterium | reverse complement strand
GCCATCACCGGCGCAGAGATAGAAGCGGCCTCAGACGAGGAGCTGCGTCAGCTGGCCCACGATTGCGATGTATTTGCCAGAACCAGCCCGGAGCACAAATTACGACTGGTAACTGCCCTACAGGCGAACGGAGAAGTGGTTGCCATGACCGGCGACGGGGTTAACGATGCGCCGGCGATCCGGGCGGCGGATATCGGCATCGCGATGGGGCGGCAGGGAACAGAAGTGGCGAAGGATGCCGCGGATCTCGTGTTGGCCGATGACAATTTTGCGACCATCGTAGCGGCCATCGAAGAGGGACGACACATCTATGATAATATCAGGAAGTTCATACGGTACCTGCTGGCATCCAACTGCGGCGAGATCGTCACCATGTTTCTTGCCATGGCGATCGGGTTGCCGCTGCCCCTCCTGCCGATCCAGATTCTATGGGTGAATCTGGTTACGGATGGACTGCCGGCCATTGCACTTGGCGTCGATTCCGCCGAAGAAGATACGATGCAGCGGCCTCCGCGCGGTGTGCGCGAAGGGATTTTTGCCCGTGGCTTGGGCCGCAGAATCCTAACGAGGGGACTGTTGATCGGGCTTGTCACACTGACGGTGTTCTACGTTGACTGGAAACTTTTTGGGCAACTGCAAACCGCTCGCACCATGGCCTTTGCCACACTCGTCGCCGCGCAGCTGATTCACGTGTTCGACTGTCGCTCGGTTGCGCACGGAGTGCTTGAGCGCGGCATATTCGGGAACAAGTGGCTGATTGCGGCGGTACTCAGTTCGTGTTGCCTGTTGCTGGTCGTCATCTACGTGCCCGATCTGAGCAGGGTATTTCACACCAGTGCGCTCTCTCTTGGCGAGTGGCTGGCCGTAATCGCGGGGGCGGCCGTTCCGACCTTTGCCGTGACGGCGCGACGGACGTCGCGGCAACGTTTGCGTCGCGCGCGCAAAACGTAGCCCCGGTTTGGACCCGCGCCGGCCAGTGCGAGGGCACGTCGGCCGCTGTTCGGGGCTGTCAAGCAGGAATTGCGGTCGCGGCGCAGAACTGATCAACTGGGGACGCATGCGGGTGAGTGGCGGTGACCCGACAGCGGGACCGCTTTTGTACGGAGGTGCGCGATGAGCGTTCGATTGGTCAACATCGGGTATAACAGTATCGTCGCCGCCAATCGCATCGTTGCCATCGTGAGCCCGGAATCGGCTCCGATTAAGCGCGTGATTCAGGAAGCGCGCGACCATGCCCGGCTGGTCGACGTGACGTTTGGGCGGCGAACGCGCGCGGTCATTATCTTTGACAGCGACCATGTGCTGCTGGCGGCCGTGCAACCGGAGACGGTCTGCCATCGGGTGGAGGCCAAGGAACTTGGAGATGGGCGGGATCTGAGCGGGATTCCGGATGAAGATTGACGCGGTGTGTCGGCATCGGCGATACTTTGGACGAGGTGAGAAAAGACCATGATTTTGTATCCGTCGATCGACCGGCTGATCGAGCTCGCGGACAGCAAGTATACCCTCGTCATCGCGGCGAGCAAGCGGGCGAGACTGTTGCAGGAAGGCGCTCGCGCGCGAGTCGCGGATTCATATGGCAAAACCGTGAGCATCGCCTTGCGTGAGCTTGAAGCGGGCCGTATTCGCTGCGTGCGAACGGGCGAAGGCGTGATCTAGTGCGTGACAAGACGATTGTGCTCGGCGTGAGCGGCGGTATTGCCGCGTTCAAGGCGGCCGCTTTGGCGAGTCGTCTGACACAGATGGGCAATCGCGTCATCGTCGTGATGACGCGTGGAGCAAAGCAGTTTGTGACACCGTTGACATTTCAGAGTCTGACCCATCAGGCTGTATATTGTGATGTGTTTGACGAGCAGGACCCG
>JAPNUJ010000188.1 GCA_026627155.1 Bacillota bacterium | reverse complement strand
CCGGGGATGCATTTTCATTTGCCTGCGGATGAATCACCAGGGTCAGTGGTCTTGCGTTGAACGGGTTGGAGCAGCCGCAGTCAAGCCGTGCAAGCGTGTGCTGTCTGATCATTCGTATCATGTCATGAGGGGGTGCGTGAATGCCGACCATCAATCAGCTGGTGCGCAAGGGACGCCTGACGCTGGAGGAAAAATCCGGTGCTCCGGCACTGCAAAAAGGGTACAACAGCCTACACAAGGAGCAGACGGATCTGCCATCCCCGCAGAAGCGCGGCGTGTGCACGCGGGTAGGTACGTTGACGCCGAAAAAGCCAAACTCGGCGCTGCGCAAGTACGCCCGTGTCCGTCTTACGAATGGCATCGAGGTGACCGCGTACATTCCTGGCATCGGGCACAACCTGCAGGAACACTCGGTCGTGCTCGTGCGCGGCGGGCGGGTCAAGGATCTCCCGGGCGTGCGTTATCACATCGTGCGTGGGGCGCTGGACACCGCCGGCGTCAAGGACCGTCACCAGTCGCGCTCGAAATACGGCGCGAAGCGCGGTAAGAAGAAGAGCTGATTCAGGCGCGAGCCGGTCTGCGGACACATGAGTTGTTGGAAGAAGGAGGAGTCGACTTGCCTCGCAAAGGACCTGTTCCAAGGCGTGAAGTCATGCCGGACCCCATCTATACGGATACAGGGGTCGCGCGGCTGATCAATAAGATCATGCTGGATGGCAAGAAGGGAATTGCCCAAGGGATCGTATACGATGCATTCGACAAGATTCGCGAGCGCACCGGCAAGGATCCGCTCGAGGTGTTCGACGCGGCCTTGAAGAATGTGATGCCAGTGCTAGAGGTCAAGGCGCGTCGGGTCGGTGGCTCCAACTATCAGGTGCCGATCGAGGTGCGGCCGGAGCGCAGGAATACCCTAGGCATTCGCTGGCTCGTGCACTACGCGCGCCAACGCCACGAGAAGGACATGGATGAGCGCCTCGCGGGCGAGATCATCGATGCGTCGAACAACGCGGGTGGCGCGGTAAAGAAGCGCGAGGACACGCATCGTATGGCGGAAGCGAACAAGGCGTTCGCTCATTACCGCTGGTAGGATGTCCCGAGCTTTCGGCAAAGCCGTCGAACTCGGAGTGGAAAGGGGGGTGCGAATCGCATGGGCCGGCAATTCCCGCTGGAGAAGACCCGCAACATCGGCATCATGGCGCACATCGACGCGGGAAAGACCACGACAACAGAACGCATCCTGTTTTACACGGGCCGCGTGCACAAGATTGGCGAAGTGCATGAAGGTGCGGCGACCATGGACTGGATGGCGCAGGAGCAGGAGCGCGGGATTACGATCACGTCCGCAGCAACCACCGCGCAGTGGAAAGGGTACCGGATCAACATTATCGACACGCCCGGGCACGTGGATTTCACGGTGGAGGTCGAACGGTCGCTGCGCGTGCTGGACGGTGCCGTCGCGGTTTTTGATGCGAAGGGCGGCGTGGAACCGCAGTCGGAAACAGTGTGGCGGCAAGCGGACAAGTACGTGGTTCCGCGCATCGCCTACATCAACAAGATGGACATCATCGGCGCCGATTTCTACATGTGCGTCGACCAGATCCGAAACAAGCTGAGAGCGAACCCGGTGCCTATCCAGCTGCCGATTGGGGCGGAGGACAAGTTCCTCGGTGTGATCGATCTGGTTGAGAATCGCGCGATCGTCTACATGGATGAACTGGGCACCACGTCCGAGTCGCGCGAGATCCCGGAAGAGTATCGCGAGCAGGCCCTTGCCTACCGCACACGTCTGATCGAGGCGGCGGCGGATTGCGACGAAGAGCTGATGATGAAGTACCTCGAAGGCGAGGAGCCCACCATTGAGGAACTGAAGCGCGCCCTGCGGGCGGGAACGGTTTCCTCCACACTGGTGCCGGTGCTGTGCGGCTCTTCTTACAAGAACA
>JAPNUJ010000187.1 GCA_026627155.1 Bacillota bacterium | reverse complement strand
TCACCTATTACCGCCTGGCGTTACCAGCGGACAACACGACGACCCCGAAGCAGGCGCACACCTTGATTCAGTCCCTCGCAGAAATCGGTTGGCAGAAGGGTAAGCTTGGCTGGCAACGTCCTCTGCTCTTTCGGTTCCTGCTGCTGAAAGAGGCGGGGCAATCGACCGTTCGGCTTCTCTTTGGCATCCCGACGTCTCGGGACGACTCGTTTCGCTCGGCGTTTCGTGTCGCTTATCCGCACGTGCACTTAATTTCCGAACCAAGCCCTTTTCCGACCTCGCCTGCAGTAGACCGACGTGCCCTCGCCATCGCCTTTCGCAAGGGCGGACAGGGTCTGGAAACCTGGTTGCCCCTCGCCTCGTTTCGAATTGGCGGCCACGACGACCCGCTCGACGGGATTCTCGTCGCCATGGGGCAGGACACCGCGAGCCAATGGGTGCTCGAAGTCTTTATGACGCCGATGCGCGACAGACGATTTCAACGAGTCATTGCCGCCAAGAGCCGACCGCCCGGACAAAAAGGCAACGCTGGGTTCTCGCTCTCCGAAGTGTTCTCCGAAGTGTTCGGCACGTCTCCCCGTCCCAAGCAACCCGTGCATCCTACACCTGATCCATTCGTCAACATCCGTCCCCTTGTGCAATCCCGCATCAAGGCGACCGAGCGCCCCTTTCAGGTGTCCGTACGGCTTCTTGCCACCGGATCCACCAGTGCTCGGAGTCATCTGCACGCGATGCTTGGTGCCATAGCGCAACTGCGAAGCGAGGGTCGACTGGTGCCGAGTCGAATCGGCAAACGACGCCTGGCCAGGGCCATGCAGCGTGGTACCGCGACACGGCCGATGTGGTGGACTTCTGGAGAACTGGCGTCGCTGGTCCACTTGCCGGAACAGGAACAACCCGGATTTTCACACGTCGTCACCACGCAGGGGATTGTCATGCCACCACCTCCTGCCCTGACCAAGGGGCTGCGCCTGGGCTGGTCCAACTTCCCAGGCACGGAGGACCGGGAGATTCACATTTCACTCGGGCAGGCGGCCAAGCACACGTTTCTCGCGGGCGCGACGGGCTCCGGCAAGACAACGACGCTGCTCCACATCATGCTCGGCATGACCGAGGAGATGAACGCCCATCCGGACACTGCGCCCGGCTTCACGTTCTTCGACCCGCATGGCGGCGCCATCGAACGACTCTTGTCCCACATCCCACCGTCTCTGCACGACAAGGTGCATGTGATTCCCCTCGGACCCACACCGTTCCCACGCGGACTCAACCTGTTTCGCATGGAGCACAAATCGGACGCGGAGGCCATCACCGGGGAGTTTGTCACCACGCTGCAGGAACTCTGGCCAGGATCAAGACCGCGCTCGGAGCACTATCTGCGCAACAACGTGCTCTCCCTGCTGAGTGCCCCGCCCCAAACGGTGCTTGGCATCGCGCATCTGTTCTCAGATGACCGCTTTCGGGACCGGATCGTGCGGGACCTCCCACCCCACCTGCAGCAGTTCTGGACCGGGGAGTTTGCGGAAATCCGCAACATCGCGGATCACCTGGGGCCACTCTGGAACAAGCTCGGTGCACTCACGACCTACCCGTCTCTGCGTCGGATTCTTGGTCAAACAAAGAGCGCCATCGACACGCGCACCATCATGGATGACGGGCACATTGTGCTCATCGAAGGGTCGGGCTGCACCACGGACGCTGTGAAAATCATCGCCGGGCTCTACCTCATCGACCTACACTTCACCTGCAAGCGACGACCGGAGCACCGTTCTCGACTGCACATCTTCTTTGGCGACGAGAGTCACCTCTATGCGGTCAACGTGCTGCAAAAAATCCTTGCCGAAGACCGCAAATTTGGCCTGTCGCTGTTCTTGGCCACACAGTACTTGGACCAACTCCCCGACCCCATTCTGGCAGGCATTCTCGGTAACGTCGGCACGCTCATCTTGCTGCAGCTGGGGGGCCCGGACGCGGAT
>JAPNUJ010000186.1:1751-2011 GCA_026627155.1 Bacillota bacterium | reverse complement strand
TCGACAGTCCAATGGTGGGTTGGATCATTTGACTCATCTCGCAAGACTCCCTTTGCGATCCGCGCGAACATTGGCGCGAATGTAGAAGTACCCGATGCCCATGGACAGCAGGAATAGCAGGATGGCCATGGCTTGAGACTGTTGCGGTTCATTATACGTGGAAAAATAACTGTACATCGCCACTCCCAGCATTTGCGGAGCGTTTGGACCGGTGAGATACGGAATGGTGAAGCTGCCGAGGATACCAATCGTCGAGAACG
>JAPNUJ010000186.1:0-1741 GCA_026627155.1 Bacillota bacterium | reverse complement strand
TCGACAGCATGTTTTGTGGAACGAGGACTCGCCACACCAGCGAGATGCCCGAGGCGCCGATGTCTCGCGCGGCTTCGATCTGCGAGTCCGGGATGGCCTTGAGGCCGGAGGACAGCATCAAGGCGGCGAAGGGAAGACTGGCCCAGACCTGCGCGATGATGATACCGATGAGGGTGTAACCGGGTGACGGGAAATTCGGGAACCCGAGGTGAGCCATCACGGCGGCGACAAAACCGCCGTCATTCCAGAAGGACACCAACGCGTAGGACGAGATGACGACGGGAATGAACATGGGCACCACATACAGTACGCTCAGGATGCGGGCGCCGAGGCCGGTCGCGAACCGCATGTAGAGCGCGATCGCCCAGCTGATGACAACGATCAGGGCTACGCAGGCGACGGTCACCCAGATGGTGGCGATCAGGTCTTCGACAAACGCGGGTGTGCGAATTAATCCCGAGTACACCTTGAGTGTGAGGCCATGGTGGGAGATGACTTGGTCGAGTCCGATCTGACTGATGGCACTGTTGATGCCGCCGGCGTCGCCGAGGGAGTACAACAGGGCGCCAACCATTGGCACCCCGACAAAGATGATCAAAAATGCGACTGGCAATGCTGTGAGCAAAAACCCTGTCCAGGGACGGTTCTTCATGCCAAGATCGCCCTTTCGCAAAGCGCGGGCCTATTGGGCCACGCGCTGTTGCCAGATTTTCGCCATGTCGTTGTCCATGTCCGAATTGAAGCTAGTGCCATACGAACTCGAGATCGACTTGTATTCTTCCTGGATGCGCATCGGCATGTACTTGAATTCAATTCCCGGGTAGCCGTGCAGGTTGTCGACGATGATCGTTTGAGCCTGCGGCGACAGGAGGAAGTTTAGGAACTCGAGGGCCTGAACCTTGTGCGCGCTATTTTTCGGAACCCCCATGAGCGCAGGACCTCCGTACAGAGGGGGCGATAGTTGGATGAGCTTGATGTTTGGGGGCAGCTGGTGTTCGGCCAAAGCCTGCATCGACATGTCGGACCAGACCGGTGCCATCCAGAGTGTACTGCTTGCGAGAAGATTCAAGATGGCCGTATTGCCGTTTGGATAGTAGCCGTGACGGTACATCGAGGCTCCGAGCGTTTTGAGTTCTTGGAACCCTGGCGCCCACTGGCTTTCCAGCTTCGTGTTGTACACATTCTCCATTTGCGTCTTCACCGCGTTGCTGAGGTGCTGGCTCAAGACGTATTGCACAAAGGCATCGCCAGACCCGCCTGTGCTGGGCGAGCAGTACGAGAAGCGCCCCGGATTGGCTTTGATCCAGTCGACAAGTTGCGCGAACGTATGCGGGGGTTGTTTGACGTCAAGCGAGTTGTAAGCGATAACGACGGAGGATCCCCGGTAGGGCATGCCATCCCCGTAGCCCAGGGTATCTACGATGCCCGGCGCGACTTTGGCAAGGTTCGGGACGTTGGTCGTGTTGAGTGGGATGTCGAAGTGATGGTGCATCCCGATGCCGCTGATGTCAAAAAACGAAGGCTGGTGCGCTGCAATCGAAGCGGCGAACCGGGCAAAAGCGGCCGTCGAGGCCGAACTGCTCTCAGCAAAGATCGTGTTCACCTTGATCCCCGGATGCAACCGCTCAAAAAGGGGGTCGAGTTCGTCTTGAAACAGGTTTTGAATGTTGACGTCGCCACCGGTGAGCACGGTGAGTGTGATCGGTTTGACGCTGGCGTGGGCGGCGTGCGTTCCCGCCGC
>JAPNUJ010000185.1:1816-2053 GCA_026627155.1 Bacillota bacterium | reverse complement strand
GACGATGCACCGGCGGCCTGGCGAAACACCTGAGATCTGGCGACGTACCTAAGAGCTGACTTCACAACTGAGCTGCGGACGACAAGGCGCACGTCCGGATGAGAGGGCGGAATGAAGAATGACACAAACGAACAAGATTCGAGGCGTGAACCTCGGGGGATGGCTCGTACTTGAGAGATGGATGACGCCCAGTCTGTTTGCGGGACTTGACGCGAAAGATGAAACCGATTTTTGCGT
>JAPNUJ010000185.1:0-1769 GCA_026627155.1 Bacillota bacterium | reverse complement strand
AAAGCGCACTGCGCGCCCACTGGGAAACGTTCATTACGGTGGACGACTTCAAGTGGATCGCCGCAACCGGGCTCAATTCTGTTCGAATTCCCATCGGCCACTGGATTTTTGGGGATACCGCACCGTACCACGGCGCCATCGATGTGTTGGACTGGGCGATCCAAACGGCCGCGGAGCAAGGCCTGTCTGTCCTGCTCGACTTTCACGCTGCGCCGGGATGTCAGAATGGATTCGACAACGGTGGGATCGCAGGGGTTATGGACTGGCACCGCTACCCCGCTAACATCGATCAATCGGTCACCTTTATCGGCAGGATTGCCGAACGGTACCGATCATCCTCGAACCTTCTCGGGATCCAACTACTCAACGAACCCCACTGGGATGTTCCTCTGCAACCTATCCAAGACTACTATCTGCGTGCGCATGCGAAAGTCCGCGAGTTTCTTTCTGCGAAGCAGGCGGTCGTGGTGTTCCATGATGGCTTCCGGCCGCTTGCCTGGAGTGACTTCATGGAGGGCGACGAGAAGGCGGGCGTGATTCAGGACACGCATATCTATCAGTGCTTCACCCCGGACGATCACGCGACCACCGCGGAGGGGCACATCCGAAAGGCGGCCGAGCGAGGTCAGCTCATCCGCGAGATAGAGCAACATTTTCCGGCCATTGTTGGCGAATGGTCACTGGGACTCAGCGATGAGTCGTTCAAGGGCCTCACCGACTTTCAAATCGACAACGCACGCCGGGCGTACGGCGCAACGCAGTTGCTGAACTATGATGCGGGTGCCGGTTGGTACTTTTGGAGTTACCGGCTTGAGGACGGCGTGATGCCGAGTTGGAACTTTCGCGCGTGCGTGGAACGTGGATGGCTCCCCTCGCGCTTTGAGTAGGAAGACGCCTCGTTCTCAAGCAGGTTCTCGTGGGGCGGGTTCAATGGAAATGATGAGAGGGGGCAATCACGTTGGCGGTGACTAAACTGCACGTGTTACCGGCAGGTCGTTGCGGCGTAGCCGCGTCGATGCTGGACATGACTCGGCCGGATCATTCGTTGGTGAATCTTCCAGTCTGGTGTTACCTGCTCGAAACGACGGACGGACCGATTCTGATCGATACCGGGATGCCGGACCACTGTGTGAGCCATCCGGATCTGTTCGCGTCGCCGGGAGAGGAGCCGAGCATTGTACCGCACATGGATCCAGAGGATGGCATCGTTCCCATACTCGCACGGGCTGGGTACACACCTCGGGATGTGGCCTGCGTCGTCAGCACACATCGACACTTTGATCACGCGGGTGGGAATCGTCACTTTGGCGAGGTGGAATTGATTCTGCAGCAGCTGGAGTACGATGCCATGGTCGCCGATCTCGAGGCGCCGGATGCGTTTGACTTTTGGTCCTCACCAGACTTGCGTTACCGGTTGATTCAGGGAGACTATGCGTTGGCGCCAGGCATAAAGCTGCTGTTCACGCCAGGGCACAGCGTGGGCCATCAATCGGTCTTGGTCGAGACGCCCACAACCGGGAGCGTGCTTTTGACGATCGATGCGGCCTACCAGGCAGCGAATTATGAAGAGGGGATCCCTTTTGCAGTGGCCGATGCGCAAAAGGCGCAGGCCAGCATCGCCAAGTTGCGGTCCATTGCCCAGTCCGAGAAGTCCTACGTGTTTTTTGGACATGACATTCGTCAGGAACGAACCGTCAAGCCCTACCCGGCGTTCTATTAGTGGTCTTGGAGCAACACAAGTCATGGCAGGATCAGAGTCGTAGAGACGG
>JAPNUJ010000184.1 GCA_026627155.1 Bacillota bacterium | reverse complement strand
TCCTCCCGTGCTCCTCCCGTGCTCCTCCCGTGCTCCTCCCGTGCTCCTCCCGTGCTCCTCCCGTGCTCCTCCCGTGGTCGTCACATGTTGCGGCGATATTTGCCGCCGACTTCGTACAGCGCGCGCGTGATTTGTCCGAGACTGGCCACGCGAACGGTGTCCATGAGCTGTGCGAAAATGTTGTCGCCGCGGATGGCCGCCTCTTGGAGCTCGCGCAAGGCGCCGGCGACTTCGTCTGCGTGAGCGACTTGGAAAGCCCGCAGACTGGTGATTTGGGCGTCCTTTTCGGCGGTCGTAGCGCGGGCGAGTTCAATTTTGGGCGCTTCGTAGTCGTCGCGTAGTGTATCCGGGTTGAGGAATGTATTGACGCCGATGATGGGCAATTCGCCGGAGTGTTTCAGACCTTCGTAGTACATCGACTCTTCTTGAATGCGGCTACGTTGATACTGGGTCTCCATGGCGCCGAGGACGCCGCCGCGATCGTTTAGGCGCAGGAATTCTTCGAGGACCGATTGCTCGACGAGATCGGTCAGGTCGTCGATGATGTAGGCCCCTTGAAGGGGATTCTCATTTTTGGCGAGGCCGAACTCGCGGTTGATGATCATCTGAATGGCCATGGCGCGCCGCACACTCTCCTCGGTGGGCGTTGTGATGGCCTCGTCGTAGGCGTTGGTGTGGAGCGAGTTGCAGTTGTCATAGATGGCCAGTAGGGCCTGCAGCGTCGTGCGGATGTCGTTGAAGTCAATTTCCTGCGCGTGCAAAGACCTGCCCGACGTCTGGATGTGATACTTCAGTTTCTGACTCCGCTCGTTTGCGCCGTATTTGTTTTTCATCGTGGTGGCCCAGATGCGGCGAGCGACGCGGCCGATCACGGTATATTCTGGGTCCATCCCGTTGCTGAAGAAAAACGACAAATTGGGCGCGAAGTCGTCGATGTGCATGCCCCGACTCAGGTAATACTCGACGTAAGTGAACGCATTGGCGAGGGTAAAAGCGAGCTGGGTGATGGGGTTCGCCCCAGCTTCGGCAATGTGATAGCCACTAATGCTGACGGAATAGTAATTGCGCACTTTGTGATCGATGAAAAATTGCTGGATGTCGCCCATCATTCTCAAGGCAAATTCGGTGGAGAAGATACAGGTGTTCTGTCCTTGATCTTCCTTGAGAATATCCGCCTGCACGGTTCCCCGCACCGTCGATAACGTGTAGGCACGGATTTGCGCGGTTTCCTCCGCGGACGGAGCGCGGCCTTCGCGTGCGATGAATTTTTCGATCTCGCCGTCGATTGCCGTGTTCATAAACATCGCCAAAAGCATCGGCGCGGGTCCGTTGATGGTCATCGAGACACTGGTGGAGGGTGCGCAGAGATCAAACCCGGCGTAGAGTTTCTTCATGTCCTCGAGCGTGCAGATGGAGACGCCACTCTCGCCAATTTTGCCGTAGATGTCCGGTCGCTCATGCGGATCTTCACCGTACAGGGTCACGCTGTCAAACGCCGTCGACAGACGTTTGGCGGGGTCCCCCTCCGAGAGGTAGTGGAAACGACGATTGGTGCGCTCAGGTGTCCCTTCGCCAGCAAACTGGCGGCGCGGTTCTTCTTCCGTGCGCTTAAACGGAAACACCCCAGCCGTGTAAGGAAACTCTCCAGGCACGTTTTCGAGGAGGCTCCATGTCACTTGATCTCCCCAGTCCTCGTACCGTGGTAAGGAGATTTTCGGGATGCGTGTGCCGGATAGGGACGTCGTGGTCAGGCGCGTGCGAATTTCCTTGTCACGAACGTGCGAGACAAACTCGTCCCCTTGGTAGGCCTTGCGCTTCTCAGGGAATCCCTCGACAATGCGCTGGGTCACCCGCTCCATAGCGTCCCAAGTCGTCTCATAACGCCGCTCCAGGGCCTCGATGATGCGCGCGGTGTCCAATGCATCGGCGGCATCGGCGGCATCGGCGGCATGGCCATCCCCGGCGCGCTTAAGGCTTGCGCGCAGTTGCGAGAGCGTGCCCTGAAGTTGATAACTCTGTCTCGCCAAAAGCGACTGCCGGCTCACAAATTTGTGATAATTCCGGACGGTGGTGACGAGATCGAGCAAATACTGTGCCCGTTCGCCTGGGATGATGGCGGGCTTGCGCGCTTCCAGGGCACCGACGTCGAGCGTACTCTGCCAATTGGTGTGGGCCTTTGCGTTGAC
>JAPNUJ010000183.1 GCA_026627155.1 Bacillota bacterium | reverse complement strand
GGCCCAGGAAGAGGGAGACCTCGAGCTGTTTGCAGAGGCTGACAAGACGGCTAACAGTCTCTTGGTCGATCTGGACAGCTTTGATCTTGAGCTGCTGCTTGAAGGGCCTTACGATAAGAACAACGCCATATTTGAATTGCATCCAGGTGCTGGCGGCACGGAGTCTCAGGACTGGGCCCTCATCTTGTTGCGGATGTATACCCGCTGGGCCGAACGGCGTGGGTGGAAGGTCGAGACGTTGGACTACTTGCCCGGCGATGAGGCTGGTTTGAAAAGTGTCACGTTGCTGATCAGGGGGCACAATGCATACGGGTATTGTCGTGCTGAAAAGGGCGTGCATCGACTGGTGCGTATCTCTCCGTTCGACAGCTCGGGACGTCGACACACCTCGTTTGCGTCTGTCGATGTCATTCCTGAGATCGATGAGGCGGTGGACATCGATATTCGCACGGAGGACCTGAAAGTCGACACGTACAGAAGTACGGGTGCCGGCGGGCAGCACGTCAACACGACGGACTCAGCGGTTCGCATCACGCATATTCCCACAGGAGTCGTGGTCGCGTGTCAAAGCGAGCGATCGCAGATCCAGAACCGTGCGGTGGCTATGAAAGTGTTGGCGGCGAGGTTATCTGAGAAGAAGCGCGAGGAACAGGAGGCGGAACTGGCCGCCATTCGCGGTGAGCAAAAGGACATCGCGTGGGGGAGCCAGATTCGTTCGTACGTCTTTCACCCGTATTCTATGGTCAAGGATCATCGGACGTCGTTTGAGTCGGGTAACGTACAGGCGGTGACAGATGGTGACCTGGACGGATTTGTGACCGCGTACTTGCGATGGGAATTGCAACGACGCAGTACGGACGCTGAGGGACGGGATGTGAACGGGTGAACGTAGAACAGAGGTATGAAGCGATCGATACGGCACTGAGAGGCTTTGCGCCTCAGCTTTCAGGCGGTGAAGAGTACTGGTTACTGATCCAGACGATCCTCACGAGTCAATCGCGCCGGGGCTTTGTCTCGGACTTGGCACTGAGTCCTGGTCAAAGGGTGCTCGATGTCGGGTCGGGTTTCGGTGCACTGGCTTTTGACTTGGCGGCCACTGTGCCGCTTGATGTGACAGCTTGTGACACGAGTGACTCGGTCCTTGCTGCGGCCCGAGAGATGCAGCGTCAGATCTTGACTGCCGGCGCATTGCACAGTCAAAGCTCGGTGCAACAGGTTTGCGCGGACGCGTATGCGCTACCGTTTGGAGATGCCGAATACGACGTCGTCATCACGCGATTTCTCTTTCAACATTTGGCCGAGCCGATCGACGCGCTTCGCGAGATCTTCCGCGTCTTGAAGCCAGGCGGCAGTTGTGTTGTCGTGGACATCGATGACCAGACCATCCTCTCCTACCCGGTGTTGTCGTCAGCGTTTTCGGAACTGCACGGTGCCCTCGCCGCGCTTCAGCACAAAAAGGGCGGGGACCGTGAGGTCGGGCGCAAACTCCCCCTCCTATTTCGACGGGCTGGGTTACGCGACGTTCAGATTCAAATCCGACCACAATCGGCGCTGGCTTATGTCGAGGACAACGATTTGTCGCTACAGTACTCGCTGCTTCGATTCGCGCAGGCGCGCAGTGAAATTGTCGAAGCGGGACTCTTGGATCCGGATGCGTTCGATCGCCACTTCGAGCAACTCAAGACGGAGACGGGGTATTGGCAGTTTTCCTCGAATGCCGAATTTGTCGTTACGGGCGTCAAGTAACGAGATCTGTGTAGAGTAGGTGCCTCGGTCTGCCTGCTGCTGGCGGGCCTGCTGCTCTTTTTGTTGACAAGATACCCTTATGGGTATATAACGTGGAGACCGACGGCACAGGAGGGGTTCACATGATTCGGATCACAGACGAGGCTCGAACCTATCTGGAAGGGTTGCGTAAAGACCGTCCAGGGAAACGACTGCGTCTCTATCTCAGCGTTGGCTGAGGGGGCCCTCAGTTTCAGATGGCTCTGGATGAGTCCATAGGTGAACGGGATGTAGTGGAAGACGCAGCAGGTTTCCCTGTTGTCTTTTCCAGTCAGCATGCAGCGTACATGGATCGCGTCACGGTCGATTATGTGAAAGGGTGGTTTGGTCGTCGGTTGATTATCCACTCCGATCTACAAGGGTCCTGTTAAATAGTGTGGGTGTGTCCCATTCACAACGTGCTCG
>JAPNUJ010000182.1 GCA_026627155.1 Bacillota bacterium | reverse complement strand
TCCGACGCGTCGGCGCGGCGGATTGGAGTGACATGCCGTTGACCCATGGATTCACGGAGCAAGGGCGGGGGCTTGGCGTCGCGGACATGGCTTACGCGATCCGCTCGGGCCGAGCCCATCGGGCCAATGGGGAGATGGCGTACCACGTGCTCGAAGCGATGCACGGGTTTCATCTCGCGTCGTCGCAAGGGCGCCACCACATCATGCAAAGTTCTTGCGAGCGACCGACGCCGTTCCCGCTGGACTTGCCGCGGGATGGACTGGACGCCTGAAGGGGGCGAGCGGGTTAAGGGGGGAGTCTCTGTGGATTGGCACTTCGATCATCTCCTTCACGCGGTGCTTGATCCTGAGGCCACGCGCTTTGAGTTTGCCCGCCTGCTGGGCTGGCGCACGATGGCGGGTGGTGAGCATCGGGCATTTGGAACCTACAATGCACTGGCTTACTTTGGTCTTTCCTACATCGAATGGATCGCCGTCCGAGATGCGGGGCTCGCCGCAGCAAGTGAACTGGGAAGTCGCGTGCAGACGGCGCGGACGCAGGGGGCCGGGCCTTTCTGGTGCGCACTTCGCACAACGCAGATGGATCGGGTGGTCGCGGCGTGGCACCAAGATGGGCTTCCCTTTTTGGGACCCGTGGAGGCGTCGCGCGAGTTGCCTGATGGGCGCGTGATCCGCTGGCAGATGCTATTTGCTGAACAAGAGGGTCGTCCGGACACGTGCTTGATTCCCTTCGTCATACAGTGGGTGGCAGATGACGCAACCAGGCTGGCTGACCTTGTGGGTCGAGGTGCCTTGCCGCCGTCCGGAAGGTGTGACCTGCAGCTGACTGCCGTTCACTTTGCGTCGAGCCGCATGGAGGCTGTAACGAGAAGGATGGAGCAGTACTTTCGCATACAAGGCGAACCGTGTGTCGACGAACGATACGGCACAGGGCGGGCATTTACCATAGGCTCGACGCGACTCCTGTATTGGCATCGACTGAAGGATGCACCCGACGAGCCAAGGAGCGAAGGTCCATTTCAGTTGGACTTGGCCGAGAGATCCCGCGAGGACCGTGCGTGTTTCACAGTACAGGGGTTGCGCGTGGAGTTGCAGCCAGCCTGCCCTACAAGTTCGGAAGTCTGAGGTGTACAATAGACGTGTTGACCTTTGGGGACGCGCCGTTTGGCTACATCCTGATGATTCCAGGGACGGAAGCATGGCGCTGATGCGCCACCGTCTGCGGGAAGAACAAGCGGCCACGCCGTTATTCCGACATAGAATTGGTGGGGATCAGCCATGGACCCAAGCGCCCCCGGGACGTGGACGGTCCCGGATTGGCAGCAACAGTTGCGGGAGCACGGATACCTGGCAAACCCCGAGTTGGCGACGATGATTCGCCTGGGGTATCTGCTCGGCCGTCCGCTTTTACTTGAAGGTCCGGCAGGCGTCGGAAAGACCTCGCTGGCCGCGGCCGTCGCCACCGCGTTGGGCCGCGAACTTATCCGCCTCCAGTGTTTTGAGGGCATGGATGCCACGCACGCGCTTTACGATTGGAACTACCACAAGCAGTTCGCGGCCCTCACGAGGGCCCAGGAAACCGATGTCTTTGTGCCGGAGTATCTGCTCGAGCGGCCTTTGCTCCGGGCGCTGACTGCAGAGACTGGGGCTGTGTTGCTGGTCGACGAGGTCGATCGCGCGGATGAGTCGATGGAGGCCTTGCTCCTCGAGGTGTTGGGCGAGTGGCAGATCACCGTTCCCGAGTGGACGACGGTGCGCGCTACGACTGACCGTCTGCCATTTGCGATCCTGACGTCGAACCGGACGCGTCCTTTGAGTGACGCTTTGCGCCGCCGCTGTCTCTACGGAGCCATACCGTACCCGGGAAGCGACGAGGAGATGCGGGTGATCCGACTCAAGGCGCCTGAGATTGGGGACGACGCTGCGCTGCAGTTGTTGGATGCCGTTCGCTTGATGCGCACTTGGCCGCTCGCGAAGGTCCCGGGCGTCGCCGAAACGCTGGATTGGTGCCGCGCCTATGCCGTTGCGCAAGGAGAGTGGACGGGGGAATGGGTGATGTCATCGCTCGGGTGTGTCGTCAAGGATGAACTGGATCTCCAGTTTGTTCGTGAGCGGCTGCCGGAGCTGTTGGCTGGCGTCACGTGAAGGGATCGGGCGGACCCCGAGCCTAGCCAAGCGTCGTCGGCACTGCGGGCAGACTCTCCTGACGCAGATCGCTTGCTGGGCCGCGCGCAGGCGAGTGAGCGTCCAGGCGGGGAGCTGCA
>JAPNUJ010000181.1 GCA_026627155.1 Bacillota bacterium | reverse complement strand
GAACAACCCATCGAGTGGATGCTCTTGACCACGTTGCCGATCACTACCTTGGCGGAAGGGTTACAATGTCTAACCTGGTACACCTATCGTTGGCGGATTGAGCGATACCACTACATTCTGAAAAGCGGTTGCCAGATAGAAAAGCTTCAGTTGGAGACGAAAGATCGGCTCATGCGTGCGCTCGCGGTGTACAGTATCGTGGCCTCGCGTCTGCTACGACTTACCTATCAGGCCAGAGAAACGCCCGAGGCACCCTGCACGGAAGCTCTCAGCGAAAGCGAATGGCGGGCTCTCTATACAGCCACGCACAAGAGAACCATCGTTCCCAAACACCCTCCGACTATGCAAACCGCTATACTGTGGATTGCCAAACTCGGTGGCTTTCTCGGCCGCAAACACGACGGCAACCCAGGCCTAAAGGTGCTCTGGCGAGGCTTCCGCCGACTTCATGATCTCACTACCATGTGGGAGATCTTTCACCCACCCAATACTTATGGGTAATGATCAGCGCTAAAGCGCGGGGCTTTACGGCGCATTTGGTAAAGCCTGCAGCTTGCAGCTGAGTCATCTTGTCGCGCTCTTGGTCTGTGAAGCCGGAGTTTCCGCGGTTACTCTTCGCATTCTTCAAATCGATCTCGTAGTGGGCGACGTTCAGATCTCCGCACGCGATCACAGGTTTTTGCGCATCCAGCGAAAGGAGGTAGGTGCGGAAGCGGTCTTCCCATTCGAGGCGTTCGCTCAGTCGAGAGAGGTCGCGCTTGGCATTGGGCGTGTACACCGTCACCAGGTAGAACGAAGCAAACTCCAGTGTAATCAGGCGTCCCTCCGGCTCGGAATCGGTTTCCATGCCATAACGCAAGGCAAGTGGGGTCGCCTTCGACAAGACCGCCGTTCCGGAGTACCCCTTCTTCTCGGCATAATTCCAGAAACACTCATACGGCTGGTGCAGTGCCAACTCGATTTGACCGGCTTGCAGCTTGGTTTCCTGCAGGCACGCTATGTCGGGGTCAGTCTCGCGCAGATAGGTGAGAAACCCCTTCTGGACGCACGAACGCAGTCCGTTGACGTTCCACGACATCAGTTTCAATGTTTACCTCCAGTCAAGTTCTCGCTATCACCAGCGTGATTGTACCACAGGCAAAAGCGTGTGCTAGGAATGCCCACGCAGTCTTAGACGTGCACTTCGCGGGAGAGGCTCAACCTGTATGCCCACAGAGCGGCGGCGGTTCGAAAGCCGGCGGGTGATCCAGAAGGTGTCGCGAGGGCCGATGTCGCCTGCCAGCAGACCGCCTGCCACAACCCCGAGCACAACCGCCGTGGAACGCGCCACATACCAGGCAAAATTGTTCCGGCGCATTTGCCAGTTCTCAATGATGGTCTGTCGCAAGATGTGGCGCGGATGCTTACATGCAACCCTCATGCCTCTGCGCTGTCGATACCTCAGGCAGACATCTTGATGCAGGCACGTGTTGATACCTGATTGCCACGTTCAATGAGGTCCTACGTCCGCTGAGCTGCGTCGAGACGATTGCTCCCATGACGGAATCTGTTCGGATTCGGGTTCGCGATGCGCTTGGCCCACAAAATCTTTACGCCGACCTGTAACACTTTAGCCCTTTTTGCGTCTACACTGGTGATGCCAAAAAGGAGGGAGTACGTGACCAGCTCCGAGGCAAGAGAATTGTTAATAGCGTTATATGAGTCCCAGTCCCAGCCGATCTTTCGGTACTGTGCATGGATGCTTCGAGATGTAGACGAGGCGCAAGATGCATTGCAGGACATCTATTTGCGCGCTGCTGGAGGGATTGGCAACCTGCGCGAACGAGATTTCGCCAAAACGTGGTTATGGTCGATCGCCCATCGGCATCTCATGGATAGGTTACGCCAGCGTCAACGCGAGCGCAGACGAACTGGGAACACCTCGGTGTTGGACGGATTTGCAGCACGCACGACCGATCCAGCGGAGGCGCTGATCCTGGCTGAGAGCATGGAAGTGCTTTCGCCAGATGAGCGGGAGCTGATCGTACTGCGATTTCTTCGAGAGTTGTCCGCTCAGGAAGTGGGCGTGATTCTGGGGCGCACCGCCGGGCATGTTCGGGTCATGACCCATCGCGCTTTGCGCAAGTTGCGAGACGACAATGAGTGAGAGGTGTTCAGTGTGAGAAAACATATAGATCACTTGCCGGACGTGCCCCTTGACGCAGAGATTAGTAAAGCGATCAAAGGGCGGATGTTGGCGAACTTTGATTCGCAGCACCGCCGCATGCTTGCCTGGGTTGCACCCTGGTGGTATGCGTCTAGGCGTG
>JAPNUJ010000180.1 GCA_026627155.1 Bacillota bacterium | reverse complement strand
GGACAACCTCTCGCTGGTGCGGAACTGCAAATCCTGGGACCGGAAGGGTTGACGCGGGGGGCAGGCGTGGAGGGCGAGATCGTCGTGAAAGGTCCAACGGTCATTCGCGGGTATCACAACCGGCCAGACGTCAACGTGGAAGCCTTTCGCGATGGCTGGTTCTTCACGGGAGACATCGGTGTACTGGATGACGAAGGGTTTCTCTATGTATTGGATCGGCGTCGAGATCTGATCGTGTCCGGCGGAGAAAATATTTATCCAACTGAAGTCGAATCTGTACTGATGTTACACGAGGGCATCCTAGAAGCGGCGGTCGTTGGCGAAGTGGATGAGACATTTGGGCAAGTCCCGGTGGCGCATGTCGTCGTGCAGACACCCGGGGTCTTGACGCCCGAAGACTTGCGCCGGCACTGCCGGGAACATTTGGCGGGATACAAAGTGCCGAAGCGGTTTATCTATGTTTCTTCACTGCCGAAGACAGCGTCGGGGAAATTATTGCGGCGCGCTTTGCGGGAGGGGGATGAGCGTTGAAAACGACGGATACCACGTCGACATCGCTAGCGAAACAACTCGGCCGCCGAATGGCCGATGCCGTTGACCGTGCCACGGTCGACTCCGTCGGCAACTGGCGGATTCGACGCTTTGAGGTGTCTTGTCATCATCCGCTCTCTGAAACGGTTGCGTGGGAGGCCCCTGAGTCGCTCGTCTATTCGGTGAAGCCAAATAGTGACACGGAAGTGCTCGGTGTTGGCTGTGCCATCAGCATTGAGGAACGAGACATGAAACGAGTCAGACGTCGTATGGTCGAGCTTGATTTCCCAAAAGCCGTGAGTTGGTTTGGGGCCTTTCCGTTTGATGCATGGCAGGTGAACGCTGGCATCTGGCGTGGTTGGCCGCCAGGCCTCTGGATGGTTCCTCGGCTGACGCTTCGCAGACGGGCAGGGGAAAACATCGTCCACTGTACGATTGTGAGCGAAAGAACATGGAACCGAGTCGATGGCCACGATTGGCTGGAAACTTGTCTGTTGCCGCTTGTCGCTCAGGCAGCCACATCGTCCAGTGCGTGGTTGAGGCAGGCGGGCGCAATCGCCGAAGAACGCCATTTTTCGCAACTCGTCGACCGTGCGCTCGATGCGATCCACAGTGGACGATTCGACAAGGTGGTGCTGGCTAGGCAGTCGCCCATGCGCGTCCAGCAGCCGCTTTCCGAAGTGCTTGCACGATTGGTGAAACAGTCCACGACCGCGCATGTGTTTGCACTGCACTGGCATGAAGATTGGTTCCTTGGTGCGAGCCCTGAGGAATTAGCCAGGGTCGAAGAAGGGCAAATCTTTGTCGATTGTCTAGCGGGATCGACCCGGCGAGGGCGAACATCGATAGAAGATCTTGCATTGTCCAGAGAACTGCTTGAAAGTGCGAAAAACAAGGCGGAACACGGCGCCGTCGTCGACTTCGTCACAGGGCGTTTACGGGCATTTGCAACCGACGTGAGTTATCCACCGCAACCGGGACTCAAGCGGCTGCCAACCGTACAGCACCTCCATACGCCCGTCACCGCAACACTGCGGCCGGGCATCCACCTATTAGAGGTCGCCGCATCACTCCATCCCACGCCAGCCATCGCTGGTTTACCTAGACAGCCCGCCCTTGACTTCATCGAACGCGAGGAAGGTTGGAATCGGGGCTATTACGCGGGGGGTGTAGGACTACTGAATGGCCGAGGCGACGGACTCTTATCGGTTGCCCTGCGCACCGCACTCGTGCGCTATCCGGATGCCTTGCTGTTTGCTGGATGCGGTATCGTCGACGGATCGGTTGGCGAGGACGAGTGGCGGGAGACGGAGTTGAAACTTGCGCCGATGAAATCGGCGCTTAGCTGACAGGAGGAACACTCGGTGATCAACCCGAAATTATGGGCCGTGCACGCCCTCGTCGACGCGCTGGTTGCGGGGGGGGTTCGCTGTGCGGTAGCGTCGCCAGGGTCGCGTAACACACCCTTGACCATCGCCTTAACGGAGCACCCAGATGTCCGCGTATATACCCACCTCGACGAGCGATCCGCCGCATTCTTCGCACTGGGTCTAGCCAAGCGCATGGGACAACCCGTGGTTATCGAATGCACCTCGGGAACGGCTGCGGCCAACTACTACCCGGCCGTCCTTGAAGCCTTTGAGGCCCGGGTACCGCTGATTGTCCTCACGGCGGATCGACCGCACCAGCTGCGCGATGTCGGAGCGAATCAAGCGGTCCGGCAACCGGGGATGTACGCGTCTCATGTAAAGTGGTCTGTCGAGTTGTCCGTGCCAGA
>JAPNUJ010000017.1:26670-39639 GCA_026627155.1 Bacillota bacterium | reverse complement strand
TGCCAGCGCAGTGCTCTACCACTGCGGTTGGTTTCACTACCTAGTTCATTGCGGATTGAAAGGTGACTCGTTTCTATTCAAAGCGTTACCAAATCGCCATCTATAGTGGATAAACTAAAGCACCAAGTTTCTGAAAATCGCGGTCAAAGGTGGCGATTTGCAAGTTATCTACTCGCGCAGCTGCAGCTAGATAAGCATCTGCATAATCAACGCCGTACCTAGAAAAGAGTTCAAGGGCATCGTAAATCATATGCTGCGAGTGACATCGTCTCATGATCTTTAAGAACGAACCGTAAAACCACATTTGTATCTAGGAGTAACTTCATAATTCCGGACCTTTCTCTCGGACAAATTGGTGAGCCATGTCATCTTGAGTAGCATTTCTAGCTTCGTCCAGAGGCAGGTAAGCAACGTTTTCCCGGTGCAACGCCCCATACACTTCATCGATAGACGACTTGCGTAGCGGGCGTATGACGATTTCCCTATGTTGATTGACTTGAAATATCACCTGATCTCCAATATGCGCTCCAACAGCTTCTCGAATTTCGCTCGGGATTGTGCTTTGAAACTTTGAAGTAATTCTTCCGATTTGCACGGACATCACTGCATCTCCTTTCAAACCAACTATCTCCTTACAATTATACACTTCCCGTTCAAATGTGTGAAGGCTGATCTAAGTACCTTATAGATGGCTCCAGCCCTCAGCCAATGTCAACATTACGCCATCCATGCTCACGAAAGGACTGTTGGACGCCCTGTCGATGCCATCTTGTATGTGCTGCACATACATCTATGAGTTTGGTGACTGTTTCAATATCTCAATGACAGGATTCAGGCTGTGCATGCGCCGCAACACTGGCCACGACCATTTGTCCCTGTATAAAGATTCAGACAGACATCGACTTCAAGAA
This sequence comes from Bacillota bacterium, assembly GCA_026627155.1. Lineage (GTDB taxonomy): Bacteria > Bacillota > Bacilli > Alicyclobacillales > SLC66 > JAPNUJ01. Next base: position 38,728 of record JAPNUJ010000017.1, on the reverse strand, counting down.
TCCCTACGCTGCCACATTCGCTTTGCAAGTCGAATGCGGATGAAATGCGGAGTGAGGGTAAGCGTGAGAACGATTCCACATGGCACAATGGAAGTCATCGTTTGTGTTCAATTTATCAACGAAAACGGCAATTTCCATCGCACGTTCTTATTGTCGTAGGTCGTTATAATCAACAAGTATTTACCGGTTCTTTCAAGTGGAGCGGTAACAATCTTATCTGGTTCAGCACCGCCTAACAGTTCGTATTGCTTGCCATCAGAAACACGCAGAACGTATCCGAAAGTGGGAGAGTTGTATGTTCCCCCGGTTATGGACAAGTCGAAAACAGTGGCACTTGGGGCTAGTTGTACTTGTGACAACCGAACAGGGATGTCACTGGAGACCCGATCTATGGTGATAGAGTGGTCTTGACCGACAGGGGTAGTCGGTTGCACCCACTCCATCGTCCAGTGTCCATGAAGTGTTTGCGTTGAGTTGTCTTTCTTCGAACTCCAGAGCATTGAGGTCACACTTAGCGTCAGACGTAGTCCAGTAGCTTGCTTCCAATTAGAAATGCCTTCAAAATCCATTGATCCCGTCCACACCCCATTGGGCTGTATAGCCGATGTGCCTATAGGCGGCACTTCTGAATATTGGTGCCCAAACTGATCGGTTAGCGTCAGTGTTTCCGGTCTCACAAAACCCGTTCCAGCATTTGTACTGGTTATTCGCAAAAAAACCACGGTTCTGGAAGTGTCCGCGTAAGCCGCCGTCACATATATGGACACTCCCCGATTATTAGCCGAAGCATTTACAGATTGGATGTCATTGACCTGATGTAGCAATCCGACATCCCGGCTTGGAATCAAGTGCTGAAAGCCCGGTATAGGTCGCACTGCGGCATATGCTATCTGTTGCCAATTTGGTGTTGACAAATAGCAGATGTGGTGCCATGGTTTGCGCCCGTTTGTATGGCTCTCTCCGCCATCGCCCTGAAGTCGATATCGCTCGCGTCAAGCGTATTGTCTTTAAAATGTTGGCGAAGCACATGTTTATAGTTTTGGAGAGAGTGATTATCTTTAGACCGTCCCCTAACGCCCCTCATCGTAACCCCTCGTTTCATTCAAATGTTCTTTCCCCTCGACGCCTCACTGTCTAAAGCATTTGTATGACAGTGGCGAATAGACTTCAATGCTCGATGCAATCTGGATTTAATCGTGCCCACAGGCATACCTGTGACGGCAGACATATCTTGAAGCGAAAAATCCTCACCGTACCGCAACACAATCAGATTTCGATCAATTTCCGATAACTGGCCTAGCATCGACTCGATGTCCATTTTCATCTCGATCCGTGTGTATTCCTCTTTGGTAGCGATGGGCAAGTTTTCTGAATCTATGTGAGCGTACTGTCTGTCGTGCCAACGACTCTGGTAGTCGATAAAAGCATTCCACAGGATTTTGAAGAACCATGCTCTTGGGTTTTCCGCCGCCTTGTCCCTAGAACGCCAAGCCCGTAGGAGTGCTTCTTGGACCAAATCCTCAGATGTTTGTTTATTTTGAGTCCAACGGAATGCCACCCGGTACGCTTGTGGTCCAATGTTCTCCGCGAAACGGGTAAACCCATCTGCGTCTTTCAATGATTCGTGTTTACGCGATGTGGTGAGCCATGTCACAGTCCGCTCTCCTTTGCATCCTGCATACAATCATGTCCATCTTCCATGAAACATTAGACCATCGTTAGAGAAAAGAGATGGCAACCCCTCACGTTTTTCCGTGAGAGGTTGCCATTGAGACGGACCTTGGTCTATGTGCGACTGAGAATCTTAGTTGTAAAAGACCGTGAGATTGCTGTACGTCTCGGATGTGTTGGTTGGATTCGCAATGAAAACTTCATAAGTGCCAGACGGAGCCGCGATGTAATCCGTCAGGGCAGACGTGCTGCCACTGTGCACACCACCAACATATTCGTTGCCATTGCTCGTGTTTTGACAGACGATGTAGCCACCGTTCGCGAAGTATCCACCGACAGAAATTCCACCCGCAACCGTTGTTACTGTAGTCAATGGATACATGTACCCGCTTGACACAGGGGGTGGATTGAACGGCCCTACCGATCCGCGCGCTTCCGGCTGTACCTCAGATGAAGATGCGGAATTTGCCTGAGAACTGCTGGCGGGTGCAGGTTGCGGATTTCCCATGGACGCAATGGACAACGCCACTAAGTTCGGGCTAGCGATTGCCATGATCTTAGGGGTCGTGTTCTCGTTCTGGTTGCTTGCGCCGGGTGGCGCAGACAGTGGCTCCATATGCAAAGCTGGCGTGGAAACGGCAGCTGGTTGTGGGGTGGATGCCTGAGCAAATGCAACGGCAGACGATCCCAACGTCATGGCGATCAATGCTGAAACTGCGATGAATGTCTTTTTCATAAACGTAATCCTCCCCGGTGTTTTTCCCTTGACCTCTCGGACTAATAAGACCGGGAATTTTATAAAAAGGTTGCATTGGAGTCACACAAAAGATAGGGAACACAGCCAACCCTTGGCTGACTACAGCGCGAGTTGACGTACCTGAATATGGCAAACTAGTCCGAGACTACACTGCACGTTAGTACAAATACTGACGGGAAGCCAAATTGCATAACTATTCACAAAACAGGTGTGATGCCTGCTACTGACCACAAGTCAGCAGCAATTGTCGACGACGCTTTACAATTACTATAACTGATTCAATCTGCGGATTCAATACACGTACACCCTCTCTACGGCGGAGGCAAATGACACTCCGGTGCCGTCATAGCGGCACAAAAAAGGCCCTCGTCTGAGGGCCTTTCTATTCGTTACTTTGGTGGAGAATAGGGGACTTGAACCCCTGACCCCTGCGCTGCCAGCGCAGTGCTCTACCACTGAGCTAATTCCCCGCACGACTTTTCAACATGTTGGAGTATACTACGAACGAAGTTCAATTACAAGCGACTTAACCTCGTCCAGGAAGAATTAAACACGTGTCACTAATAGCGCATATCCGACGAACTTGCTCCGTTGCAGAGAGGACATGTAACCGCATCAGCGCAGACAATTCACCTGACTCCGTGGCATGCCATGCCCTAGGACCCACTCACTTACGCTACTGTCGCCAGCCAAAAGGATCTCTGCCAGGCGGAGACGTGTTGGATTCAACCACGCGTGTGCGAAGCGCCCGTGCGCGGCCAAAGCGACCGCCGCATACTGCCCCTCCTTGGCTCCACACACTCCCCACGCGAGGACCGCAAGCCGTTCGCCCCATCAATACCCTAGGCTCTCCAGCGCAGGTCATCCGTCCAACACCTCTCTAACGAGCATCAATTGCCGAGCACGGCCCCACCCCGACAAGCCAGTCCGCCGCGACTGGAACCTCGGCCGCCGAGCCCTACCCGATGTCGGGAGAAGCGCTTGTCATAGGTGGCAGCGTAGCAGCGTCGGCTACGTTCACATGCGGCCAGTCACACATCGTCTCCATGACGCAAATCATCTTCTAGTCTGTTTTAGCCAACGTGAATGAAGTCCTCCCCAATGGACAGGCTAACTCATTGAGACTGTAACTCCGGAGGAGGATGAGCCATGTTCCCATTTGCCCGTGGCACTCGGTTGAAACTTGTGCTGGCGAGCGCCGCGCTGACTGTCGTGATGTTCCCGTTTGGCCCGTCTGTCTCGGCCCATGAAGACGCCGTCCCGACCGACCGTCCGCATCCTGGCGCGTTTTCCCTGGTGAGTTCCGTCAAGGTCAGCGACGAGGTGGCCGCGCGCGCAGTCACGGCCGCACGCGAAGCCTACCATCAAGTGCTCGCGCCTTACGCTAAAATCACAGCCGATCAGGCAAGACAGCGAGCGTTGTCCACGTTTCCCGGCGCCATCGTGCGCGACGCGGTGTTGCAAGCGATCCGCCAAAATCTCGTGTACATCGTGTTACTTGAGAAGGAACAAGAACGCCGCGTGGTTTGGGTGGATGCCGGAGACGGCAAGGTCTTGGCCTCTCGCGACATGGTCCGCCACCATGCACCGGGTCCCGGTCATCGCCCGCTTATGTGGTAATCGAACCGTCACGCACAGTTTCCCGAGAACCCGCTCCGCCGCAAACGCATTCACAGTGAATCGGACGCAAGCCACCGCCTTGGTGCAGACCACAGGACGAGATCTGCCCGCGCCAAAGGGGGTGGCTTGGCTCACGACCGTTTCTATTCACTGAAAATGCGGTATGATAGGGACGAATATCCCCATCTTCTTCGAGGGAGTTGTCTCACTATGACTGCATCACGCGTCACGCTCGTCCGCTATACCGATCCCGATCGACGGTCGATGGCACACGCCGCGGCGGTCTATTTGGGCAAACCGGATACGGACAACATCAAGCGCCCTCTGTCGATCATCAAAAAAGGGGATACCCTCGCCATCTTCCGCGGTGAGTCGGCGCGATTCGAATTTTTTACGTCGAAGATCGTTTACGATCACCTGATCACGTACACCACGCTGAACATGCGTGCGTGCGGAGGACTGCGCGCCAACGAAGCGACGGTCTTCGTCCCCCCGCTCGAGGATGATGACCCGATCTACAAAGAACTGGGCGAGCGTCATCTGCACGCCTATCAACAGTTGGTGCACGGCATCGATCCACAAACCGAAGACCCGATTGGCCGCAAGCGCCTTCAGGCCGCTCGCACGGTGGCGCCCATGTCCGTGCAACTTCACTATTTGCTTGATTTCAACCTGGCCACGCTGATCGAAGCCGTCTTTCCCCAACGCATCTGGTCCCCGGGTGCCCAGCTCGACACGCGCGAAGTCGTGCAACAGATGTTCGACTTGATCCGAGAACAAGACCCCGAACTCTGGGACTTGATCTATGACCATTACGGACCGGAGGCGCACGCCTGGAAGCGCCTGCGTGCGCGCTTGCGCCGTGAAGATCCGGCGCTATACGAACGACTCCTGCGCGATTATGGGGCCGTGAAGTCCATGTGGGACTAGTCCTCCCCACGGCACCCCGAACGCCGGCCTGACGCCCCCGCAAAGCCGTCACAGGATAGGCACATGCGCATGCACCCTGCGCCAGCGCGCGCGATACACTGGTAACGGGACGAAAGAGCCATCCAACGGCGGGTTTCCTCAGATTGGCCACCATCGCATGGTTGCAAATTGAGCCCGTACGTCATATACTATCCTTCGTATCATCGAAAGGGACTCATCAGCTTTTCCATAGGAACCAGCATCCTCTTAAAGGGTTAGGACCTCACAGGACTAACTTTCCCCCGTGGTGGATGGCGTAGGTCCCACCATGCTTGGGAGGGCATGGGATTTTGGTGTAAAGGGGGATGTCTGGTATGGATACAGCTGGGCGTCATGTGATTGCAGAATTATGGGGTTGTAAAGCCGATATTTTGAATGATTTGCAGCGCATCGAGCGGGTTATGGTGAATGCGGCGCTTGAATCCGGAGCAGAGGTCCGTGAAGTGGCCTTTCACAAGTTCGCCCCACAAGGTGTGAGCGGAGTGGTCATCATCTCGGAGTCGCATTTGACGATTCACAGTTTTCCAGAGCATGGTTACGCAAGCATTGATGTCTACACTTGCGGAGACCGCATCGATCCGAACGTGGCATGTGATTACATCACGAAGGCGCTTGGTGCCAGTCGCCGCGAGTCTGTCCAACTCCCACGCGGCATAGGCCCGATTCAAGTGAGTTCCCAGACCGTGGAAGTCTTGTCGATCTGAAACTGCGCTATGTGTCCTGCCGTCTTGAAGGCAGGATAAGACAAGAGACCGACGTCATGCGTCGGTCTCTTGTCTTGTTGTCGCGGGGCGACAGCTGACCTCAGGTAGAGGTCAGCTGCACGCTGGCGTTAGTAGTTGCTACTGAAACGGTCTGCCTGCATCACCGTACCGACGCCACCATTATAGCTGCCCGCGTATCCTCCGGATGACCCTGCGGCACTGTTGCCCCCACTCCCCCCACCATAGGACTGCGTGGCCATCCGATCCGCCGACATGACGGACTGAATCCCATACGAACCGCCACTGGTGGATTGTGGGGAATACTGTGGGGTTGCGGCCGTGCTGTAGTTGCGATTACTCGGGGTGTTTTCCTGCATAGTGTAGGCACGGTCAGCTTGCATGACCGATTGGATCCCAGGCGCTTGCGCGCTGGACATGCTGGACTGTCCATACCCATACGAGGACGGTTGATAGTTGCCTTGGTTCCCCTGACCATACCCTTGTTGCGCGTAGCCAGGCTGCGAATACGTGGATGTTTGCACCGACTGTGAGATCTGACCCAACTCCTGAACCACCTGCTGGCAGAGGTTCATCGCATTCGTACAGAGTTGCTGTGTCCTCTGAAGTTGCTGTGCGATCGGTTGTTGCATGACATCGCCTCCATATGAATGAATGGTCTTGCCCCCCTATTGTGCCCGCTTCGGTCGCGGCTATCCAGCTCCAGATGTATCGAGTCCGCGCAAATGATGGATGCAAGTTTTGTCCCCCGTTCTTCACACACTAAGCCATACGATCGCGGTGCGCACGCGCTGCCGTCATGCAGGTTGCAGTGCGCGCGAGAGACGGAGGGACTGACATGAACGTACGCCACCAGGCAGGCACTCTCATCTTGGCTTTAGCGCCACTTGGCGCGTCCTGCCTCCCGGCGGCCGCTGCCCCCTTGGCATCACCCCCTCAGGCCGTCGTGCAAACGGTCCCTGATTGGTATAGACGCGCTGGCCAAACCTACCACGTCGATTGGCCCCTGTTGGCCGCGCTCGACGTGTATGGGGCGACGGTACGCGCACCTGAAGGCGTCGTCCGCCCTAAAAAGTCGCCCGTCTGGATGGTCGGGTACCGATTTGCGGGCGTGGCGTGGAGTGGATTGCAGAACCCTCACCTTGGCGACCAAAACCCCGCTCGCATCGCGTTGTTTTACGGACGCGGCCGAGACGGCGATCACGATGGACGCGCTGATCAGGACAACCCGTACGACCGCACGGCCGCGATCGCGGCCTGGCTGCGAGAAGGCGGTCCCACCCTCGAGGAACAGGGCAACGTGTTGTTCCATCAATTCTCTGATCCCATCGCCGCGGAACGAATCTTGGCCTTGCGCAACGTGTATCAGAAATTCCAAACGGTGGAGTTGGGCGAGCGCGCCTTCCCCTTGCACAAACGCTACAACTATTCCTACGCGAGTACGTGGGGCGAAGGACGCAGCTTTGGCGGTCGGCGCATTCACGAAGGCACGGACATGTTTGCCGGCTATGGCACGCCAGTGTTGAGTACCTGTTATGGCTACGTGGAGTTAATTGGCTGGAACCGTCTGGGAGGTTGGCGAATCGGGTTGCGGTCTGCTGACAATACCTATTTTTATTATGCGCATCTGTCTTCTTACGCAAGGGGTGTGCGTCAAGGAGACATCGTACGCCCCGGTCAAGTCATCGGGTACGTCGGCAGCAGTGGCTACGGGAAACCTGGCACCTCGGGAAAGTTTCCTCCTCACCTGCACTTCGGAATCTATAAGGACACGGGAACGCGTGAATGGGCGTTTGACCCGTATCCCCTTCTAAGGCAGTGGGAAAAAAGACCTCAAGTGGTGATTCTCCCTATCCGAAGCGCCCGGTGATGTAGTCCTCCGTGCGCTTGTCGACAGGCGTCGTAAAAAGGTCTGTGGTCTTGGCGTGCTCGATCAATTCGCCTTCGAGAAAAAACGCGGTACTGTCCGCGACCCGCGCCGCCTGCTGAAGGTTGTGCGTGACGAGAACAATGGTAAAGCGCAGTTTCAACGTTTCGATGAGCTCTTCGATGCGCAACGTGGACGTGGGGTCAAGTGCAGACGCCGGCTCGTCCATGAGCAAAATCTGCGGCTCAATGGCCAGCGCTCGTGCAATGCAAAGCCGCTGCTGTTGCCCTCCAGACAGACGTGTGGCGGGTGTGGGCAAACGGTCTTTGACCTCATCCCAAAGGGCAGCCATCCGCAAGGACTGCTCCACTCGCTCAGCAAGTTCCGTTCGCTTGCGCAGACCGCCAAGGCGTAGCCCCGAAGCCACGTTGTCGAAGATGGACAGCGTGGGAAACGGGTTGGGCCTCTGAAACACCATGCCGATCGCCTGTCGCACCAGCACGGGGTCCAACGCATACAAGTCTGTTTCACCCAGATACACGTTGCCGGTCATCCGCCCGCCGGTGACGGTCTCATGCATCCGATTCAAGCAGCGGATGAAGGTGGACTTGCCGCAACCAGAGGGCCCGATTACAGCCGTCACTTGGTGCTCCGGGACACTCATGGAGACCGACCGCAATATCTGCTGCCTCGAATAAAACGCACAGAGGTCTTTCGTCTGCATGGCCTGCGCCACAGGTCATTCCCCCGCTACTGCCGTGCGCGAGTCAGCCACCGCGCCACGGCGTGAATTACAACGATCAGGAGCAGGAGCGTGAGCGCGCCAGTCCAAGCCTGCGCCTGCCATAACGGATAGGGCGAGGTCGCGTAGATAAAGATCTGCAAGGGCAAGGCAGCCATGGGGGCGCTGAGGCCATTTTGCCAAAAGGCGTTGCCAAATGCGGTGAAAAGTAACGGTGCCGTCTCCCCCGTCACCCTGGCCACCGCTAGTAAAGCCGCGGTCGTCAATCCGCGCGCAGCCGTTGGCAAGACAAAGTATACCACGGTCTGCATACGCGTGGCCCCAAGGGCCAATGCCGCCTCCCGAAGCGACACGGGAACGAGGAGCACCATTTGTTCCGATGAGCGCGCGACCGATGGAAACATGATCCAGGCTAATGCCACGGCACCCGCGAGGCCCGAGAAGCTGCCCATCGTGACCACCATCAGTCCGTACACTAAAAGCCCTAACAGGATCGTCGGAACACCAGATAGAACGTCCGCTATGAAACGCAGAACGGCCGCATAGCGTGAGGTCGCGTACAAGGCAATGTAGACCCCCGTCCCGATCCCGAGCGGAATGCTGACTGCACTCGCCAATCCGACCATCGTCAGTGTGCCGAGCACGGCATTGCCCATCCCGCCGACCATGCCAGCCGGCGCAGGCAATCGCGTGAGAAAGCCGAGCGACAACTGTGGCAACCCCTTGATGACGACCAGCGAGAGTATCTGAAAGAAAGGAAACAGGGCCATTGCAGTCATCACGACCAACCCCGCTAGAAAGACCTGTTCTTTGCGACGCCTGAAGAGCAATCGGCGGGCATTCACAACAAGGTCCCCCGCGCCCGTCTTTCCACTCGCCAAACGAGCACGCGCGCCATCGCGTAGAACAGCGTCGTCACCAACAACAAACAGAGCCCGATCTCGTACAAGGAGGACAGATACAGCGGAGAGGTCGCCTCCGTAAATTCGTTGGCAATCACGCTGGCCATACTATAGGCAGGTTGAAACAGAGAAGCCACGATTTGCGGACGGTTCCCGATCACCATGGTCACAGCCATCGTCTCACCCAGCGCACGGCCAAGCCCCAGCATCACGCTGCCAACAATCCCAGACCGCGCAAAGGGGAGAACAGCCAGCCCGATCATCTCCTGCCGAGTTGCACCGAGCGCGAGGGCCCCCTCGCGCAGTTCATCCGGAACGGCACGGCAGACATCCCGAACCACCGCCGTGATGGTGGGGATGGTCATAATGGCCAGAATCAGCCCGGCGGTTAACAGCGACGTGCCGTATATCTGCCCCCGGAATAGGGGAATAAAGCCCAGTGAGGCATTCAGCGCGGGCGCCAGACCTGATCGAATCCATGGTGCCAAGACAAAGATTCCCCATAATCCGTACACCACGCTCGGGATGGCCGACATTAACTCGATCACGAAAGAGACTGGCCCTGCGACCCACCGCCCGGCATACTGAGTTAAAAGTAACGCCACCGACACGCCGACGACCGTCGCAATGACAAGTCCTATCGCCGAACTCACAATCGTCCCGTATAGAAACGGGAGGGCGCCAAACACCCCGCGCACTGGGTCCCAGACTTTTCCATTCAGAAAAGACAGTCCGAAGCGATTCCACGCTTGGCTCGAGGCCTCCGCCAACTGAAACGTCAGCGTTCCGAGCAACGCGAACAGGCTAAACGTAAACAGGCGCAACATCCACGTAAATGTCCGGTCCGCCAAGCGCTGCGACACCTTGCGCACCGTCCTCATCCTTCCAGTATAGAAAATGGCACCTCAGTCATCCATTCGGCCCAGTTGTTGTAAGGCAAGCCGTCGTGCGACAGCCGGCAAGGGCACGTTGTCCACTGCGGACGCGCGCGCTTGCTCCGTCGTGACGAGCCACGTCAGCAAGCGGCGCAGTTCATGCCCGCGGACCGCGGGCTGATGCCGGTAGAGAACAACCCAGGAATACCCGCAAATCGGGTAACTGGAAAGACCCCGCGCATCGACGATGGAAAAGTGGCTCGGTGTGAGCTCAGCAAAGGCATCGGCAGCCGCTGTCGCGGTGCGCAGTGTCGGAGCCACGTAACGTCCCGCCCGGTTCAGCACCACCCCGTAAGGCATATGGGTCTGCAAGACGTAAGCGAGTTCGACATACCCGATTGCACCCGGTGCGTTCTGTACCAGTTCCGCGACGGCTGCGTTGCCCTTTCCCCCGACTCCGGACGGCCACAAAACCGCCTTGCCGGTTCCGACGATACGAGAGAATGCAGGACTGACGCGCGACAGATAATTCGTAAAGATATATGTGGTCCCGGATCCGTCGGATCGATGAACGGCGAGAACGGGCCAATGAGGGAGTTTCACTCCAGGGTTCAGCGCCACAATCGCAGGCGCATCCCAGAACCGGACACGCCCCAGAAACATGGCGGCCAAGAGCGGCCCACTGAATCTCAATCTGTGATGCACCATCGGCAGATTATACGCAATGGCCTCTGCCCCAAGTGTGATAGGAATCTGCAGGACTGCGCCGCCCGTACGTGCCGCCAACGCCAACTCCCTGTTGTTCATAGGAACGTCTGTTGCGCCAAACTGTACGGTTCCCTTGACCAGTTGCAGAATCCCACCGCCGCTTCCGATGGGCTGGTAATTCACCTCTTGGTGAAACTCATTGTAATAATCGTAGAATGCCCGACTCAGCAGCGGATAGTCAAACGTCGATCCAGCCCCTGTAAGAGGCCGCAGCCCTTTCGGAGGCGTCGGCTGCAAAAAAGCAGGCGACGGCACGAGCCCGCATCCGGTCAGCGTAGCGCAACAGAGGATCACTCCACTCGCGATACTCAAACTGCGCATCCACCCGATCCATCTCACACGGACATGCCCCACTTCCAAGCGTGTACAGGCCTAGTCGCAGTGTATCAAAGAAACGATCCGCTTGCCAGATGCTACCCCTATGCTGTGTGGCCATCTGGCAAGCGCCTCGTTCGAACGATGGCGTCACAACTCGGTGTCCCGATCTACAGACGTGTCGTGTTGCGGATGTTGAAAACGCCCAAGTTGGGCTTGATATCCATTGTTTTTTTGTGCCAAGTCGCGAGCGATCTGTTCGCCAGGATCACCGGGTTCGACCCACTGGTCTCCGGCCATGACACTGGGGTCAATCGCTGTCGACCAGTGGTCCAGCGGTGTATCTCGCCATGGTTCTCTTTTATCAGTCACAGTCTTCACTCCCTCTGGAAATCCTCGAACGCCCTTCTCCAGCCTTTATAGGGTTCCCCTCCCCCGACGGCACATATGTGAGGAGGTTGTCCCGTATATATGAGACCAAGCCATGAACAGGACGGTGACCCCAGGACATGACGGAAGAGCAAACCTCCCCCAGTCCCCCTTCGCAGATTCCGACAGCTCAGCGCCGCTACGCTCGTCTTACCGGCTGGCTCTACCTGCTCCTCGGCATCACGGGTTTCTTCACGCGCACGTTGTGGCACATGTTTACATTGTCCGGCCATCTCATGGCACTGCACATCGCCATCGGCATCTGTGGCCTGACCGTGTCGCGCCAAGGCGGGCAGCGAGCCCATCGTCTTTACTCAGTCGGTCTCGGTCTCGGCCTCACAGTGTGGGGAGTGGCAGGGACTGTGGCACCACAGGTCCTGCAACCGTCACCCTTGCCCCTTGAAAATGCGTTGCACGTCAT
>JAPNUJ010000017.1:12314-26660 GCA_026627155.1 Bacillota bacterium | reverse complement strand
TCTGGGGATTTTACGGGCTCGGAGCCTTTCTGTGGGACCGAAAGAAAGGGTAAAAGTGCTGGTGGATACGCACACTACGTTCGTTACATCTATCTCGTCAAGGAGGCGATTGCATGAAGGTTCAGGACCTGATGACCTCGAATGTGACAAGTTGTAGTCCAGACACCTGTTGCGAAGAGGCCGCGAAACTGATGAAAGAGCAGAACGTCGGGTCAATTCCCATCACGGAAGGAAAGAAACTGATCGGCATCGTGACGGATCGAGACATTGTCGTCAACTGCGTCGCAGCGGGTACGCCTTGCAAGGAGACTCACGTCGACCAGGTGATGACGCGAAATCCTGTGACCTGTACGCCTGACATGGACGCCCACGACGCGGCCCGCCTCATGGCCTCCGAACAGATCCGGCGCCTACCCGTCGTAAAACAAGGCAATCTCATTGGCATCTGTTCCTTGGGAGACTTGGCTGTGGTCGATATTCACGTCAACGAAGCGGGCCAAGCACTGAGTGGGATTTCAGAACAGACGCAGCTTCACTGAGGGCTGCGGGTTCAGGCCATTCAACGATCTGCATGCGGCGCCTTCGGCGCCGTTTTTTCACTTTAAAGGAGCCTCTGTCAGCCACCGGCTCCCTTGCACGTGATCGACAAAAAGCCCCCGCGCAGTGCGGGGGCTTTCGAAAAATAGTGCGTGTGAAGTTGTCAGGTACCTCTAGCGGCCGGAGAGCTGCTGCTCAGCCAGTGCCACCAACTTGCGGGTGATGTGGCCCCCGATGCTGCCCGTGTCACGGGTCGTCATGGTGCCCCAATACCCGTCCTGAGGGGTTTGAATCCCCAGTTCCCCTGCTACTTCGTACTTCAACTGATCGAGCGCCCGATTAGCGCCTTTAACCAAAAGCGTGTTGGACTTTTGTCCTGATGCCACGCTGACCACCTCCTTCGTGGTACTATTGTGCCCGCGAAGAGGAAGCGTACACTGTAAATATATTGCAATGAAACCGTTCAGCGCTCAGCTAGTGGGACATAGGCACGACGCTTGATCCCCTTGTACTCCGCCCGTGGACGAATCAAACGATTATGACGATACTGCTCGAGTACATGGGCCGTCCAGCCTGCCGTACGACTCACGGCAAAGATCGGCGTGAAAAGGTGAATCGGGATGCCCATCGTGTAGTACGTCGATGCAGAGTAAAAATCGACGTTGGGGTTCAAGTGCTTTTGCTCTTTGACGACGCGCTCGACGGTCTGCGAAATCTCGTAAAACGACAAGTTTCCCGTGCGCTCCCCCATCTCTTTGGACATCTGGCGAAGGTGAGTGGCACGCGGATCTTCCGTGTGATAGACGCGGTGTCCAAAGCCCATAATCCGCTTTTTGTTCGCCAGGGCATCACGAATCCAAGTCTCTGCTTTTGCCGGCTCCGCAATTTCTTTTAGCATCAGCATCACCTGCTCGTTGGCGCCTCCATGGAGAGGTCCCTTCAGCGTTCCCACGGCCGAGGTAATGGCCGAATAAAGATCGGACAACGTGGCTGCCGTGACTCGCGCCGAGAACGTGGATGCGTTCAGTTCGTGATCTGCATGCAGGATCAGCGCGATCTCGAACGCCCGCGTCGTGTACTCGTCGGGCTCCTTGCCAAACAGCATATAAAGAAAATTGCCAGCCAGACTGAGGTCTTCCCTGGGAGCGAGCGGTTCCTGCCCGGTCTTATACCGCTCGATCGCGGTCACAAACTGGGGCAGCTGAGCGACGAGTCGCATCGCCTTGCGCACGCTGGCCTCGTAGGCGTTGTCATCGCCATCCGGGTCGTACAGACCTGCAGTCGAAACGACGGTCCTCAACATCGCCATCGCATTGGCGTCTTTCGGAAGTGTATGTAAAGTATCCAGCACGTGAGCATTAATCTGCCGATCGGTTCGCAGAGTCCCGGCGAACGACTGTAACTGTTCGGGTGTAGGAAGATCGCCGTTCCACAGAAGATAAATCACCTCTTCAAACGTGCAACCGCCTGCCACCAAATCATGGATATCATAGCCTCGATAGACCAACCGCCCTTCGTCTCCATCGATGAAGCAAATCTCCGATGAAGCCGCCACCACGTCTTCCAGTCCTTCAGAAAAGTCAGTATCCGCCATGGTCAATCTCCTCGCCTCACATCATGTCAAAACAGCGCACAGAGGCCACTGAACCGGGGAATCTGTACCCAGTTCATTATACTCTTTCAGGTAAAATCCACAACCGTTCGGGGATGTGCCCAAGTGGAGAAGCTAAGAGATGAGAGAAGCGGGGACGAGAGGTCTAGCAGGATTCGATGCGCCGGCCACAACGGGCCAGGTCAGTCCAGGCCTTGGTGCAGAGCATAGACGGCTGCCTGGGTGCGATCGTTGACCTGGAGTTTGGCGAGGATGTTGCTGACGTGGGATTTGACCGTTTTGAGGCCGATATACAGTTCTTTCGCGATATCCTGGTTGGATTTTCCTCGGGCAAGAAGGCGCAAGACCTCGAGTTCACGCTCCGTGAGTGTGGCGATGAGTGACTTGTGATGAAGCCCATCTGCCAATGCGCCCATGGCATCGGGGTCGAAGGCGGTTCTACCGGAAACGACTTTGCGGATAGCGCCAAGGAGGTCAGCCGGATCGGCCGTTTTCAGAATGTAACCTGCCGCTCCCGCCTGAACAGCGGGGACGACGTGAGAGGCGTCGACATAGCTGGTCAAGGCAATGATCCGGGCCGAAGGGTGGTCTGCACGGATCCTCTGCAAGCAAGCGATGCCATCCACGGGTTGCATGTGAAGGTCAAGGAGGAGAACGTCCGGTAACAGCGATAGGAACTGGTCATACGCGTCCGCACCATCCGCGGCTTCGCCGACGACGATGACGTCAGGTTCAAGTTCGAGGTAGGCTCGCAATCCACGTCGGACCACTTGATGATCATCGGCCAACAGGATCCGGATGGGCGTTTGTGACATGAAGGTCACTCTCCAATCAGAGGGATTATCGTAAGAACTTCCGTTCCGTGCTCTTGACCACTCTGGATGCCGAGTGTTCCACCCACGAGCTGTGCCCGTTCTGACATCGACCGCAGCCCCACTGACGTATAGTGATGACTGCCGCCAGTTTGCGAGGGTGGCTCAGCAAAACCGGCACCGTCATCGGTCACGGACAGTACCGCGCGACCTCGTTCGCAGTAAAGCGCCACATGAATCCGCGTGCCGCCAGAGTGCCGCAGTGCGTTCAACACGGCTTCCTGAGCGATGAGGAAGAGCGCGTCTTCCACGCCTTGCGGGAGTTGCGCCTCCGCCGCACCGTCCCAGCACGAAAACGAAGCGGTAATCTGCAGACCTGTGCGCTCAGCCAGTTCCGAGGTCAACCCTTTGAGCGCAGAGACCAGGGTTTGTTCGCCCAGCTGCATGGGTCGCAGTTCCAACAGCAGGGAGCGCATCGATGCTTGCGTCCTGCGACTCAGTTCAGACAACTCAGGCAGCAGGGCAAGCGCCAGCTCAGGCTTCTTCTCACGCTGCATGTTGGCGGCATTACAGAGCATCGACAGTCCAAACAGATCTTGACTCACGCGATCGTGCAATTCGCGCTGAACGCGCTCCCGCTCCTTGACGGTGGCCTGTATTTCCAGGTCCCGTTGTCGGGCGTTCAGATTGGCTGCGGTCTCTTGTAGCGTGCGTACCTGATCTTGAATGGTGGCCACCATGGACGACACATGAGTTGCAATGAGGGCTACGTCGTCTTCGCCAGGCAGCAGCAATTGATGCTGCAGTCGGCCGGCCGCGTACGCTGCACTGGCATCGGCCAGGAGCGACAGACGACTGCGAAACTCTGTCGTCCGTTGTAGGCCGATCCAGAGAACGAACAAGGACAATGCTATCAAAACGATCAGCACGAACAGGACGATGACACTTCCCTTGGCCAGAGGCAATGACAGACCGACAGACCGGGCCAACATAGCCGCCCAAGTCGGCCCGTCTGACTCCATCACTTGAAGCGACAACACACCCGTTAGAAACCCTGCCCCACCCGTCAACAAGTGGGCCGTCAGCAACTGGCTGGAAACCGTTTGTCGCTTCATCTAGGACATCCGCGTGACACGGACTTCGCCGAACTTGAGCCGAATGTAGATGCGGACCTTGCGAATGGCCTGGTCAAACTCGGGATCCTCCCAGACCACGGCCCGCGTGGACAGGCCCGAGACCTTCTGTTCAAAGAGCCGCACTTCACCCGCAAAGACTTCGATGTCGACGTGAACCGGAAGGTCCTCAGGCACTTGAATCCTGACCTCACCCGCGCCCCCGTTCACAACAATCGGAAATTCCGCGTCAGAGATCGTCGCCGTCGCCAGATTGACACGAAGCGTCCCCACGAGGTTTTCCAGCACAATGGGCTGCAAAAGCCAGGGGGAATCGCCGTAGCGCAGGTCCCCCAGCGACGGAACCCGGAAGGTTCGCTTTTCACCAGGATGATAACGAACATAAAAGCCATCCTCGTGCACCGCTTTGCCCATGGTATCTTTTACAGACTGCTTCAGGTTTTCCTTCCAGCCCTGCCAGTCGCCAGCCGTGGGATCCCCGGAATTGACGTTGCCGCTGCTCTTCTTGAAGCTCCAGCGCAGACGAATGGGCCTTGGCTTCAGGATAGAGACGCCGATGTACACAAGAAACAACGCCACGACCAAGTCAAACGGGTGAAACACGGCCAAGCTGATCACGCCTACATTATGCAGCAAAAACCAGGTGCCGAGCAGGATCGATGCGATGGGCCAAAGTAAATCCCCCTTGCCACGGCGTCCGAGAATCCACTCCACCCCGTACACGATCAGCAGGGCTGGCCACCAGATACCCAAGTAGTACGACTGGGGATAGTGGCTCAAGCCCACCGCTTCGAGAAAGATCAAGACGCCATATCCGATCAGCGCAACCGCAATGGTCCATTTCATGAGTTCATTCGTCACCTTTCCGTGCATAAAAGCGATGAGTTCACTATACAGGAAGGTCACCAGTCATGAATACCACCAAAAGCCCTCCTACCGCATCCGTCTGAAGTCGGAGAGACAAGTCTGGTACAATGGCAGGACATGCCAAGGAAAGAAGGGACACTCCCTGCACCAATACTGGTTTTACATCGGCACGTTTCCTGTCCGCGCCTACAGTACTCTGTTCTTGCTGGCATTCCTGCTTGGCCTCGGTGCCACCGTTTACTTCGCCAAAGTCGAAGGCAAGCAAGCCCTGGTGGACCACGTGTTGAACCTTGGGCCACTGCTGTTTCTCGGCGGTCTGGTAGGCTCCCGCATCTGGCAAGTGTTTTTCTTCGATTGGAGCTACTACAGCCAAAACCCAGCTCAGATCATCGCGATTTGGAATGGCGGGCTCTCCATTCAAGGTGGGGTCATGGGGGCACTGATTACGGGGTTTCTCTACATCCGCTGGAAACATCTGTCCTTCTGGGAATTGGCCGACTTGTGTGCGCCCGGGATTATTCTGGGACAAAGCATCGGTCGCGACGCAAACTTGATGAATGGGGACGCCTTTGGATCCCCCACCGGCGGCGACTTTGGCCTTTTGTACCCGGAAGGAACGCTGGCGCGACAAACGTATGGCGATCGTCCACTCTGGCCTGCCGAAGTGTGGGAGGGTCAAGGGGACATCATCATCTTCGGTTTACTTTTGCTCCTCAAACAACGGCGATGGCCGCGAGGCTATGTCTTTGTCTTTGAAAATATCCTCTACAATCTCGAACGCTTTCTGCTGGAGATGCTACGCGGCGACAGTCCGCGTTTCTTGTTTCACTGGGACGCGGCACAGTGGACCAGTGCGCCCGTGGTACTCCTTGGCGTGATTCTTTTGCCCGTCCTGTCTGTCTACGACAAGCGGCGACTCAGCGCAGCCCGCGCAGCTTGAAAAAGGGATTGTCTTCGTCAGGTATGTCCTCGGCCGCTTCATCGCGGTAGACGATCTCGGTTTTCGGAATTCCAGCACAATCGTTGTGCTCCAGCTTCAATTCAGCAGGCGTTTTGCAGATGGACTGAATCACCCGCCACGTGGCGAGCGTATCGGCGAGGGCACTGTGGAATTGCCCATCGGGTGGCAAAGCCAACGCCTCCATGGCATGGGCCAGGGACACTCGACGTGTCACGCCCGCGTGCTGGCTGTACCAGCGCTGGGCATCGTTGTAGTTTCGAATCCAGTCGGTCGGGAGTCTGTGGCGTATGCAGTCATCCATAAAAAAGTCGCGATCCGACAACGACCATGAGCACAAAAAGTACTCGTCATCGCCTAACCAGTCTTGAAATTCACGTACCACTTGAACAAACCCGGACGCACGTTGCATCTCCTGTTCACTGATCCCCGTCAGGCGTGTGGTGGCAATCGGGATGGAACGGACGTCCTGAGGTTGGACGTACTGATGGAAGGTATCGCGCACAACATACGTGTCGTCAACTTCAACGCGGAGCGCGGCGATCTCGATGATTTCGCTTGAATAAACCAGCTTTTGCCTGGTAATGGCCTCCACGTCGTGAATGATCAGTTGCAATGCCACCCACCCCCTTCCCGCATTGTACCATGGAAAAATGGGTGCGGGAGACGTCCGCACCCATAGTCCAAAGCCAGCCCGTTCAGGCAAATGTCCGCGCCAACGCCTGATCCAGGTCACTCAGGATGTCGTCGATCGCTTCGATGCCGACCGAAAGGCGCACGAGCTCTGGTGTGACGCCTGACAGGCGCTGCTCTTGCTCCGAGAGTTGCTGGTGCGTGGTACTGGCAGGGTGGATAACCAACGACTTGGCATCACCGACGTTCGCTAGATGCGAGAACAACTGAAGACTGTCGATGAAGCGCCCTCCATCGGCCACGGTTCCCCTCATGCCGAACGTCATGATGGCGCCTTGTCCAAGCGGCAGATACGTTTGGGCCAACGCGTGCCAGCGACTGGATTCCAGACCCGGGTATTGAACCCAATCCACGTGCGGATGCGCTTCAAGGAATTGGGCGACAGCCAAGGCGTTCTGACTGTGCCGCTCCATGCGCAGGTGCAATGTCTCCAGCCCTTGCAGAAGCAAGAAGCTGTTGAACGGCGCAATCGCCGGTCCCAAGTCCCGCAACAGTTGCACGCGCGCCTTGACGATGAAAGCCAAAGGCCCCAATGCCTCCGTGTAGGAGACCCCGTGATAACTCGGATCCGGTTCCACCAACTCGGGAAACTTACCGTTCGTCCAGTCAAATTTGCCACTGTCGACGATCACGCCACCGATCGACGTCCCGTGTCCCCCTATAAACTTGGTGGCCGAGTGAATGACGATATCCGCCCCATGCTCGAACGGACGGCACAGGTATGGCGTGGCAAACGTGTTGTCAACGAGCAAGGGAACGCCGTGTGCATGCGCGACGTCAGATAGACGCCGCAAGTCCGCGACATCGATTCGCGGGTTCCCGATCGTCTCCACGTAGAACGCTCGCGTGCGCGGCGTGACGGCAGCTGCAAAGGCGTCGAGATCATCCGGGCTCACGAACTTGACGTGTATGCCCAGGCGTTTGAACGTGACGGCAAACAGATTATACGTCCCGCCGTACAAGTTGGTCGAGGAGATGATCTCGTCGCCCGCACCCGCGATGTTGAGAATGGCGAGCGTAATGGCAGACTGACCCGACGCCACAGCGAGCGCGCCCACTCCCCCTTCAAGGTCGGCGATGCGCTGTTCGAACACATCCGAAGTCGGATTCATGATGCGCGTGTAAATGTTCCCCGATTCCTTGAGTGCGAACAAGTTGGCCGCGTGTTCCGTGTCCCGGAACACATACGATGACGTCTGGTAAATCGGCACCGCACGCGCCCCTGTCACGGCGTCCGGGTGTTGCCCTGCATGAACGGCTCGCGTCGCGAACCCTTGCTGTTTGTCTGCCACTTCGACTCTCTCCCCTCTGCGTCCGCCCGAGCTCTTCTTGTGCGCGAGGCGGCGCAAACCCAATAAAAAAAACCCCTTCGAGGAGAAGCGGCACTGTTCAGACAGGCGTTTCTCTCTCATCTGTCAGACGATGCAATCGCCTGCTGGATTTGGCACCACTCCGATGTCGCCATCGTCGGTTGCCGGGCTTCGTAGGGCCAGTCCCTCCGCCACTCTCGATAAGAGTTTTCCTATAGGTTTGTAGGCATTACTCTAGCGCATGCGCCGTGCGTTGTCAAGACCGTCTTACCAAATGATGCGGCGACCTGTAACCCGAGCAAGTGAACGTACGCGGTCGTCCACCCCGTTCCGTACTGTGCCACCAGGAGAGTCCCTACCGCAATCATAGGGGCAAACGGGATGCGCTGCCCGGCACGCAAGCGGCGCGTCAAACGCAGTGGCATGCCGACCAACACACCCACGGCAGACGCGACAATCAAGGACTCGACACCCATGTAGGGCCCCAGAATGGCACCGATGGCGACATAGAGTTTTGCATCCCCCAATCCCATGTTGCCACGCGATAGCAGATGGACGGTCAGAAGAATCAACGGGCAGAGCACTGCCCCCGAAAGGGCAAGCGACCATGATTGAACGCCTGTGGCGCCAGCTAGCAACAAGACAATCAGACCGCCCGGATACGTGATGACATCGGGGATGCGCATCGACGTCCAGTCCGTGCCGACGGCCGCGATGAGGATCAGCCAGAAGATCGCCCATGTGAATTGCTTCAGATCACCGACGACGTGGATCGACGTCCAGACGAACAGCAGGGCCGTTGCCAGTTCTAGCAGCGGATACCGTACCGAGATCTTCTCCCGACAGTGACGACAATGCCCGCCTTGCACCGCAAAGGACAGGAGCGGAACGATCTCATAGATAGACAAGCGGTGGCCACACGAAGGGCATCGGGATCCAGGGTGGACAATCGACTCCCCGCACGGAAGGCGATACGCCACAACATTAAGGAAGGACCCGGACAAGAGCCCCACCACTCCCGACACGATGATCGGGTACCACTGCCCATCTGGATTCACCGGGTTCCCGTCTCCTTCTCGCCGCATGCGCCAGCCCAATTTGGCCGGACGTTGACCACAACCTTACCATGCTGTCTCCGCGCTCGGCACGCTCTCATCCAGGACTGTCCGTTCCACAAGCTCCCGCAGATGCATCTCCATGGTCTGCATGCCCAGCGCCCGATGGGTTTGCAAAACGGATCGAATCTGATGGATCTGGTTGGTTCGAATCAGGTTGGACACGGCTGGTGTGTTGATGAGGATCTCCATCGCGGCCACACGGCTGTCCGCCCTTCGCGTCACATACAGTCTTTGTGACGTGATCCCTGACAGGAGTGCTGACAACTGCGTCCGAATCTGTGCCTGCTCACTCGGAGCAAAGACGTCGATGATGCGGTCGAGCGCCTGCACGGTGTCTTGCGCATGAAGCGACGCCAACACCAGATGCCCGGTTTCCGCCGCTGTGATGGCCGTGTGGATCGTCTCGGCATCACGCATCTCCCCGAGCAGGATGACATCGGGGTCCTGGCGCATGGCGGCCCTCAGGGCGACCGCAAAACTCTTTACGTCTACGCCGACTTCCCGCTGCGTCACCAATGACCGTTTGTGCGCGTGCACGTACTCGATGGGGTCCTCCAGCGTGATGACGTGCTGACTGCGCGTGGTGTTGATGTAGTCAACCATCGCGGCAAGGGTCGTCGACTTCCCGCTACCAGTCGGTCCCGTCACAATCATCAGTCCGTGATCTCTCTGACAAAACCACTTCAACACAGGCGGCAAGTCAAGCTCCTCCAGCGTGGGGACTGCAGCTGGCACCAGCCTTGCCGCAACGCTGCAGTGACCTCGCTCGCGAAAAACGTTGACGCGCAGGCGAGAGCCGTCAGTCAGCTCTCTCGCCGCGTCCATGTCGCCCGCGTCAACGAACTGCGCCCAGTGCTCCTCACCAACGAGCCGCTTGGCGATCGTCTCCGTATCCGTTGCCGAGAGCCGCTCCCCGACAGGGTACAGTACACCTTGCACGCGAAACATCGGCGGCGAGTCGACTGTCAGATGTACGTCAGACGCTTTCTTGCTCTTTGCCTGCGCAAAGATCTCGAGCATGTCCACAACAGAGCCTCCGCCAATGCGACCGGTGATGCACTCCAAGGGTATAGAGCTATGCTACCATGTCCCAATTTCCCCGACAATGATGGATCGCTCATCTCCGATGCGATGTGCCTGCAGATGCCGTGCCGGTGACGCGGGAACAGACATACCCATAAGAGAAGGAATCATGCGGTGCAAAGGACGTGATCAAGTGACGCGCCTGTCTCAAGAGATCAACGAACTCACCCAACCTGACAGACTCGCTCGCGTGGCAGCCTTTACAGCGGCGGGTCAGTGGATCATCACGATCGGCGCTGCCATGGTCGCCATCGGTCTCACCTACAACACCGTGCTCGCCCGGAAGAAGGCGGAGGCCGACATCGTGACACCCCCGTCCGGCAGCCACGTGCTCCCTCGCTAACCGTTTTGCAAGGACGCTTGCTGTCCACCCCCTGTACGGCACGCCCAAGATGTGCTAGTCTCACGCTAGCGGTCAACAGCGTCAGATGGCCAAGAGCGGCCACGGGAGGACAGTGTCATGGTAGAAGGTTTTTCGATCAGCAAGTATCTCATGCGAAACGCGGTGTTGGCGGGGGTCGGGGCCAGCGTGATCGGCTGGGTGGCGCTCGGGGTCAACGGAGTTCACGGCATGCATATGGGCATCAGCATCATCCTGATTGCCGTCGCTGGCATCTTTCTGGGACTGGCTATCGGATTCGCCAACTATCGCCGATTTGTCGCACCCGTGGGGAGCCTCGTCGTCCATCTTCACGGGCTGGCGCAGGGGCAACTCGACGCCACACTCGACCCGGAGTCGGTCGGACAGTTGCGCCCAGTGGCCCGTTCTCTCAACGAGATGGCCGGCGCTTGGCACACCCTGATCACAAGTGTTTTGAAAAGCGCCCGACAGATCTCTGCAGTGGCGCAAGAATTGACGGCTCACGCCGAAGAAGGGCATAGTTCTTCCAACCATACTATGGACGTTATGACCGCCATCGCGTCGCATTCTGAGCGACAGCGTCAGTCCGCAACAGAATATGCTGATACGTTGCGCCAAACCGTGATTGGCATTACCAGTGTGGCCGCGACCAGTGACAACGCCGCCAACTTGTCCCGCCTCGCATCGGACGAGGCGTCCCGTGGCCGCAGTCAGATCCTCGATGCCTTGTCGCAAATGCAATCGATTCGAGAGTCTGTTGAGGGTTTGGGGAGCGCCGTTTCGCGCATGAACGATCATGCAAAACAAGTCAGTGACGTAACCGAGATCATTACGGGCATTGCAAGTCAAACCAACCTGCTGTCTCTCAACGCCGCGATCGAGTCCGCCCGCGTCGGGGAAGCGGGCCGCGGGTTTGCCGTAGTGGCGACTGAGATACGCAAACTCGCGGAACAGTCCCAGTCCGCCGCGCAAGACATCGGCTCCCGGATTACTTTGATGCAGTCCGTTCCGCGACGGCCCTGACGCGCGTCACGGAAGAGGTGCAAGCCGGCATTCGCGTGGCCACCGAAGCCGGATCTGCCTTCACCCAGATCCACGACTTTTCTCAGCGCGTCGCCAGCGAAACGCAGATCGGGTCAGAGTCGACGGCGACGATCGCCCAAAGCTCGCACGATGTCACTGAGCACATCCGGGACTGGGCCACAGACGCCGTGTCAGTGGCCACTCGCGCACAAGACGTCCTGACCGCTATCCAGGGGCATTTGAAAGCGAACCGGGACATTGCCGTCACGGCACAATCGTTGGCTGATCTCTCCATGCAACTGGAGGCACTCGTCGCAGGCGTCACAGCAAAGCGATAGGGACCGGCTCGTCGCGCAACCGGCCCGATGGTCCACAGAGTGGAAAGAGGGTCTACAGGGCATGATACAAAGGGATGCCTGACTCCTCAATCTGATCGACGTACTTGAGCCCGGAACCGGTGTTGATCACAAGCACTCGCTCTCCCTTTCCGATCTGCCCGAGTTCTCGCAGCTTGCGCACACCGGCAAGCGCAGCCGCACCTTCTGGGCACACGTGGAGCCCTTCGCGAGCCACTGTGGCACGTCGCTCGCGAATGATCTCCTCGTCGGTCACGGCGATGGCGGCCCCCTGAGTGCGCCGGATCACATCAAGGATCATAAAATCCCCAAGTGCCTTCGGTACGCGCATGCCAAATGCAAGGGTATGGGGATCTTTCCAGGCGGCGGACGTATCCTCGCCGGCATCGAAAGCCCGTACCAAGGGCGCGCAGCCCGCAGCTTGCACGATCATAACGCGAGGCAATC
Source organism: Bacillota bacterium (assembly GCA_026627155.1). GTDB lineage: Bacteria > Bacillota > Bacilli > Alicyclobacillales > SLC66 > JAPNUJ01. The sequence goes on along the minus strand of JAPNUJ010000017.1, from coordinate 14,350 downwards.
TTTCGCCAATCCAGCCCATCGCTTGCAATTCACGTAGCCCTTTATCGATGCCGATCACACCAGCCCCGCCCCCCGTAGGGTACACAAGGACATCAGGAACATCCCACCCATACTGCTCTGCGATCTCAAGGGCAAACGTCTTCTTCCCCTCCAGACGGTACGGCTCGCGTAGCGTTGACACGTCGTACCATCCGTGACGCCGGCACGCACTGGCCACGATCGCTCCCGCGTCGGCAATGGTCCCCTCGGTCACATACAGGTCGGCTCCTGCCAAGACACACTCTTTACGAGGCGTCAGGGGTGCCGAAGAGGGCATGACCACTGTGGCTCGAATGCCCGCACGCGCCGCGTACAGTGCCCACGCAGCGCCAGCATTGCCATTGGTCGGAATCGCCACGTGCGCGACACCGAGTTCCACGGCACGCGAGATCCCGACCGTCGCTCCCCGGGCTTTGAAAGTACCGGAGGGCAACGAACTCTCATCTTTTACACACAGACCCTCGAGCCCCATGTCAGCGGCTAAACGAGGAACCGGCAAAATGGGCGTGATGTGTTCTTCGAGCGACACGCGAAACGCCGGATCCTGAAGGGGCAACCACTCATGATAGCGCCAAAGTGTCGGTTCGCGCGACGTCACTTCCGCTTTGGTCAGCGACGCGGCCAGGGCCGAGAGATCATAGCGCGCAAGTAGCGGGCTGCCGCATCGACAGGTTTGCTGTCGCACAGTAGCATCGTACAATTCTCCACACCGTGCACACTCCAGGTGACGTAAAAAACTATAGGGCCTCAAGCTTGGCACCTCCGTTTCCCAGGCTGGCGGTCTCCACACTGTATGCCTTAGGTAACGAAGCCGCCCTCCGCCAATGACCTGTTTCCAGGCACCTGCACAGTCCGTCTCCCTTCAGAGAGACACCCCGGCTGACAAGATGGACAAACCATTGTATAGTATGGGGGGACGAAACGTTGGAAAGGGGGCTTCACTGAATGCACGTAATTCGCTACGTACTGCTTGCGATTGTGGTTATCGCCGTTATAATCTACTTTGCGATGCGGAACCGAAAGAAGTAACGATCGGACTGCGTAGTTCTCTTCGACGCATAACTGATTGGACGCGCGTCAGGCCATCGTCGTCCAGACGATGGCCTGACCCGTTATACGGCCTGGGCCACCCGTTGGCAACAGACAGTTCGCAAACGAGGTGACACGATGGTCAACCGCAACGAACCGCCGATACAGCGCATCGTGTGGCGCTTGCGGGCGATGTATTTTTTCTTTTACGCCGGGATGGGCTCCTTGCTCCCTTATTTATCGCCCTTTTTCTCCAGCCGAGGCATTAGCCCCAGCGTGATCGGGCTGCTCTTGTCGATCCAACCGCTGGTCGGCTCCGTTGTTCCCCCGCTGTGGGGTGGACTGGCGGATCGCACCCATCGCACCATGCCCCTCTTAAGACTTCAATTTATCGCTCTGCCCGTGCTTGTCACGCTCCTGTTCCAAACGCACGGACTCGTGGCCTTGATCGTCTCCCTCGCCATCCTGTCCACGTTTCTGACCGCGGTGACGCCCTTGCTGGACCATGTCGTCATGGGCTACGTACACGTAGACAAGCTGGACTACGGACGCATCCGCGTCTTTGGTTCACTTGGCTTTTCGTTTGCCAACGTCTGTATGGGGATCTTTCTGATCTCACATCCCATCCATGAGCTCTACTGGATTTACGTTCCCGCTCTTTTAGGTGCTCTCGTGATCGCCTTCGTCACCAGAGAACGTCATGAAGACTTGGAGGTTCCAATCGAAGCGACCATGAATGCAGTAGTGCCGACGCTACCTGATACGTCCACCGTTCCGTCGTCCTCGCGATCGCAAGCTTGGCGACCCCTCTCGGGCTTTTTTATCATGTTGCTGGTGTTCTCCTTGACCGTACCTGCCTACGGGTCCTTCTACCCCCTCTATATACTGGTCAACCACCTCCCAGCATGGCTGACTTCTCTTTCCTTTTCTCTGTCCTCAGGCAGTGAAATACTCACCATGCCCTTCGC
>JAPNUJ010000017.1:262-12304 GCA_026627155.1 Bacillota bacterium | reverse complement strand
GGTCTCTTGTACGCCAGGCGTGGCCCCCGCTTTTTGTTGACCTGCTCAGCCACAGCCTACATCGTGCGTTGGTTCGTCCTCGGCACAACCCATGTGCCCGCCCTGATCGTGGGCGTACAGGCCTTGCACGGAGTGGCTTTCGGTTTCTTCTATACGTCTGCGGTCATGTATCTGCGAGCGGCAGTGCCTCGCGATCGTCTGGCTACAGGTCAAACGCTGTTTGCTGCAACGGCCGCACTCGGCAACGTCATCGGCAACTTGTCAGGTGGCATCCTGTTTGACGCGATGGGTTCACATGGATTTTTCCTCTTCGAATCGGGTGTAGCCGCCACTGCAGGAACGCTGGTCTGGATCATCATAAAAAAGCCCGCCACCACAGGTGACGGACTCTCCATCGTACGGCCTACTTGAACGCGATCGGTCCCTTGCCAAAAGCGGCCTTCATATCGTCGAACATCAACTGACCCCCAAGGGCGTGACCAGCCGTGTTGGGATGCCATCCATCTGCCATATAGGGTACGTAGGTCTGGTGATGGGCGGTAAGATACTGCTTCATCTGATCGAACACGTCAAAGACATAGACGTTGGGATTGTGAAACGCCCGTGCCACGTCCATCTCGCTATCCAGATAGAGTGGCTCTGACTTCAGGTCCTCCGTGTAGGAGGCCTTCGTAACAGGAGGCGTCACGATGAAGACGACCTCGTGATTGGACAGTGCCAGAGCAATCTGATGTGCGACGGTTGCCCGAAACTTCGGTAGCGGCGTCTTCGCATGGATGTCATCGAGCGCCCCCCACGAAATGACCACAATCTGCGGCCGATAGGCCTGCAACCAGAGGTGATACTGACCATCCACCTGTGCGGCCACATCGCCTTCCTGGGCCTTGTTGACCAACGTGTACGGGTGTCCGGCGAAACCTGAGTAACTCACAAAGGCCCGTTTGAGGTAACCGCCCCCCACCTTGTCATCCCAGCCCATGGCCACCGAGGAACCCACTGCCATCGCCCTGCCCGTCACCAGGTCCTTAAGCGGGATCCCACCCTCATGCCGGACTTTCGCCGCCGCCCTCGAAACCTGCGCATCCACAGCCGGCGTCAGTGAGGACTGTGTCTTTACGATCAAGAGTCCCGCCGCCAGAAGGGCCACAAGCAAGGCCCCGCCTCGCAACCTCGCCCGACGGATCCGGCGCGAACGTTCACTTCCCGACTTTGGTCTCATCTCAGGAATAATCCCCTCATCGTCAAAATGGCAACAGTTCGCCCGTCTTACATCCCTGCTCCGGCGCTCCCCAGCGACAAGACTTGCTCACGTAGCCGATGCCGCTGAATCTTGCCCGTAGGTCCGATCGGAATCTCCTCGACGATATGAAACTCAGCCGGGCACTTGTAGGCCGACACCGACTCCTTGCAGAGAGCGCGCAATTGCTCCTTGAGTTCGATATCTTGCTTGCCGCGAAATACATCAGGAATCACGTAGGCCACGACGCGCTCCCCGTACAGGTCATCCGGCAAGCCAATCACGGCCGCCTGGCGAATCTGCGGGTGCTTGACAATGACTTCCTCCACCTCGCGCGGGCTGATCTTTTGCCCGGCACGATTGATCATCTCTTTACTCCGACCCGTGATATAGATAAAGCCATCGGCATCCCGATACCCGAGATCCCCTGTGTAGAACCAGCCATCGCGAAAACTCTTGCCGGTATCATCGCCCGACGCGTACGACGTGATCACACTGTCTCCGCGTAACACGATCTCTCCGATTTCATGATCATCCAGGCTTTGTCCCACTTCATCCACAATTCTCAGTTCAATGCCAAATGGTCTGCCAGCCGAGCCGAATTTGTGTTGAGCCGGTGGCAGCGGGTTCACGCAGATCTGACTCGCCGCTTCCGTCATCCCGTACGACTCAATCAACGGGACGCCGAAGCGCGCCTCGAATCGGCGTGCGTGCAGGTCGGGGAGCGGTGCAGAAGCGGAACGAAAGAACCGCGGTCGGTGACTCCCTATCGGCTGCCCGGCCGACTTGATCAAAATCGCGATGACAGTGGGCACTGCAGAAACCCACGTCACGCGCTGCTCAGCGACAGTCACCCAGAAACGCGAGGCGCTGAACTTGTCTTCGAGGACCATCCTGCCCCCCGTCGTCAACGTGGTGATCAGCCCGATCACCTGGGCGTTGATGTGAAACAGCGGCAAAAAGCAAAAGCACACATCTTGCTCCCCGAGCTCGTGAGACAAGGCGACGTTGCGCGACGTCGCCATCACTTGCCGATGCGTCAGCAGCACGCCTTTCGGCACGCCTGTCGTACCTGAAGTAAAGAGCAAGATCGCGCCTGAGTCCTCAGTCACAAGAGCGGCCCGCTCAGCGATGTCGCCCACGAGAAACAGAGGCGTTTCAGGCAGCCTTTCCTCGCTACCCCAAGCACCTGACCCGACTCGATGTTGGCAGTGGATCTGAAATCCCGCATGACTCCCATCGATGCGACCAAGCAAGATCAGACTATCCGGAAGTTGTTCTCCAGATTCCTGGAGATCCATGGCCTGCCACAGATCTGGCGTCAACAGGGCCCCGCGGACCTGTGCACGGCGCATCACTTTCTCCAGTTCCGGACGTGGCATCGCGGGATTGACCGGCACCGCCACAACACCCGAGAGCAACATCGCAATATAGGCCGCGATGTAGGTATAGGTGTTCGGTTCGGCGATGACGACACGGTCGCCACGGCGCACACCCATCTTCACTAACATCGACTGTACACGCGCGATATCGGCGATCAGGTCCGGCCCCGTATAGTCGATGCCCGCAAAGTGAACCAACGATTTGCTCGGTCTGTTTTGCAGTGTTGCCAGTAAACGTCCTGTCAGTTCAGACACGATGCCACTCTCCGTTCGCAACTGGTTTTTTACTATGAGCCTAGTCTGCACCTCGCGTCTTAAAAATGCCTTAAAGAAACATGCCGCAATTCTGGAGAATTGGCCCAGACGAACGAACTGGCTCTGGATTCACTCATTTTTAAGGCAACTTTAAACCTTGCAGTGTAATGTACGAGAACGGGAGGGTGATCTTGTTTGGAGCGCAAGGTAAAAGAGCATCTGTACGAAGTGGACTTGATGAGAGCCTTCATCATACTCGGGGTGTTGTGCGTTCACGTCATATCCTTTTATAACTTGTTTACACCGTTTGCGTCGGCGACCGGCACCGTGTACGGGATGAGCCTTGTCGCGCTTCATTTCACGCGCGAGGCGTTTATGTTCATCACTGGGCTGGTGTTATTCATCACGTACTACCATCGCTCGTTCAAGGCGTTGGACTTTCTCAAGAAGCGATTCGCCCTGATCTTCATCCCTTACGCCGCATGGACTCTGATTTATATCCTGTTCAGTGGCACCTATCTCAAAGGCTTCGACTGGTCGTTCGGATCCGTTCTTTGGGATTTCATCTTTTCAGTCCTGATTGGGCATCAGTTTTATCTCTACTATCTGGTCATCTCGATGCAACTGTACGTTCTCTTTCCGTTGTTCCTGAAATTTATCCAGCGGACCGAAGGGGTGCACGGCTGGATTTTCGCCTTCAGCTTCGCACTTGAAATCGCCATGATGTGGTTCAACAAGGCCGTGTTGCAAAGTTATCCCATGACCCATCTGCCGCCGATCCTGTACTTCCTGGACCGCTATCGCGATCGCGACATTTTGACGTATCAGTTCTGGTTCGTGTGCGGTGCGCTGATCGCCGTTCACTACCCGCGCATCAAAGCGTACATCATTGCCCACAAAGGCTGGATGGTGGCCAGTTTGATCAGCAGCCTGATCCTGCTTTGGGGTCACTATGCCTTTGATCAGTACTATCTCCATCAAGATTCGGTTTTGTCAGTGTTAGTGTTGCAACCGATCATGATCCCCTACAGTCTGGTGGTGACCTTCGCGTTATGGAGCGCCGGCACCACCTGGTCGGCCGCACGCCTCAAACCGCATGTGACCTGGTTCTCGAGTTTTGTGAAAGTGGCGGCTGCCGCATCGTTTGGCGTATTTTTGATTCACCCCATTTTGTTGCACTATGCTGAGGTGATCGTCTACCGACTTCACACAAACGCAACGGAACGCCTGATCTTGTTGCCGTTGACCATCCTCGTCGTGTATGGCCTTGCGATCGTACTGGCCCGTTTGATCGGCAGCGTGCCTCTGCTGAGCTACATCGTCGGGCAGAAGTCAGATCCGCCACGCTGGCTCGCGCGCAAGAAGCGAACCGAGTCCCACTCGGTTTGACACGAACATCAGAGAGGAGCAGGTCACGTGGAGGACACGTTGCGCGAAAGCTTTCGGCAGGATGAGAACCTCCTGGCTCGACTCGACCGCATCCCGCTGACCAAGAGCATCGTCGGCGTGATGATCTTGCTCTCTTTCGTATGGCTGGCAGAAGCGTTTGACATCGGGTTGGCCGGACCGGTCATCGCCGTTCTCAAGACCGCGTGGCACCTGAATTCAGCCGCGCTGGCGTGGCTCGGTGTGTCCTCCACACTCGGTGTCGTCGTCGGGCTGATCCCAGCTGGCGTGGTGGCAGACCGGTTTGGACGACGCAAAGTGGCGTTGATCGGCATCCTGTCTTTTTCGATCTTGACGGTGATCGGGGCCTTTGTCCACACGTTGCCGCAACTCATCACCGTGAGATTCTTGTCCGGCCTCGGCGAGGGGGCCATCCTGCCTCTCCCTTACCTGTTCCTGTCCGAGTTCGTTCATACCAAAAAACGGGCGATCAGTGTCGGGTACGCTAACGGGATCCTGACCGCGGCGTACCTGGTCCCCAACCTGACGGGTGCGTACGCGATCCATGCCTACGCAGCGGACTTGTCTTGGCGTGTGCCGTTTCTGCTTGGCGGCATACCCCTTTTGCTTCTGATTCCGCTCATCCTTTGGCTGCCAGAATCTCCTCGCTTTCTGCTTAAGCGCGGCCAACAGGTCAAGGTCCGTGCGATGGTGGAGCAGTATGAGCGGGAGGCAGGTCTTCCACACGACGAGACCCTGACCAACCCACGATCCCTGGCCGTCATCGCAAGAGGCGCTCAAAGACGACCCACCTGGAGAACGTTGACCCGGACTCCCTATCTACAGCGGGGGCTGATCACGACCTCCCAGTTGACGGGCGCTCTCATCCTGTTCTATATCCTGCTCGTTTACGGCCCGACGATTCTCATGTCACGCGGATTCGCATCAGGGGGTGCCATTCTCGCCACGGCCGCGATGATGGGTACAGCCGGGCTCGGGTCGATCGCGCAGGGTTATCTCGCCGAGCGATATGGGCGACGGACCATCCTCGGCCTCTACTATCTGTTGGCGGCGATCGGGTGCGCCTTGTTCGGGCTGACGTCAACACCCCTCCTCGCTGGCTTGGCGGCGTTCTTGGCGTCCTTCTTCGGCCTCGGTGTGTTTCCGGTTGCAAAACTGGTGGTGGCCGAGCAGTTTCCGACGCGTCTGCGTGGCGAAGGCGTCTACTTGTCGGAAATGACCGCGCGAGTCCTCAGTGGGGTGGTCACGCTGGCGTTCATTCCATTTATCCTGGTGGCGTATGGAAGTACGACCATCTTCGAAGGGATCGCCCTGGCGTTGCTGATTCTCGCGCTGCCCATCACGATCTTCGGCCGTGAGACAGCCGGTCGAAGCATGGAAGAGTCGGGCACTGACCTGAATTTTTCGGAACCCAACACGACGTCCGCGCCTTGATGCGGAAGAAAAACCGAGCGCCACAGTCAGTAAAAGGCCCGCGTTGTGGTATGCTTTGTAGTATAGGAAGGGGCTCGCGCATGCGGATACTGATAGTGGAAGATGAGATCCGCTTGGCGGAGGCCTTGCAGCGCCTCGTCCAAGACGAACAGTACCAAACGGACCTGTCCACGCAGGGCGAAGATGCCTACGAACTGGCGCGAACGATCCCCTATGACGCCATCGTCATGGATTGGATGCTCCCGGGCATGACAGGCCTGGAGATTGTCAAAGCGTTGCGTCAACAGGGGATTTCGACACCGGTGCTTCTGCTCACAGCGCGTGACACTGTCAAAGATCGGGTTGAAGGTCTGAACGCCGGCGCAGACGACTATCTCGTGAAGCCATTTGCCATGGAGGAACTATTGGCTCGAATCAAGGCGCTCGTGCGCCGCCCTTCGGAATTTGTGGCCGATGACATACTACGGTATGAAGACTTGCAGTTTGACCTGACCCATCGCGCCATCCGGTGTGGTGAACAAGAAGAGATCATCTCCCCGAAAGAGGCGCAAATTCTCGAGATGTTGATCCGGCATCCAGGTCAGGTGCTGACCCGACGTCAACTGATTGATGGCGTCTGGGGGTACGAGGCCGACGTGCTCGAAGGCGTTCTGGACACCTACGTCCACCATCTGCGCCGACGACTGGCCTCCATAGCGGGTCCAGGCATCCACACGTTGCGAGGCGTTGGCTACAGTCTGCAAAAGCCTGGGGGAAAGTAGCGGACGGATCCCATTTGAAGCTCATGGAGGAGTTTGCTTGCTAGCCGTGCCAAAGCTCGCCAAGGACCCTTACCTGCCGGTCAGAGTCAAGCTGTTCGGGATCAACCTTGGCGCGCTGTTGTCCGTTTGGGTCATCTTGCTGATCGTTGTCTATAGCCTTATGTCGCAACAGCTGTTTGCGGTCCTGGACGATGAATTGCGTTACAGTGCAGTACGCATCATCCATAACTACAACAACAAACAAAAGACGGGCCCGGTTCCCATCGGACTGAGTGACCTGCAAATCACGTTCAGTCTGTGGACCATCCAGCACCATGGGGGTGTCTGGGCGGCCGCCTTCGTGGACGGCAACCCTTTTGTGAACGTTCGCCAAATGTATCAGTTGGCCCGTTCCGAACCGGACGGACTGTACCGCACCATCGCGATTCAAGGGAGTTCTTACCGCGCGTTTTTCGCCGTCGTGCGGACGGAACATGGCACCTTCCTGATTCGTGTGATTCGCGCGTCAGGACCCACCACTGCAACACTGGGCCGGTTGTTGTTCACGCTGGGCGTCGCAGGACTTGCAGCTCTGGCACTGGCCATCGTTCTGGGACTGTGGCTCACGTCGAGAAGCCTGGCCCCGATGATTGGTTCGTGGCAACGCCAACAACAATTCGTGGCGGATGCCTCCCATGAGTTGCGCACGCCACTGAGCATCATCAAGACCAACCTGGACGTTCTTTTTCGCCATCCAGACCACACCATCGAAAGTGAATTCCACTATCTTTCCAACGCGTATGCTGAAGTTACGCGAACCAGCTCGTTGATCGACAGTCTGCTGACACTCGCGCGGATCGATTCACAAGAGTTGATGCTCATCAAGCGACCGTTGGACCTGAACACCCTGGTTCGCGAGGTCGTGGAAACGGTCGAGCTTCTCGTCCAAGAACAACAAAAAGAGGTTCAGGTATCCCTGCCCCCATCGCCCAGCCAAATCCTCGGTGACGAGGACCGCTTGCGACAACTGCTTCTCATCCTCATAGACAATGCACTGCATTACTCGGGCCCCGGAGCGTCGATCCGACTGGAAGTCAAGCCTGACACGACGGCCACAACCATGTCGATCTCGGATACGGGCTTCGGCATCGAGCCGAAACTGCTCCCGCGCATATTCGATCGCTTTGTTCGCGGCGACTCATCCCGCCACCGTCACGAGCAAGGAGGGGGCCTTGGACTATCGATCGCCAAGTGGATCGTGGACGCTCACGACGGATCCATCTTGGTCAACAGCACGGTAGGAAAGGGAACCACATTCACGATTGTCTTGCCTGCCTAGTCCAACCTCATGGGCGCGACGGCTCAGAGGAGGACATCCAGCGATCACTCCAGCGTTGCACCTCGTCCATCACACTGCTGAGCGCCTTGCCCTTTTCTGTCAACTCGTACTCGATGCGAACTGGCGTCTCCGGATACACGTTGCGTGCGATGACGCCGAGTGCCTCCATCTCCTTGAAACGTTCGGCCAGCATCCTGTCACTCATGTGCGGAATCATGTCTGAGATCTCTTTGAACCGCTTCGGACCCTCCAACAGGACGCGAATAATCAGCCCCGTCCACCGCTTACCAAGAATCTCGAATGCCGCCTCGAATTTGGGACACAGTGTTTGGTGCTCCATCTACAGCCCCTCCAATCCCCCTCTCCAGTGTATCATAGTGACTTCATAAAAGTAACTAACTAACACACAATTCACTCAAAAAAGATTGTACAAGTGCCACCCAACGGTCCGGACACTCCAGGTGGACGTTATGTCCTGCAGACGCGACGATCTCCTGCCGCGCCCGAGGAAGTGCGCTCGCCATGGCCTTTGCGGTCGTCGCGAACTTCACATCCTTCCCTCCGGCTATCAGCAAAGTCGGGATGCGTACGTCACGTAAAAACGGCCACCAAGAGGGTTGCGATCCTGTCCCGGTCCCTAGCAGTGACAGCGCCAAACCGCGAGGATCCTGGGCCTGACGCACCCGGTCCTGTCGTCTTCGCGCCGAGGCCGGCAGCGCCGCTTGGGTGGCAAACAGGGGCTGCCGCCCCCAGTCTGTCAGAAAACCTGGCAAGTCTTTTGTTTGCAAACGCTCGGCGAGGCCCGCGTCGGAAAGCCTACGGGCTTCTCGCTGGTCAACGTGTTCGAGCCCGGGCGAGGCGCTCTCGAGCACCATACCCGACAGCCAGTCCGGCTCGAGGACCGCACACGATAGCGCGATGCGACCGCCCATCGAGTACCCGACCACGACAGGCGCCTCGGCGCCCATCGCAGCGCAGACCTGGCGCAGGTCCATGACGACCCTCTCCACCAAAAACCGTTCGCTGCGGCACGGTACGCTCGTCCTTCCGTGCCCCGGAAGATCGACCGCGAGTACGCGATGCGTCCGGGACAACTCGCGGAAAAACGGCAGGAAGTCCTCACCGCCTCCGAGAAATCCATGCAAGAGTAACAACGCCCGACCTTGGCCCCGTTCACGGACAAAATAGCGCCCGTCCCCGACCTCCACATACCCGCTGCGGGTGCCCATCAGCCGCCCCCCTGACCCGCCAGGGCTTCAGTCAACGCCTTGTCCACGGACTCGGCCAACGCTTCATCCAGTCGACGGGCACACGCACCCCACAGCGCTTGATGCCCTTGCAAACTCTCGTCGCGCTGACTCTTGACGACCAAGAGCGACCAGCCCGGCGCGGCCCATGCCTCTGCAAGGGCCGAACTGAGGTGATCCACGCCGGGAACAGGCACCACCCGCCCACGATACAGGGCCGCCGCATGACGCAGGTCCACGCCGTGCGGCGTCGCAAAATGTGGCCAGACGTCGGCCTGACTCGCCTGAGGTAGATAAGAGAATATCCCGCCCCCATCATTGTCCACGACGACGATCACCAGAGCCAGTTCGTAATCCGCGGCAACCAACAAACCGCCGATGTCGTGCAAGAAGGACAAATCGCCGATCACCAGGGTCACCGGGACCGGACCCTGATTGACCGCCGCTGCACCCAGTGCGCAGGACACCACGCCGTCAATGCCACTGGCCCCGCGATTTGAGGCGATGCGCACGGATTTGCCGAGACGCGGCAAGAAGGAGTCAAGATCCCGGACGGGCATGCTGTTGCCCACAAACAACGTCGATTCCTCGGGAAGACAGTGCGCCAGCGTGCCAATGATCGCCCCTTCAACCAACCGATCGTCTGTGTAAAGGCGTTCCGCCTGCTCTTCAGCCATCAGTCCATCGGCCATTTGCCAAAGCCGTGCATAGGACCCCCATCCCCGGGGCCCGTCGTCATCTGCCGGCAACTCCGAGAGCCACTCACGCAAAAAGGTCGCGGGATCCGCCTGCACGACATCGGTGGCGCTACGTGCCGGATCGCGATAGGCGGGCCACTCGTCAACGACGATCTGCCGACTCTCGTTCCACAGCGCGAGACACTCACCCAGGACTTTGGATGTGGGCGGCGCCCCCACTCGCACGATCACGTCCGGCCTCCACTGCACTCGCCGAGCCCGACTCAAGCCCCGTAAGACCGTATCATAATGGGCGATCACGCCAGTATGCACGCCCTTATGCAAGCGAATCTGAGAGAGTCCATCCGCCAGGACCGGCCAGCCCAGACGTTCCGACAACCGCAAGGCCGCATCGGCCACCGCCACGTCGTCCGTCGGTCCGCACAAGATGAGACCCCGGGTTACGTGGGCCACATCGCGCGCGATCTGACGCGCGGCCAAAGGGGCGCCGCGCGTTTCTCCATAGATGCGAACCAAGGGACGCAAAGCAAGGAATTCATCGGCAGGCTCTTTAGCAGGCTCGCTGTCGATGGCAGGCCCGTCCGCGCCCGGTGGGATGAGAGGCTCTCGCAGCGGCCAATTGATGTGCACGGGACCCGGGACCGCAGCCTGCGCCAGCGCCACCGCGCGCGCCGCCGTGACCCGGGCGTGGATCATTAGGGTCGGGGTATCCTGCGCGACCGGCATGCTCCAGGCCGACTTCACGTAGGGACCATACAGCTGAGACTGAACGATCGTCTGGTTGCCCCCTACGCCGTACAGCTCAGGCGGGCGATCCGCCGTGATCACGAGCAGCGGGACACCCGAATAATGCGCTTCGATCACGGCTGGCAGATAGTTCGCCGTGGCGGTGCCGGATGTACAGACAAGCGCCACCGCGGTCTTGCTCGCACGCGCCAGGCCCAGCGCGAAGTAGGCGGCTGATCGCTCATCCAGGACATTGTACAGGCGGAGTTGCGCCTGTCGCGCGCACGCAATCGTCAAGGGCGCGTTGCGCGAGCCCGGTGAGAGCACGACGTGAGCGACACCAACCTTGGCCATCTCATCGACAAACGCCAACACAGGGCGCAAATCCACATTCTCAGTCATAGGTCGCCTTCTTTGTGATCTAGTGAGCCGGTCAATCCAAAGGCCGATCGGATGGCCCTCATCTTCCATTCGGTTTCGGCGCGCTCTGACATGGGGTCACTTCCACCCATGATTCCGCCGCCCGCAAATAGGGACATCCCGTGCGGGCCAAGGAGCGCACAGCGCAGCGCCACGACAAACTCGCCACTGCCGTCGGCTTCCACGAACCCGACCGGCCCCGCATAATAGCCTCGATCCATGGTTTCCCGGGCAGCGATCGCAGCGAGGGCCGAGTCACGGGGCGTTCCCGCGACGGCCGGCGTGGGGTGCAGAGCGGCCACGGCATCGAGCACCGTCTTGTCCGGCCGAAGTGTCGCGGTCAGCGGCGTATAGAGATGCTGAACGTGGCCCAGGGCCAACAAGCGTGGTGCCCTCGGCACGTTCCAGTCAAGCGCGAAATCTGCGCCTGACATCAAGACCCCCTCCACGACCGCCCGATGCTCATCCTGGTTTTTGGCACTCTCGAAGAGCTCGCGGCCCAGGCGCCGATCCTCGCTCACTTCGTTCGATCGTGGGGCTGTCCCAGCCAAACAGTCGATGGAGACCTGACCGTCTGCCACTCGGATCAACCGCTCTGGAGCCGCTCCGACAAACACGTCTTCCTGGTTCCCCCAGACAAACACTGTGCTGTCTGGATGCTCCCGCGCAAGGGTCGCTAGAGCGTCTGCCAAGTGGTCACGCTCGTCGACCGGATAGTCTGCCCGGCGAGCTAGGACGACTTTTCGCAACAGCCCCTCGCGAATATCGCGCGCCGTCTCCGTGACGGCCCGCTCATAAGCCAGGTCTTGTTCGATGTCCTGCAGAGGACCGCCCGCTCCCGACGCCATGGCGCGCACAGACCGCCCGACCGCACGGTCCTTCAGGGAGACAGGCTCCGTCACACTTCGCAGCCCCGCCACAGCCTTTGTTACCGACTCCAGGCACTGCAAGACGATGCTCTCGGTGTCAGAACCGGGCGCGACGACAACATTCACTGTCAAGCGACAACCGGCAGAATCGCTCTCGAACAGCAGCCTTGGAACCGTCAAACTGGCCACCGGCCACCGCTTCCACCTTAGGTCTCGCTGTCTGTCCGGATCGAAAGCGACACCGCCGAAGGCACTGGCCCGGCCTCCTGACATTACTTCAAACCGCAG
>JAPNUJ010000017.1:0-252 GCA_026627155.1 Bacillota bacterium | reverse complement strand
GGCGCACCTCATCCCACCCCTGCGCCAGCTCCTTGACCGCGGCGAGTCCATTGCCCGTCATGTGCTGGCAGACCTCCAGCATGGCCCGTTCGCCACCATCAGGGGCACGCCAGTAACAGCGAAACGCGACCCCTTTGGCTGCGCAGATCAGAGCCTGCAGGTTCAGCTCCACAGGGACTGAAAAGCCCACACACGCGATCCGACTGCGACCGTCTGCGTTCACCTTATCTCGAGTCTGCGCAAATGCCGTCC
>JAPNUJ010000179.1 GCA_026627155.1 Bacillota bacterium | reverse complement strand
TCGCGCGGGAAGAAGTCAAGACCCGAGCCGAGCAGCTAATCGAACAGCTGAATCTGGGCGATTACCGCAACACAGCAATTCGCAAGCTGTCCGGCGGAACGCGGCACAGACTCGGTCTTGCGCAGGCGCTGTTGAACGATCCTGACATTCTCATCCTCGATGAGCCCACGGCGGGGCTGGATCCTGTAGAACGCATGCGGTTTCGCCGCATCCTGGCGCAACTGTCCGGTGAACGCATCGTGATCGTGTCGACGCACATCCTCGCGGACCTAGATGCAAGTGCCGGCGCGATTGCCCTCGTCAAAGGAGGCACCGTATTCGCCCAGGGAAGCCAGACAGAGATCGCGCAGACCCTGCGCGGACGCGTATGGGAGGTGCGGATTCCGGCGGCTCAGGTGGACTCGCTCCAGTCTCGCGGGCAGATCATCAACATCCGCCGCGAGGACGGCGATCGGGTACTGCGGATGATCGCCGACCACCCGCCCACGGCCGACGCAATCGCGGCACAGCCAACGCTGGACGACGTGTACCTCGCAGAGTTTCCGGAACAAGCGCACGCCGTAACATAGACGAGCTGCAGTCGCTCAACCGACGGTCGTCTGTTGCGCTGCAGCAGCCGTTGCGGCCATGGAAGTCGGCAGGTTTGTGTTGACGGTCACCGCCTGCCGCCCAAACTGGCGCCAACTGGCGAGAAATGACGACTTCGGCACCGCCTCACTCTGGTCGCCGTTTTCCGGATTGTTCACATAAACGTGATGTGCGGAATACCCCACCAACAACACGGCGTGTTCCTCCATGGAGGCGGTGATGGGGCCGTGATCGCTCTGCCACGTCTCCCAGTCATAGCTTGGCAAGTACTCGAACCATACGTTGGTCCAGACGACGACCGGGCGACCGGACGCGAGATCATCCCACAGCACGCTGCTGCGACATCCGGTCTGGTCATCGACATCCGTGCCCAGATACCTGCTGGCCAGCGCCGCAATCGGACCATTGTAAACGCCGTAACCGTCGTCGAAGTCGCGCATCGAACCGACAAAACCATTGTTAGGATCGCCCCAGCGCACTGTCTGCCCGTTAACGACTTGGCGCGGGGTCTTGGCCCGCGCGATTTCGCCGGCAAGCGTGACATTGCTCACCTTGATGCCCTCGAAGTCGAGCAGCATGGACAGGGCCGTGACCTCACAACCGTTCGGCAATGTCGGCCACTGATCGACAGCCGGCACCGTCAGATCGACGCTCGCCGGAAGCGGGCCGACCGGTGCCGGTGGCGTCGGGTCAGCCCACTGCTGCGGAACGACGACGGGACTCGCGGCAGCTGTATACACAGCGGCAACCACGTCGCTCACGGGCGCATCGTCACCCGTGACGGCTGTGGTCGCAGCCGACCCTTTGGCTGCATGCCCACTGTCCGCGCTGGTGTTGGACCGATGCGCAGGCAGCGCACCCGCGCGCGAAGCTGTGCCAGTTCGTCTCGCACCGCCAACTCGCCCCGCGTCGGTGTGGTGGCCACCGCTGCGAGCTGGCCTCCTGCGCCGTTTATCGGGCTGGCGACGAACTTGTGCGGCAGCGGTACGACCCGTCGCTGACGCCGTTGTCTCACTGAGCAACCCGCTTTGCCAGACGACAAGACCGACTGCCAAGGTTACGGCGAAACCGCTTGTCAACAGGAAGCGGCGCCGACGTGCACGTCGAAGGGATGCATGGCTCGTGCGTTTCATAGCGGGATGCCTCACTCACATTCAGTTCATGTCGGCGCAAAGACCGCGCGCAGTCAGCAAGCAATTGCGCTTATCGTATCGCGTTCTGGCAGCAAGGAGAATGCATTGGGTGAAAGCTTGCGAAAGTCGTCATATTTGCCGAGGCGTCACCACCTGCTCGCCAACTGTCTGCCAGGTGCCGCGGGCGGACAACTGATCGATTCGCGCGTCCCAATCGTTACATCGTACAAAGGAGGCTGAACCGTCGTGCTCAGTTGGCTGGAACTGCGTAAGGTGCTTGCTCAGCGATCATTGTGGATAGCGGGCGTCCTCCTGCTGGCCTTGCTCTCCTTCGTCTTGCTCAGTTCATCCTCGGGGGTGCAAGGGCCGATGACTCCGGGGCTTGAGGGCATCTTGTTTCATCCCGGGCAGATCAGCCAAGCAGAATATCGGACAGCCCACGCCCAGTGTGTCCAACTTCAGAGGGACAGGTCAAGTGCCCAGACCGCGTCCGAGTCCCGAGAGCTTGAGGCGGACCAGGTGATCGTAACCGGATGGACGAGTCAGCAGAGCCTCCGCCAAGGTCTGCTGGCGCGCTCGACAACGCTTCGTCATGTGC
>JAPNUJ010000178.1 GCA_026627155.1 Bacillota bacterium | reverse complement strand
TCGGACTTGCGGCGGTTGCGTCAGTGTGCCGATGCGCCCTCGGCGTGGGCCACCACCATCGCCTTGGGCATCGCGCAGGCCAAACCCGTCGCGACGAGACCGCACAGACCGACCGCCAGCAGGATGCCGTGAATGCCGATGGCCGACACGAACTGGCCGGAAGCAAAGACGAGCATCGCGCCGATGCCGTTGGCCAGGCCGAGCGCAATCCCTGATCCGAGTGAGCGGTTTTCCGGGAAGATGTCCTGACCCATGAGGACGGTGACAGGCGAGGTGGAAAACAGTGCAATTCCGAGCGCGCCGGCACACACCCACAGCCAGGCGCCGCCGACCACAACCATCAGCGGCAGCAGCGCTGCCCCGAGCACGCTCGACGCGATCAGCAGCGGACGGCGTCCGAAGCGATCGGCGAGATGCCCGCCGAGCAGATTGCCCACGATGCCCACGACGAGCACCGTCGTGACGATGGATGCGCCCACGACCAGCGCGCCGCCGCGGTCGTGCCACAAGACGGGCATATACGTCACGATGCCGTAGGACATCAGCGAACGCAGGCTGGCGAAACCGATCAGGAACCACATCGGTCCCAGGTGTTTGCGCCAGGCGATGCGATCACCGGACACTCGCTTCTTGACGTCGAGACGAGGTGCGTTCTTGAAGAGAAAGGGGACTGTTATAAGCGTCGGAACGGCGATCAAAAACAGAAACGGCAGACCGAGCGCAACCACGATCCAGCTGGTCAAGACGGGAAACAGCCCACGGCCGAGCTCACCCCCCACGAGAAATGCGGACAGGCTGAGACCCTGGCGTTTGCGGGCCGCAGCCGCGCGCACGATGGCGAGTGCTTGCGGATGAAAGAGCGAGTTGCCGATTCCGATCATGAACAGAAACAGGACCAGCAACCAGACCTCGCGGCTGAAGCCGATCATGGCGCCGCCGATGGCGCTGCCGAGCAGTCCGAAGATGAAGATGCTCTTGCCTCCGACGCGGTCGGAAAGGATGCCCGTGAGCGGCTGCAGAGCTTGTCCGATCAGCAGGGCCGCCATCAACGTCCCTGCAGCCGCCACGGGCTCATGCAGGGCGATGAGGATCGCGGGCAAGACCCCGGGCAGGTAGTTGGACGAGCCATCGTTCAGGAAGTGAGCCCACGTCAACAATCCCAGGTGACTCTTTGCTTCACGGGTGTCCAGCGCGGTAGATGAGGGCAGTGTGGTGGTGGACATCGAGCGAGCACTCCCGGTGTGCAAAAGTGGTCGTGCACCAACCGCTCCATTGTAAAGGAAACACGAAGCGGCTTCCACTCGCACGGCGCGGTCCAGGGTCGAAACCACGCAGTTCCGGTGCGCGGCCGACACCATTCGATCAGATCGTTCGGACAATATGGCGACTTTTCGGCAATGAATCTGTATACTGGGGTCAGGATATATATACATATGGGGCGTCTGCTGAGTACGTGGACCGGCCGGTGTTCCCATTGAAAAGGGGTTGGAGGCATGCACTCGTTGTCAGCAGAGTGGACGCAGGTGCTCGATCTGGTTGTGGCGTATGTGCCGAAGCTGGTGGCGGCCATCGTCATCTTGCTGATCGGCTGGGCTGTGGCTGCAGGTGTGGGCGAAGGCGTCCGCATTGGACTGTCGAAGACAGGTCTCGGCAAGCGGATGACCAGATGGCTGGGCGAGGACGCGCAGTACGAGGGCCTCATCGAGAAGCGGGCGGGGCAGGTGACGTTTTACATCGTCCTGCTGCTCGTGCTGGTCGGCGTCTTTCAGGTCCTCGGGCTGGTGCTCGTCACACAGCCGCTGAACCGGTTTGTGACAGTGATCTTCGCGTATGCGCCACGAGTCTTGGGAGCTCTGTTGTTGTTGCTCGTCGCGTGGATTGTGGCGAGCATCGTCCGCTACGCCGTGCGGCGCGGCCTATCGTGGCGCAAGCTTCCGCATCTGGCTGCCGATCAGGCGGGCCTCGACAAGGACGCCATCGGACCCGGCCTGCACAAGACGGTGGCGGAGGCCGCGTACTGGGTGATTTTTCTGCTGTTCTTGCCCGGCATTTTGAATGCACTCGATTTGCCGGGGCTCGTGCAACCGGTACAGGCGATGGCCGTGCGCGTTCTGGCCTACTTGCCCAATCTGCTGGGTGCCATCCTGATCTTGTTGATCGGATGGTTTGTCGCGCGCGTGGTACAACGTTTGCTCGTCAGTGGCCTGCACGCGATTGGTCTGGACAAGGTGAGCGACCGCGTCGGGCTGAATCAGGTTTTGGGTCAGGCTCTATCCGTCGTTGTCGGCCTGATCGCGTACGTGCTCGTTCTGATTCCCGTGTTCATCG
>JAPNUJ010000177.1 GCA_026627155.1 Bacillota bacterium | reverse complement strand
GAGCAGCGCGACGTTTTGACCAAATGACAAGTGTCGCAAGGCCGACGTAAGTTGATACGTCTCTTCCATGCCCGATCCACTCGGCCCACGTCCCATCAGCACCATGATATCCCCTGACCCAATCTCCCCTGATTTGATCGCTGTGATGGCCGCCCGTTCCGTGGTAAATACTTTCACCACGCCAGTTTGCCGACACACACCGTCAGCGCCAATGCGCTCCGGGTTGATCGCGGTAGACTTGACGATCGCTCCTTCCGGGGCGATATTGCCTGTGAGAAATGTGACCGTCGAAGTGATCCCACGCGCAGCCGCTCGCTGGGGATCCATAATCACGTCGTCCGGATCCACGCCATCTGCGTCGATTAAACGTTGACGCAGATGCGCTCTGCGCTCCGAGCGCTCCCATTCATCGAGCGCTTCACCCCAGGTTCGTCCGGTAACAGTCAAAACGCTCGCATCGATCAACCCCAAGCGACGCAGGTGCAGCATAACCTCGGGTACGCCGCCTGCCAGAAAGACGCGGATCGTAGGGTGATGCACAGGCCCGTTTGGCAGTACACTGACCAAGCGCGGCACCGCTTTATTGACCGCGATCCAATCATCGACAGACGGTATTCGCAACCCTGCCGCATGCGCTACAGCCGGGAGGTGCAGCAGTAAGTTCGTCGAGCCGCCAAATGCTGCATGCACGACCATCGCGTTGTGAATACTGGCATCCGTGAGAACGTCCCGCATGCGAATGCCATGTGCCACGAGATGGATCGCCGCTCGTGCCGACGCTTTCGCCATCTCTTCCCACACGGGTTGGCCAGAGGGCGCGAGCGCCGAGTGTGTGAGTGCCATTCCCAGCGCCTCGGCGACCACCTGCGCGGTGGCAGCGGTGCCAAGAAACTGACAACCGCCACCTGGCGTGGCGCACGCGCGACACCCGAGTTCCGAAGCCTCTTGCAGGGTCATCTCCCCATGCGCAAAACGGGCGCCGATCGTCTGGATCTTCCCGGCATCCTCGCCTGCTTGCGGTGGCAGCGTTACGCCACCCGGGATGATGATGCCAGGCAGATCGCGCATCGCTGCCAAGGCGATCATCATGGCGGGCAGACCTTTGTCGCAGGTCGCTACACCGATGACGGCCTGGCGTCGCGGCAGCGAGCGGATAAGTCTGCGCATGACGAGCGCGGCATCGTTGCGATAAGGCAGCGAGTCGAACATCCCGGCGGTGCCTTGGGAACGTCCGTCGCACGGATCGCTGACATAGGCCGCGAAGGGTACGCAACCGTGGCGCGCGAGTTCCTCGGCTGCGGCCTTCATCAGGAGGCCGACTTCCCAGTGTCCGGTATGATAACCCAGCGCGACTGGATGCCCGTCCTCGGCACGGATGCCTCCTTGTGTGCTGATCAAAAGCACTTGGCTACCTGACAAGGCTGCAGGCGCCCAACCCATGCCTGCATTTTGTGTGAGTCCAAACAAGTCTCCACTTGGCCACTCTCGCAGCATCTCCGGAGTCAGAGGCAAGGCGCCCTCAGGACCTTGTGCACGGGTCTGCACTTGAAACGACGGATCAGAAGCAGACGATCGGCGTGGCTCCGAGAGCGCCTTCATATCGAGTCGAGATTCATCCATATCCAGTTGCCCTCTCTCGCTTTAGATGCAACCTATGACGCCTGTTCAATCCCTTCACTGCCGGGTCAATCGAGAGCACTCACTCGCCTGTCCATGACTGCGGCTCTGAGTGAACCTCCTCGCCAGAATCGATGGCCTGCTGCATGAGCATCGCCAGGTAGTGATCATGAGCCGCTTCACGCAGGTCATAAAAGCCCGGCCCGCCGCGAGCGTAATTGGCCATCCGTGTAAGACAGGTGGCAACCGCAATTTCGTCGTCTGTCAGGGACGCAGGCTGATAGGGATTGTGGTAGACCACTCGTTCACCGCAGACGATGCCAGACAGAAAGGAACCCTCCACATTCTCTTCCTCTCCTCTATGGATACGAGTCAATTGCAGATACACGGGCGTATGGTAGTCCTGTAAGGTCTGCACACTGCGATCAAAAATCTCTCCACGCACACCGCGGATACCCATGTGAGTGGCGCGAATCCATGATCGGTGTTGATCCTTTGTGAAGTCGTATATGCCCAATCGCTCTCCCCAGTCCAGCCACACCATGTCACGCGCGACACGGTTGACGCGCTCCTCCTTCGGGACACCTGAACGGGTCGGGCCGGCGATCAGTGGTGACGCAAAACGCATCCCGCGGATGACCACTGGAGAAAATGCTACGCCCAAAAATCGCCGCAGTAAACTGATCGCGTGATAGCCATGGGAGATCGACACCTGTACTTCCGTGACATCC
>JAPNUJ010000176.1:1969-2377 GCA_026627155.1 Bacillota bacterium | reverse complement strand
ATTTTTTGCGCCGCCACAAAAGAGTCGGGCGCTTCTCGCCACTTCATGAGCAGGTCCACTTCCGTCTCCGGAATGACACCCACCGCAACGGCGACGCGGACTAAATCGTGGTAAGAAACGAGGCGGTAAACCGGCACTCCCGTCTCTCTCATTTTCTGCATCGCGACATCAAAATCGTAAGATAAAATGGTCAACACAGCCAATACATCCACGCCTGCCTGCTGCAAAGCCCGGACGGCTTCATAAGAAGATTTCCCCGTCGACAAGGTGTCTTCCACCACCACGGCCTTCATCCCTGAGCGGAAGTGCCCTTCAATTTGTCGGCCTTGGCCATGCGCCTTCGCTTCTGAACGCACATACACGGTCGGCAACTGAAAGCGGTCTGCGAGGATCGACGCATGCGGAATG
>JAPNUJ010000176.1:0-1959 GCA_026627155.1 Bacillota bacterium | reverse complement strand
AACATCTCTTTCCAATAATGGTCAATGGCGGCGAGTTTATCCGGGCAGCCAAGGACCGCTCGACCCAGGACCAAACGCGTCGCCCCAAGCCTCATCGCCGCCCGCGGCGTCAAACTGCGACGCTGGTCATGGAGCGCATCCGTCGACAACCGGGCGCCAGGGACGATCCGTTCGAACGCTGGGCCAACCAACGGACGAAGGACGCTCAATTCAGCGGCCGAGCAGACGACTCCATCGAGTCCCCCTTGTCTCGTCAATTCCGTGAGCCGGAGGACAGTGGACTCGGGCGACTCGGCGATGCCGAGGGCAGCGAGATCAGAGGCGTCGAGGCTCGTCAGGAGTGTGACGCCAATCAGTAAGGGATGGAAGGCGCTCGCATCGACTGCCTCCCGCGCGGCCGACAGCATGCGCAGTCCCCCCTGCGCATGCACGTTGACCATCTCAATGGGAAACTGACAGATGCCCCGCAAAGCACCCGCAACCGTGTTCGGTATGTCGTGCAACTTGACGTCGAGGAAAACCCGTAGGTTCCTCGACACCAAGTGTTCGATGAGCGGAAGACCCGCTCGGTAAAACAACTCCAGACCGACTTTGTATCCATCGACGACCGGGGACAATTCGTCGATCACGGCCAGCGCCTCTGCCCCGCTCGCCACATCGAGGGCCACGTAGCTCGCCTTTCGCACGACGTCGTAGTCGGGTCCCCGTAGGCGCTCCACCCGTGCGGCAAGGTCACTCATCCTGGCCACCTACTATCGGCAACGGGCGCAGCGACCTTTTCCCCAAGCGCCAAGGTCTGGAAGTGAATCAACTTCATAATGTCGAGCACCGATTTTGCGGTGTCCAGCGAGGTCAAGCAAGGCACACCGTTTTCAACGGCAGTTCGGCGGATTCGAAAGCCATCGCGCTCTGGCTTCAGCCCTTTCGTCAATGTGTTGATCACGAGTTGAATCTGCCCCTGACGGATGTCGTCCGAGAGGTTCGGCGTTCCCTGGGCCAATTTATTGACGACGCGCACAGTCAAACCTCGACTGCGCAAGTACCGCGCCGTTCCTTCTGTCGCCGCTAGTCGATAGCCAAGCCGTGCGAATTCAGCGAGGAGCGGCCAGGCTTCCTCTTTATCCTTGTCTGCCACCGTCGCGAGCACCGTGCCATGGCGGGGCAAGTCCGTTCCCGCGGCGACCATTCCCTTATAAAGCGCCTTCTCATAGTGTGTATCGCGCCCCATCACTTCCCCGGTCGACTTCATCTCCGGCCCGAGGCTAATGTCGACGCCGTGCAACTTCGCAAACGAAAAGACAGGCACTTTGACGGCCACGAAGGCTGATTCCGCAATGCGACCACTCTCGTAGCCGATCTCGGCGAGCGAGTGGCCCGTGACCGCGTGCATCGCGAGATCGACCATGGCCACGCCGGTGACCTTGGAGAGAAACGGCACCGTCCGAGATGACCGTGGGTTCACCTCAATCACTTCGACGACATCGTCGTGCACGATGAACTGGATATTGACGAGTCCGCGTACCTTGAGTCCACGCGCCAGTCGAAACGTCGTCTCTTCAATGCAGGCCTTTACCTCTTCACTCAGATGTTGCGGCGGATACACGGCAATTGAGTCCCCAGAATGGACACCGGCGCGTTCCACGTGCTCCATAATCCCCGGAATGATGACCGTCTCTCCATCGCTTATCGCATCGACTTCGACCTCGATTCCGGAAACGTACCGGTCCACCAAGACGGGGTGGTTTTCCGACACTTCCACGGCCTCGTCCATGTACTGAAGCAATTCCGCCGTGTTCGAGATAATCTGCATCGCGCGGCCGCCGAGTACGTACGAAGGTCGAACCAGGACCGGATATTCGAGCGCCTCGGCCGCCGTGATCGCCGCGTCTACCGTCGTGACCGTGCGTCCGAGTGGGCGAGAGATGTCGAGTTCCGTGAGCAGGGCGTCAAATTTCTCGC
>JAPNUJ010000175.1:2088-2381 GCA_026627155.1 Bacillota bacterium | reverse complement strand
GATTCACGCATGTACGCCGTCTTGATGCTGGCAGATGGGAGTTCCGAGGAAGGGCTCATCTTCCGGGTTGAGGAGAAGGAAGAAGACGGCGAGGAAATCGTGGACTTTGTGCCCATTGAAGACGAGGACGAGTGGAACGCGGTGGAGAAAGCCTACAACACGTTGGTTGAAGACGAAGGCGATGAACCCAACTGAATGGCTGGTCGGTGAACGAAACAGGGCCCCTGTCGAGGCCCTGTTTCTCGTAACTCCAGCGGAGTGAGAGGGATTCGAACCCTCGATACCCCGTATGA
>JAPNUJ010000175.1:0-2078 GCA_026627155.1 Bacillota bacterium | reverse complement strand
TTCGACCAACTCGGCCATCACTCCACACCCTGTGCGCCTGCGATCGCCGCAGGAGCAACAGTGGTTAGTATAGCAGAGGTGATCGTCATTTGTCCACGGCGCCTCCTCAGCGGTCGCCTGCCTCCTGCAACTTGCGGGCATACTCGCCAAGGATGCGGCGCAACTCCTGTCCGATGCGGTCATAGGCAACATCCTCCAGGTTGGCCAAGGACACGCGCACCGACCACTGCGGTGCATGAAAGCCTCCACCACCCAGCAGCACGATCGACGACTCCTGCGCCAGCCGAAACAAGATATCGAGCGGATTGTACGCCTGCTCCAGATAATCGCAAAACGCCTCGCCGAACTCCCGCCGAGCCCAGTGCAGCAAGTCAAACTCCGTGTAGTAGGCGGCATCGTGCGGCAGCTCGGGAGATTTGAGATCGAGGCCGGCATACAGTCGATCACGCCGCCTGCGGCAGATCTCGCGAGTCTGGCGTTTGTAGCGCTCCTCCCGATCGAGAGAGGAGAATGCCGCAAACAGTGCCATCTGCACCTGCTGCGGAGTCGACAGCCCCGCGGTGTGATTGAGAGCGACCTGACGGCTGTCGGCGACAAGACGCGCCATGAAGCGAAGATCCTGTGGCGCGCTTGCCACCGCTCCGTAGCGCTGTGCCAGTTGAGCGCGCAATTGCGCTGGCAAAGCGGCAAGACGACGGTCGAAAACCGAGTCTCGGCACAAGGCGATCACTCCCAGCCGCCAGCCCGTCACGCCGAAGTGCTTCGAAAACGAGTACACGGAAAGCGTGTTGCCCGGCAAGGCCGCGAACAGCGAGCGATAGCCCGGGACAAACGTTGCATAGACGTCATCGCAGATCACCATCAGGTCTGGATTGCGAGTTCGGACGATGTCCACAAGAGCCGTCATCGCCTCAGGGCTCATCGCCACAGACGGTGGATTGCTCGGGTTCACCAGAAACAGCGCCTTGACGCTCGGGTCTGCGATCTTCTGCAATTCACTGAGGGGGTACTGCCACGTGTGATGGCCGTCACGCGTCTCGCCACTGGCCTGAACCTCCGTCACCCGAAATCCGTAGCGGGCGAGCTGGGGGAGCTCCAGGTACGGAGTGAAAATGGGCGTCATCAGGGCGATGTGATCGCCTTGCGCCAACAAGAAATTTTCGCAGAGCGAGTCAAACACATAGCAGATGGCGGCCGTTGCGCCTTCGACAGCGAACAATTCCATCTTGGACACTGCCGACGCCCCAACCGTGTGATCGCCAAACACCTCACGCCGCAAAAATTCTCCCACAATCGTCTCCGCATGTGGCAACATCCGATCCGGAGTCGGGTAGTTGTCGCCGATGATCCCGTCCACCAGCTCATGCACCCAATCATCCGCTGTGAATCCATGCATCTCCACGCCGTGAGCGATCGTTGCGCGCAGCAGCCGGGTGGCTCCGTCATCCGGTTGGGAATGCAGAAACGCCTTTAAACGCTCAGCGCATCCACCGCGTTCGGGCATGCCCGCCAAGTCTCCGTGGTCGCAGCTGCGTCGACACTCGCGAACAGCAAAGTCACCGAGGCGGAAAAACGCTTCGCGCGGCGTCGCCGCCGTCCAGTTTGGATTTCCCCGACCGGCGTTGAGCAAAACCCGCGTCCCGCCCTCCTGCCCGCCTCGTGCCAACTCGATCAGTTTGTCTTTGTACTCGAAAGGGCTGAGAGCCGCATACCGCCGCTCCATCTGCACACGCTGCGCGTCTGTGACGCTCGCATCGAGTCGTCGCCCGGGGTCCTCTGTTCGCGTAACCATCGACTTGACCTCCCGCGTTGCACTGGTGACCGGCGAGGGCAAGCCGCCCAGCCGGTTATCCTGCTCAGTGTGCCCGCTATGGTCAGTGGTTATCGCTCACAGCCAGCCCGAGGTCCGCGACAGGAGTCCAAGACTTGGCGCCCTGCGCCTGCCCGAACACGCGAACGAACTGCGGAGTAAAGATTTCATACGTGACGGCTGTACCCTCGCACCGGGACGCTGCAGGGACACGCGCAAATGTTTCGGGAACCCGCGCACACATCGCCTCAAGCTCTTCGGTGGACAT
>JAPNUJ010000174.1 GCA_026627155.1 Bacillota bacterium | reverse complement strand
GCCGAGGTAGTTCGCGAAGGCGACCAACAGCCCAACCGTCACGCTGCCGCCGAGCAGGAAATGCACGCCGAAGAAGAACAGCAGTGCGGAGCCGACAGCACCTGTAAAATCGACGCCTGGGCCAAACAGGGCACTCAGTTTCTGGGCGACGCGAAAGCGATTCAAATATTCACCGTTCATCGACTGAAAGAACGTCTGGTTTTCGTCTTCCCGCGCATACGCCTGCGTGACGCGTACGCCCTGGATGGCCTCATTCAGATGGGCGTTCAGACGCGACAACCGCAGACGGACGCTTTGCCACGCCCGGCGTATCGTGGCGCGCAGCTTGGTGGACAGAAGAAACATGATCGGGACGACGACCATCGAGATCAGCGCCAGACGCCAATCGAGGCTGAGCATGATGACGATGATTCCGACCAGCGTGAGCATGTTCGTGATGCTGTTGATGACACCGTTCGTAAACAGATCCTGCAAGGCGTTCACATCGTTCATGATCCGGACGAGCACAGATCCCGCCGGCCGCTGGTCGAAAAAGTCGAACGACAAGCTCTGCACGTGCCCAAACAACTCCGCGCGCAGTTCGCGTATGATGCTTTGCCCAAGCCAGTTTGTGAAGCGGATGCGATATGTCGCCGCGACCGTATTCAAGATGTAGAGCGCCGCGAGGATGCCGCCGTAGACAAACAACAGGTGCAGATTCTTGCCCCCGAGTGCCGCGTTGATCGTGACGCCAAGCAGATACGGCGCTGCCAGTGACACGATGATGCCGCCGACCGTCGCGATCAGCGACAGCACGGCCAATTTCTTGAATCTCAGCACGTAGGCTGACAGGCGCCGCATCTGTTCAAAGCGCACAGGGCGCTCCAACTGCTCGTCATCTTTGTAGATGAACGGCGAGCGCAGCTCATCGCGCGCGAATGGACGCCAGTTCTTGCCCGGAAACTCGTCGCCGTAAGGCTCCATCGCCACGCCGTGCGGCGCCGATCCCGGTTTCGACTCGTTCTCATGTCTCATGCCTTCAACCCCCTTGCAAACCCACAGCCGCTTCCAGCCCCACGACGCGGCGTGGCTCAGCCAGCGCCTCGTGATCGCGGTACTGCATGTCGTAGATCTCGCGATAGTGGCCCCCGAGGCTCAACAACTGCTCGTGCGTGCCGAACTCTGCAATGCGCCCATCTGCCAACACGACGATCAGATCAGCCGCTTTGAGCGACGAGATCCGATGAGCGATGACGAACGTCGTGCGACCCGCCATGACGGACTTAAGCGACTGCTGAATCTTGTACTCCGTTTCCATGTCCACCGCGCTTGTCGCGTCGTCCAGAATCAATACGGCCGGGTCGGCGAGAATCGCGCGCGCCAGTGCGATTCTCTGCTTTTGCCCACCGGACAAGCCGATGCCGCGCTCGCCCACGAGCGTGCGGTATCCATCGGGCAAGGCCTCGATAAATTCGGCCGCATCCGCCAGCCGCGCGGCCCGCTCTACTTCTTCTTCCGTCGCTTCGGGACGCCCGTAGGCGATATTCGCGAAGATGGTCGTTGAAAAGAGAAATGTTTCCTGAAACACGATGCC
The DNA here is from genome assembly GCA_026627155.1 of Bacillota bacterium. GTDB lineage: Bacteria > Bacillota > Bacilli > Alicyclobacillales > SLC66 > JAPNUJ01. The sequence continues at coordinate 825 of JAPNUJ010000174.1, read as the reverse complement.
GACGCCGCGGCGCAACGCGTGCAGGTCCCACTCGCGGACATCCGTTCCGTCGACTTCAACGGCGCCATCCGTGACGTCGTAGAAGCGACCGATTAGATTCACAAGACTGGACTTGCCCGCTCCAGTCATGCCGAGAATGCCGATCGTGGAGCCGGCTGGCGCATCAAAGTCGATATCCTCGAGCACCGTCTGCCCGCCCTGCACCAGACTCACAGAGCGGAACCGTACGTGCCCGCGCACCCGGTCGGTACGACCCGCAGCAGGACTGTCGATCGTGATCGGCGCCTCCAGAATCTCAAGCAAACGCTCTCCTGCCGCCTTGCTTTGCGTCCAGTTGTTCAGCAGATACCCGAGTTGACTCATCGGGTCCACGATGTACCAGAGAATACTGAAAAATGCTACCAGATCGCCCAGACTGAGCTGTCCACGGATCACCAGAAACCCGCCGAACACAAGCACAACCACAACTTCGATGTTACCGACCAACTGCATGTACGGAAAGTATTTTTTCCACAGCACGGCCGTCGCGATATTCGCGTCAAAATAGGCGCCATTGCGGTCCCCGAACTTGTCTTGCTCGAATCCCTCGCGTGCGAACGATTTAACGGTCCGCACACCCATGACATTCTCCTGCACCGACGTGTTGAGCAAGCCGAGGTTCTTGCGGACGCGCCGATACGCGGGCCACAGTCGACCGTCAAAGGAAATGGCGAGCCAGGCGAGAACAGGCATGAGCACCAGCACCGCCAGCGTCAGTTCCCAGTTCATGAAAACCATCAGCGCGAGACCAAACACGACCAGCAGCACGAAGCTGACGATACTGTT
>JAPNUJ010000173.1:2105-2449 GCA_026627155.1 Bacillota bacterium | reverse complement strand
CCACGTCGAAGCATTCATATCCCCGACCTGACCTCCCACCATTCCTAGCGGCCCGGCTGCCCGAGTCAACTCCCGCTGCATACTGATCACGTACTCGGGTGCGGCGTCCGTGTCCAACAAGACGTTGAACGCCTGGGTCAGCAAGGCATCTCCCGCCAACAGGGCAATCGCCTCCCCAAACACTTTATGGGAAGTGGGTTTTCCGCGTCGGAAGTCATCGTTGTCCATGGCGGGAAGGTCGTCGTGGATCAAGGAGTACGTATGAATCATCTCAAGGGCGCACGCAGCAGGCAACACGCTCCGTCGCGACACCCCTATGGCATCGGCCACAGTCAGGCACAGGA
>JAPNUJ010000173.1:0-2095 GCA_026627155.1 Bacillota bacterium | reverse complement strand
GGACCAACTCCACCTTTTGTTCGGCTACTTGCAACTGCTCACGGCACACCTTGACAAGATGCATGCCACGCTGAAACCTGTCGATCGCGTCGTCGAGTGACAAATCGCCGCTTTCCAGTCCTTTGACGACTTGTTCGAGTTCGGCGATCGCCTCTTCGAACGGCACGGGTCTTGAAGCGGTCGACGGTGTGGATGAATCGTCGTTCACAGCAGCTCCCCCTCTGTCTTCGGATGGACACCCCACACCTGGCAATCCAGCCACCCGTCGGATAACCCGACGCGCACGCTGGCTCCGGGTTTCAGGGTGGACACAGACGAAAGTACCCGGTTCCCTGATTCTGCAGTCACGACCGCGTACCCTCGCCGCAACACGGCCATGGGCGAGAGCAGGTCCAACTGATCCGCCAGGTGGTCCAGGACCTCCACCCGTCGGCGCACATCGTGAAGGGTAGCACGACGAAGGCGCCCGTCAAATTCTTCGACGCGATTTCGCGACAGTTGCACGCGAGCCGACGGATTTCGCGAAAGGAGACGGATCTGGAGGTCGGATAGCCGGCGTTCCATCGTCCGTACGCGTTCTGCCAAACCGCTGCGCAACTGCCGCTCGAAGCGATCGGTCCACTCGTGCCGAATGGCGATGAAACGCATGGGATCGGCCAGCGCACGACGTTGTTGCAACTCCGTCAACCGCGAAGCCGCCTGCACGAGCCGTCGCTGACAACTCGCCAGCAACGCGGCACGCGAGTGCGCTAGCCAAGACGAAACGTCCCGCAGGTCAGGACTGGCGAGTTCCGCAGCAGCCGTGGGGGTTGCAGCCCTAAGATCGGAAACAAAGTCGATCATCGTCACATCCGTCTCATGGCCCACAGCCGAGATCACTGGAACCCTGGAAGCGGCTGCGGCGCGCGCAACGACTTCTGTACTGAACGCATACAGTTCTTCAAACGAACCGCCCCCGCGCCCCACGATCATGACGTCTGCTAAGAGGCCCTGGCTGACACGGGTGATGGCCTCGGCGATCTGCCTCGGCGCATCCTCACCCTGCACCGCTACGGGAAAGATCAGAACTCGTCCCAAAGGGTAGCGACGCCGAAGGGTCGTCACCATGTCTCTCACCGCGGCACCCGTGGCCGAGGTGACAAGGGCAATGCGGGCAGGATAAGCCGGGATGGGGCGTTTGCGTTCAGCGTCAAACAGCCCCTCTTGCGCCAGACGTTCCCGCAACTGTTCGTAGGCCAAGTACAGCGCACCGACGCCATCCGGCTGGATCGCGTCAACGTAGATCTGGTAATCGCCCGATCGCTCGAAAAGATCAAGGCCTCCCGAAACCACGACACGCATCCCATCGCGAATTTGAAATCGCAACAGGCGGGCCTTTCCCGCGAACATCACCGCGCGCAACCGCGCGCGTTCATCCTTTAATGTAAAATAGAGATGTCCGCTCGACGGTCGACTGAGATTGGACACTTCACCCGCTACGGAAAGTTGGGTGAACTGACTGTTGCTCTGAATGTGCTGACGCAGAAGCTGCGTGACTTCACTGACCGAGCGCACATTCTGCACGGCTGATCACCACCCGTCCACACCCTGCTTACACTAACGTCGCCCGTGCCGCTTGCACCGTGTTGTGCAACAACATCGCGATGGTCATGGGGCCGACCCCTCGCGGAACTGGGGTAATGGCACCGGCCTTGTCCGATACGGCCGAAAAATCCACGTCCCCCACTAACCCTGTCTCCACTCGATTGATGCCAACGTCGATCACCACAGCCCCTGACTTCACCATGTCCGCCGAAATCATACGCGGATGCCCCACAGCGGCCACCAGGATGTCTGCCGTCCGTGTGATGGCGCCAAGCTCGCGCGTCCGAGAGTGGCAAATCGAGACGGTCGCGTCCGCTTGTAGCAACAAGTGAGCGAGCGGTTTGCCGACGATGTTCGAGCGACCCACAATGACGGCATGCATCCCTCTTGTCTCGATCTCCTCGTAGGCAAGCAACTTCATCACGCCAAGCGGTGTGCACGGCACGAGCGCCGGCAACCCAACAGACAAGGCACCTGCGTTTTGCGTGTGAAATCCATCCACATCTTTCAG
>JAPNUJ010000172.1 GCA_026627155.1 Bacillota bacterium | reverse complement strand
GTCCAGAAGTTGACGGGTAGAATGTCCATAACGGAGGTAAAGAAAGACCCCTTTGCGAGATGACGCACCGTCGTCATCGCAGGGGTCCTTCAGACAAACACGCATGGTGAGTATAACACAGTATGAGCTTTTGGCTACAGATATAGATGGTGTTTTTGGTGAGGAGTGCAGAATGTTTGCCCTGCCCTTGCTGTCAGGGCGTGCTGGTGTTGTTCGGTCGAAGGTGGCGTAGTCGAGTCCTCGGATCGGGCGAGAAGCAGTGGCTGATCATCCGTCGTCTTCGATGTGTCGACTGTAACAAGATCCATCACGAGCTTCCCGATGTATTGGCGCCCTACAAACGTTACGAGGCGCGAAGCATCGAGCAGGTTATCGAAAACCGGGAGCGCGCCAGTGTGGCAGCCGACGAATCGACCCTGGACCGCTGGCGCGCGTGGTTTGCGTGGTGGGCTCCGTACGCCTGTGGGTGTCTGGAGGCCTTGCGGCAACGCTTCTCCCTGAGTGTCGAGGCCTCGTCCAGCCCGACCTCATCTGCACTCCGTGGTCTTGGACAGTACGTTGGCAATGCGAGTGCATGGCTGGCCAGAACGGTTCGGCCAATCGTCAACGCGCATTTGCACGTAGCAACCCGTTCTGCGTGGATGTCCACATAGAACGGCGGTACATTCATGCCAGACTCTCTTTCATTGGAGGTAGTTGGCATGAAAGACCATCAAAAAGCGGAAGACATCGCAGTACAACGGGTCCAGTGGGTAGCGTCCCTGTTGGTCCCAGGGTTGGATGCGGCCCGAAAACGGGTACTCATGGAAGAGGTCTGCACACAAACAGGCCTATCCGAGCGTACGGTGCGCCGGTATCTGGCGCGGTATCAGGAATCTGGATTTAGCGGACTCAAGCCGAAGGGAAAGGGCCATCGTACAGGGTCTGCGATTCCAGAGCCATTGTTGGAGCAGGCGGTCTTATTGCGTCGTGAGTTGCCGGAGCGTAGCATCGCCAGCATTATTGCCATTTTAGAGTGGGAGGGCCATGCACAGCCGGGGCAAATCAAGCGTAGCACCTTGCAAGAGCGACTGGCCGATCTCGGATACAGCAGTCGCCAGATGCGGATGGTGACGCAAACGGGCGTGGCTGCTCGGCGTTTTGCCCACCCCCACCGCAATCAGTTGTGGATGGGCGACATCAAACACGGGCCGCATCTCCCGATCGGCCCTGGCGGGAGCCAGAAGCAGGTGTACCTTGTGGCGATGATCGATGACGCGACTCGGTTGATTCTGCACGCCGAATTTTACCCCACGCTTGACCAGGTGATCGTGGAGGACTGCTTTCATCAGGCGGTGCACAAGTATGGGGTACCGGAGGCCACATTTTTCGACAACGGCAAGCAGTATCGAACGAAGTGGATGACGCGCACCTGTTCCAAGCTGGGCATTCGCCTGCTGTACGCCAAGCCTTATGCGGCCGCATCGAAGGGCAAAATTGAACGATGGAATCGAACCTTGGACAGCTTTTTGGCGGAAGTTCGGCTGGAGCCTGTGAAAACGCTCGATGCGCTGAACGCCCGGTTTTCTGCTTGGCTGTCGGAGTGCTATCAAAATAAGCCGCACTCTGCACTCCCGGGGGAGACGACACCAGAGACCGCCTATCGCAGCGATTCCCAGGCGCTGCGCTGGGTGAGCCCGGAGGTACTCAAGGACGCCTTCTTGCATGCGGACAAACGCAAGGTAGACAAGAGTGGTTGCGTCAGTTTTCAAGGGCAACAGTATGAGGTCGGTCTCTCGTTTATCGGATGCACGGTGGAGATCGTCTACGATCCGCAGGACATCTCGGTGATTACCGTTGAATATGACGGGCATGCCCCATGGACCGCGAAGCCTTTGGTGATTGGCACCCACGTTGGGAAGCGCCCGGCGCTCCCGGAACATCTCGGGACGGTTCCTGCCAAAGGATCGCGGCTGCTCGATGCCGCTGCGAAGCGCAAAGAGGCGCGTCAAGAGCGGCAAGTACCGGCTGTCTCGTATCGCGCCGTGGTGGAGGAGGAGTCAGAGGATGTTTGAGTCCTTCTACCAGCTGGCGCGCACCCCCTTCTCCCGGGACATGCCCACGGACGAACTGTACCGGTCCGTGACCTTCGAGGAGTTGCTCGGCAGACTTCATTATGCGGCGCAGCGGCAATTCTTTGTCGTGGTGACCGGGGACTGCGGGACCGGCAAGACGACGACGATTCGCCGCTATGCGGATACGCTCGATCCCTCGAAACACAAAGTCTTGTACGTGTCCGATTCGAAGCTGACCCCTCGTCATTTCTACAAGGGGATGTTGGAGCAATTGGGGTGTGAGGCCAAGTTTTATCGCGGCGACGCCAAGCGGCAACTGCATCGAGAGATCGAACTCATGCGCGGGATCCACGGTGTGCAACCGGTGTGCGTCGTCGATGAGGCTCACCTTTTGGACCGCGAGATGCTCGAGGAAA
>JAPNUJ010000171.1 GCA_026627155.1 Bacillota bacterium | reverse complement strand
GTAAGCGCGAGCGAGTTCGAGTGCCGAGACGGGAAAGGCGCCTAGCGCCAGCGACGGATAGGGCCGCATGTCGTCCGGCAACCCGTACTGCAAGGCGGTGTCGACGACGCGCTGTGGGCCTACTTCCATAGCCGTCGTGACAGCGTAAATGTTGTCTGATCGCGCAATCGCCTGACGCATGTCCATCGCCCGTCCGGTATACAGGTCGGCAAAATTGTGGACTGCATAGTAGCGATCGCGATCATAGCGAAACGTTTGCGGCTTGCTGTCGATGAGATGGGCTGCGGTAAGCCCATCGTTGAGCGCCGTGGCGTAAACAAACGGCTTGAATGCCGACCCTGGTTGCCGCATCGCCTGCGCTCGGTCGAAAGGACTTTGGCGGAAATGGGTGCCCCCTGTATAGGCCAGAATATCGCCGTTGGTTGGGTTCATGACGACCGCCGCCGCCTCGAGGCCTGTTCCCGCGGGGATGTAGCGAGCGACCGCCTGATCAAGAGCGCGCTGCAACGTGGGATCCAGGGTGGTCGAAATCGCCAGGCCGCCGCGATAAAGATCCTCCTGCGACAAGTGAAACTGACGCTGCGCTGCACGGGCGACTGCTTGCGTGAAGTACGGGGCCAGTGACTCCGGACTCGCGTGAAAGGCGAAGTGCAGGGGCTCTGCATACGCTGCGTCGGCCACTGCCGGGCTGATATCGCCGACGCGGACCATGGCGTTCAGGACTTGGCGCTGGCGCTCGCGGGCGAGGTCAAAGTGCTTGTAGGGATTGTAAAGGGACGGCGCCTTTGGAAGGCCGGCCAGCATCGCCGACTCGGACAGCGTCAATTGGTTGACCGGCTTGCCAAAATAGTAGTCGGCTGCCGTGCCTACGCCAGTGGCGCCGTCGCCATAATAGATGACGTTGAGATAGTCCGTGAGGATTCGCTGCTTTGAATAGTGCAGTTCCAGTTGCAGCGCGTACGCGGCCTCGCGCAGTTTGCGCCAGAGTGTACGGTCACTTGTCAAAAAGAGGTTTTTCGCCAGTTGCTGCGTGATCGTCGAGCCGCCTTGTACGATGTGACCGGCACCGATGTCCGCGAGCAGGGCGCGGGTGATGCCGCGAAGGTTGAGCCCGTAATGACGGTAGAACGAGGCATCTTCGACCGCGATCGTCGCTTCTTGCAGCGACAGGGGCACTTGGTCTAACGCAATCTCTTGACGCGTGATCCCGGCCCCCACCAAGTCGCCGAGAACCAGTCCGTCGGCGGCGGTCACGCGCGATGGATCGATGATGGCCCCCTGCGGGAGCGGGGCATAGCGCAGGTAGAGGTAGGCGGAAGTGGCTGCCGTGACGCCACCGCAGATGGTGAGGGTGATGAGCGCGAGCGGACTGCGCCATACTGGGTACAGTCCACCGCGCAGGGGACGGATCCGGGTCAATGCGCGTTTGGCCAGACGCAGTCGGGCTGCCGATGTCAGAGGGTGTCTTTGCAAGTGGACTCATCTCCTGTGGGCATTAGTATCGCCCTGTGGAAAACGATGTAAACGGCTTGGGTGTGCTATAATACGGGCGACTTTGACGAAGGAGTGGCGCCACGTGGAACTTTGGTATACAGAGAAACAGACTCCGAATTACGGAATCACCGCAAAGATCAAGCAGACATTGCACACGGAGACGACCGAGTTTCAGGACCTGGCGATGATCGACACCGTTGAGTTCGGACGAATGCTCGTCCTTGACGGGTGCGTCATGACGACCATCCGCGATGAGTACGTGTATCACGAGATGATCAGCCACATTGCCCTGTCGGCGCACCCGAATCCCGAACGCGTGCTGGTGGTCGGCGGCGGAGATGGCGGCGTGATCCGCGAGATCATCAAACATCCGACGGTCAAACAGGCGGTGCTTGCCGAGATCGACGGTCGCGTCATCGACGTCTCCCGCGAGTACCTTCCGGAAATCGCTTGTGCACTGGACGATCCGCGCGTGGACGTGCGCGTGATTGACGGCATCGCCCATGTGCAGGAGAATCCAACTACGTATGACGTCATCATCGTCGACTCGACGGATCCGATTGGACCGGCTGTGGGACTATTTGCCCGCGAGTTCTACGAGAGCATCGCGCGCGCCCTGAAGCCGGACGGGATCTTCGTCGCCCAGACCGAGTCACCGTTTTTGAACGGGGAGTTGATCACGCGCGTTCACGGTGACATCGCATCGATCTTCGGCGTCACTCGCCTGTATCTCGCGGCGATTCCCACGTACCCGAGCGGACTCTGGAGCTTTACGATCGGGTCCAAGCGCCACGATCCGACCGTCATCGCCGACCCTGCGCGGACGGCAGCCTTGACCACACGCTACTATACCCCGGAGCTGCAGCAGGCTGCGTTTGCCTTGCCGCGCTTTGTGGCAGACCTGCTAGGATAGGCGCCGCGTGAGGAGATTGTACGGCTTCACCCAAGGGGGAACACGACGATGAGTGAGCGGACGCACCGCGATGGCTTCGAC
>JAPNUJ010000170.1:2193-2501 GCA_026627155.1 Bacillota bacterium | reverse complement strand
GGTTACTCGCTCGGGGTTTGTACTCTGGGCTCCAAGGGGCATAGTCAAAATCGCCGGGGATCCCTTTTTGACGTTGTAGACCCAGCAACTCGGCGTAGTAGTCCACAAAATGGCGCAGCGTGTGCTGGTGAAGATTGCCGAGTGATGCGGACGGCAGGTTGCGTCCATTGGCGACGATCGGTTGCAGGATGACCGGTTGGATCGTGTGTGCCGTGATCGGGATGACGAAGACGACTTGCTCATTGAAGCCGTCGGCTATGACGATGGCGTTGACGATGCCTTTTGTCGAGAACTCAGCGTTCCACTGT
>JAPNUJ010000170.1:389-2183 GCA_026627155.1 Bacillota bacterium | reverse complement strand
ACGCGCGTAGTCCAGAGCCCCGCGGCATCCGTGCGTCCCGTAGCGATGACCTTGCCGTCATGCAAGATGACGATGACGCGGGCGTCCTTGATCACCGTGCTCGCCGACGAGCCAACACGAAACTCGACCTCTCCGGCTTGACCCGCGACCGGACCGGACTTTTGAATGGATTCGGGCGCAGTTTTTCCGTGTACTGCCGTGTTACAGGGCAGCGCGACCGCGGTGAGGAGAGTCAAACTGAGGGCAATCGTTCGCAAATGGGCCATGTAAGTCACACTCCAATGTCAGGAACTGGCGTACGCGCACAGGTTGCCCATTGTACCTATTTTTATGACACTGCGGTCTTCGCAGGTCGGATCCGACGTGGATGTGGCTCTGCAGGATATTCAATTCCCGCACCGGCGTCTTTGCGATCCTTGGCAGGTACGGCTATGCTTAGGCGGCTGGTAACCGATTGCCCAGCGGCGTCGAGTGAGTCTTGGGGCGGCCTTCGAGTGGAGGTGTATAGACGGTCGAACATCCTATCTTTTCTACGGTCTATCTTCGTGGGCAACGGTGGATCGAAAGGGCGGTCGGCGATCTTCGTGAACGGCAAAATCAGCGGGCGAACGGGCGAACGCTCATCTTGGGCGCGGGTCCGGGCCTTGACGTTCCAAGACTCTCGAACTATGTGACGGATCTCGTTCTCGAGGAACCGGAACCGTCTTTTCAGCGCTATCTCCAGGCGATCTATCCTGACATTCCGCTGCTGGTGAGTCCGGCTGAGCGGCTGGAGATGCCGGATGAGTCCTTTGACACGGTGCTGACCAGCTTGGTCTTGTGCTCTGTCGCGCGTCTGGACACGGTGTTGGAGGAAATCCATCGTGTTCTCGTCCCTGGCGGTCAGTACCTGTTTCTGGAGCATGTGCTAAGCGGCCGGCCGTTGGCGCGCGCAGTGCAGATCGGCTTGAACCCGGTGTGGCGTCCACTTGCAGGTGGGTGCAATCTGACTCGTGATGTGCGCAGCGCCCTTCTGGCGTCCCCACTCGATTTGAAAGAGTATCAATTGGTGCGCCCGGGACCCCTCATTCCTATCGTGGTCGGTCGGGCGTCCCGGCGTGCCCGGTGACGAGTTGATGAAGGCGTTGGTCGCAACTATCTGCGACGGGCGTGGGCGGGCGGGAACGACCCATCGACGCTGTGTTTGGTCAGGATGGCGTTGGTACGTTGTGGATTTTGGCGTGATGAAGGGGATGGAGACACTGCTCCCGGGCACGGGGGTGATTTGGCGAATTCGAGTGGGGTAGGTGGAGAAGCGTCCAGCGCGCGTCTCAGCGGATCTTTAGCAATAGTTGGAGGGCTTCTTGAATGGCGGTATCGACCGACTCTTCGGAGCCACCTTCGACGGCCAGACACTGGTTCAACTGCGTGCCGATCACCTGAGCAATCAGGTGATCCACTGTGGAGCGAATGGTCGACAGACGAGCGACCACCTCGCCGCAGGCCAAGTCCTGATTCATCATCTCCAAAACCTCGCGGATTTGGGTCTCTACGATCCGAAGTTCATCTTGGTGGCTTGTGGTTGAATCCATAGGGGTCACTTCTTTCCACGACGCGACGGGCTCGAAGCCTCCCCGTACATCTCCGCATTATATACTGCTTCTCGTCCAATTGAAAAGGCGCCAGCGAGTTCATACACGGCGATAGGCACCGCCGATGCGCCTCAGTGCGTCATGGGGGTCTTTCTATGTGCGTTCTCTTGCGACGTGCCATGAGCTGCCCATCTGACTGTCGATTCGCCTCGGGGGTCACCCT
>JAPNUJ010000170.1:0-276 GCA_026627155.1 Bacillota bacterium | reverse complement strand
GAAACCGCGTGGAAACTGGTGTTCTGAAAGCCCTGGGAGGTGACGAGCCGTGGAGGCGGGCCTGCGCAAAATCATTCATATGGACATGGACGCCTTCTACGCTTCCGTCGAACAGCGCGATCACCCGGAATACCAGGGCAGGCCGCTTATCGTCGGCGGTTCGCCGCATGCGCGAGGCGTCGTGGCCACCTGCTCGTACGAGGCACGTCGTTTCGGAGTGCACTCGGCGATGCCTTCGCAGACGGCGTTGCGGCTTTGCCCTGATGCGATCTTTGT
>JAPNUJ010000016.1:6426-40043 GCA_026627155.1 Bacillota bacterium | reverse complement strand
GGCACAAGTTGACACGCAGAACGATGATCGTCGACCGCTGCGGCGGCCGGATTGGCTGAAGATCCAGTTGCGCACGGGGAGTGACTTCCAAGACCTGAAGAAGATCATGCGCACGGACGGTCTTCACACCGTGTGCGAAGAGGCGCGCTGTCCCAACATCTATGAGTGCTGGGCGCACCGGACGGCCACCTTTATGATCCTGGGCAACGTCTGCACTCGAGCCTGTCGATTTTGCGCGGTGACGGCGGGCAAGCCGACCGAACTGGACTTGGCCGAGCCGGAGCGGGTGGCTGACGCGACGGTGAAAATGGGTCTGCGCCACGTGGTCGTGACGTCGGTCGCACGGGACGATTTGGAGGACGGCGGAGCCGCGGTTTTTGCCGCGACGATTCGCGCCATTCGCGAGGCGAGTCCGGAGTGCAAAGTGGAGGTCCTGATTCCCGATTTCATGGGGCGGCCGGAATCGTTGGCCACGGTTTTGGACGCCAGCCCAGATATTCTTAACCACAATATCGAAACTGTGAGACGCCTGTCGGACCGTGTTCGTTCCAAAGCGAAGTACGAGCGCTCGCTGGAACTGTTGCAGCGGTCGAAAAGTTGGCGGCCGGAGATTCCCACCAAATCGAGTATCATGCTCGGAGTCGGGGAAAACTGGGACGAGATTTTGGAGACGATGGATGATTTGCGGGCCGTGGGCACGGCGATCATGACGATTGGTCAATATTTGCAGCCGACCCGTCGACATCTGCGTGTGGAGCGATACTATACGCCGGAAGAATTTTCGCTGCTTCGCAAGGAAGGAAAGAGCCGCGGTTTTTTGCACGTCGAGTCCGGTCCACTGGTGCGCAGTTCCTATCATGCGCACGAACAGGCGCAAGGGGCGATGTAGGCTGATGTAGGGTGGTGCAATGAAAGAAGGGGGCGGTTGGATGGAGATCGTAGTTTATTCGAGTACGGGGTGCGAGTACTGCAAAAAGATCAAAGGGGACCTGGCCAATTGGGGCCTGGCGTTTGAAGAGCGCAACGTGACGGAGAATGAGGCCTTTTTTGAAGACCTTCACGCCAAGGGCATCTACTCAGTGCCCGTGACGTTTCTCGGCGAGACGCCGATCATCGGCTATCGACCCAATGCGATGAAAAAGAAACTGGATGAGCTTGGCCTCTTGCAGGCGAAAGAACCTGGTCCAGAGGCGGCCCTGGCGCTAAGCGAGGAGACAGAGGCGGAGAGCGTGTTTACCCCGCTATCGGCCGATGTGCTGGAGCCCTTGTATGATTTGGTCGTCATCGGCGGGGGGCCAGCCGGCTCGTCAGCGGCGGTCTACGCGGCGCGATCGCGTCTGAAGACCCTGGTCATCGATAAGTCACCGACGGCGGGCGCCCTGGCGCTCACTCATAAAATTGCAAACTACCCGGGCGTATTGGGCGAGGTGTCTGGACTTGAACTCCTCACGCTGATGCGGCGGCAAGCGAGCCAGTTTGGGGCGACATTCGTACGGTCAAACATCATGAGCCTGCACATGACGGGTGAAGTCAAGACGGTCACCTTGCCGGAAGGAACGGTACGCACGAAATCTGTGTTTGTGGCCGTCGGTTCGCGGGGAAGAGCCACCAAAGTGCCGGGGGAAGAACGGTTTGAAGGCCGGGGCGTAAGCTACTGCGCTACCTGTGACGCCGCGTTCTTCCAAGACCGGACGGTCGCGGTTGTCGGAGACAACGCGGAGGCGGCGGAGGATGCGATTCAGTTGGCGCGCTTTGCGCGGGAAGTTCATGTCTTTGTGCCGGGCAAGGAATGGTCGCAGGATGCGGAGTTCCATCCTCTTGAAGGATTGTCCCACGTGCATGTGCACAAAGGGACGGTGCTCAAAGAGGTGACGGGTGTGGACAGGCTGCGCGGCATCGTCGTCCGCACGACGGACAAGGAACGGGAGGTGCTTTTGGACGGCGTGTTCATTTACCTGTCGGGCAATCGACCGGGCACGGACTTTTTGGGTGATGTCATTGCGAAGGATGACGCGGGCTTTGTGCTGGTGGACGAGTATTTGCGGACGAATGTCGCGGGGGTGTTTGCGGGCGGTGATGCCAGACGCACACCAGTCAAGCAGGCGGTCGTAGCGGCGGCCGACGGAGCGATCGCGGCCATGGCGGCTGACAAGTACGTCAACAACAGGACCCGGGTGGTGGCGCAGTACAGCTGATGCAAAGTCGAGTGCGTCATGAGGAGGACTATGGCTTGAGGGATCCACTCCTGCGGGGTGCGTCGGTGCGCTTGACTGCATTCACAGACGAGGACGCTGTCGAGTTGGCGCGCTGGTCACAAGATGGGGAGTTCTTGCGAATGTTTGACGCGCTTGCGGCAAAACCGAAGAGCGCTGAGCAGTGGCGCGACGTCATTGCACAGAAGCGTGACACCTCGGATGCTTTCTCATTTGCCGTGCGACTCCTCGATGATGAGCAAGTGATCGGGATCGCGGAACTCGATGGTGTGCTTTGGAATCAGGGTACCTGCTGGTTGACCCTTGGCATCGGAGATCCGACGCGGCGGCGATGTGGCTTCGGCAGGGAAACGCTTCATATGCTTCTTCGCTATGCGTTTGGGGAATTGAATTTACGGCGTGTCTCACTGACCGTGTTCGCCGACAATGAGGCGGCCATTCGCCTCTACGAACGTTTCGGATTTGTGAAAGAAGGGGTCTACCGCGAGTTCCTGATGCGCGACGGTGCGACCCAGGACATGTTCTTGTATGGTCTGCTACAGCGGGAGTGGGTGGCCACCGTCACTCGGAATTGACGTGACGATGGCGTTGTTTTGTTTGATTTTTTCGAGCGAAAACGAATGGATCAGATCGACGGGGGATGTCGCCTCGGGTCTGTCGATCAGCCCGCACGCGGCGGCGAGCGCCCCAATGATGGTTTCGGATTGGACTCCGGATTGACGCAGCGCGGACAGGGAGCGCGATCCGTCGCTTTTGGACAGGCGGGCCCCATCCGTCGACGTGACGAGAGGTGAGTGAGCGAAGGCGGGGGATCGTAGACCCAGCGCCTTGTACAGGTGTACCTGACGCCACGTCGAGTCGAGGAGATCGCGACCGCGCAGCACATGCGTGATGTCCATGGCCGCGTCATCCACTACAACGGCTAACTGGTAGCTGATGACACCATCTGCACGCTGAACGACAAAGTCGCCGCCATGTCGGGCAGGGTACTGGACGGCTCCGCAGAGTGCGTCGTCGACTTCGCCGTCTGTGTCAGGCAAGCGAAAACGCAGGGCCGGTGACTTGAGCCTTTGCCGAACGCGTTGTTCCTGGTCAGTGAGATCGGCGCAAGTTCCCGGGTAGGCCGGACCTTCAGCGATCAGCCCGTGTGGCGCCCGCCCGATGGACTGCAGGTCTTTGCGGCTGCAGTAACAAGGATACAAGAGGCCGGCTTGATGCAACGTCTGCAATGCGTGCCGATAGCGTTCCTGGCGCTCGCTTTGCAGGTAAGGTGCAAATGGACCGCCACAGTCCGGTCCCTCATCCCAGTCAAGACCCAGCCAGCGCAGGTCGGTCAGGATCTGATCGCGCCAGAAGGGACGCGACCGCGCGAGGTCGAGGTCTTCGATGCGAAGCACCATCGCGCCGCCGAGTCGGCGCATTTGCAGCCACGCGAGCAGCGCGGTCATGGCGTTGCCGAGGTGCATCGACCCGGAAGGGGTTGGTGCAAAACGTCCGCGATCCATAAAAGTGACCTCCTTGTGACATGTCCTGTGGTACTATAGCAACGAGAAGGGCTCTCGGGCCAAGAAAGGTTGTTTTGCGGCGATGTTTGTGGACTGCCACACTCATATCTTGCCGGGCGTCGATGATGGCGCCCGCACCATGGAAGACGCACTGGTTATGGCACGAATGGCCGTGGCCGCAGGCACCACGCGGATGTTTGCCACGCCGCACGGCTATACCTCGACCTATCATGTCGACCCCGCCGTCGTGCGCGAGTCGACGCGCGCACTGCAAGCCCGACTTCTGGCTGAAGACATCGACCTCATGGTGCTGCCAGCGATGGAGGTCCACCACGCTGTCGTTGCAGCCTCCTGTCAGGTTGCGGCGACGGGTGCCAAAGCCAACGTCAGCTCGATTGATCTGCAACGCCTTCGCAGCGGCGCAGCACTCGGGTTCGGAGCCTACGAACGCCCGGATTACGTCTTGCTTGAGTTTCCGTTCACATCATGGCCTGAGGATGCGGGAACCACCGTCGCCGCCTTGCATGAGGCCGGAACGCAAGTGGTGCTTGCGCATCCCGAGCGTTACGACGAACTTCAGTATCATCCATCTTTGGTTGATGAAGTGCTTCGCGAAGGCGCTTGGCTACAGTTGACGACAGGGTCTATACTCGGTCGCTTCGGACCTTCCGCAGAGCGTCTTTCACGCACGTGGCTGACGGCCGGATGCATTCACATCATCGCTAGCGACGCACACAATGCGGTCTCCCGACCACCGGGAATCCGTGCCGCCTATGAACGGGTCTGCGAGGAGTGGGGATTGGCAGATGCGGCCGCCCGGTGTGTGGCCAACGCCGACGCGATCTGGTCGAGGGCGCTTGCCCACGCGGATAGCGCGTGCCAGTATCCCTGATCTTAGGCCCAGGCGCGTCCCCCTGGCTGTATGGAGGCGGTGGGGCACAGTCGACGTGACCTCGGGGTCTGATGCGGGGATACGTGCACAGCAGACTCCGCCCCCGGTCAGGGGTTGCGGTGCCCTCACAGCACCTTGATCCCCGCGTGGGCGAAGGCCACCTTGATCCGCCGTTGTGCCTCGCGCACCACGGCGGCCGCGGCGTTCGGCTGACACTCCGCCGTCACGCGCAGCAGTACGGCTGTTCCCTGGATCGACTGCACGCCGAGCACGTGAACCGCGCCGACCATGGCCGGTGTTGTACTGCGCATGTCTTCCATCACACGAGACAGCAAGGAGCACGCCTGGTCCACATCCGCGTCGTAGTGGATGCTGACATCGATGATGGCCACAGAATTGCACACGGAATAGTTGATTACCTCGCTGATCTGCCCGTTTGGGATGGCCGCGACCTCGCCCGTTGCGGCACGAATCCGCGTCAGCCGGAGTCCGATCGTTGTCACCGTCCCCGTGAAACCATTGATCTGCACCGAATCGCCCACACCGTACTGGTCCTCGAACAGGATGAACAACCCCGTCAACACATCTTTGATCAGGCCCTGGGCGCCGAATGCGACGGCCAAGCCGACAATCCCCGCACCCGCCAGGAGCGCGACGATATGCACCCCGAACGTGGACAGCGCGACCAACACGAAGATGAAGTAAAACGTGTAGCGAATCACATTCTCGAACAGAGAGTACAAGGTGTCGCGGCGACGGTCGCCAAGGCGCATGGCGCGAGCATGGAGCGAGTGACGCACGATGCGCTCTGCGATGACAATCGCGAGACGGGTCAAGACAAAGCAAAGGACGGTCTCGATCAGATGCAGCGCGATTCCCTCGAGAACGGGCACGGCGGCGGCCCAGAGCGTCACAGGATGACGGAAGTAGGTCACGATCATCGGATTCTTCGCATCGCTTCATCCACCAGGTAGCGGATGCGGGATTGCGGTACCGTGAGGATCTGGCCATCGCGCACAATCTCGCGCCCCGCGATGACGACCCGCGCAATGGCGTCGGGCTGCATCCCGTAGACGATGTGGGCGCGCAGGAGTTCTGGCGCGAAAGGCTGTAAAGTGAGATGACCCGTGTCGAGGCCCACAAAGTCAGCAGCGTACCCGGGCGCGATCCGCCCCGTCTTTAATCTCAACAAATCGGCGCCGTCGGCCGTGCCCATGGCAAATGTGTCCGCGGCGCTGATGCATGTCGCGTCGAGGCGTGAGACCTTTTGCAACAGGGCCGCCATGCGCATCTCCTCAAAGACGGAGGTGCGGTTATTGGAACAGGCACCGTCTGTTCCCAGTCCCACGCGTACGCCGGCCCTTCGCAAGTCAGGCAGGCGCGTGACGCCATCGGCCAGAAACATGTTGGACGACGGGCAGTAGGCGAGCCCCGCCCGACGCGAGCCGAGTAACGCGATCTCCTCTTGTTCCAGCCAAACTAGGTGAATCGCGATCATGCGTTCATCCACGACACCCAAGCTGTCAAGGTAGTGAACGGGACGCAGGGCGTGATCGCGCAAGGTCTCCTCGACCTCGAACATCTCCTCGGCCACATGGATGTGAAAGGGCGTATCGAGTTCCTGCGCCAAACGGTGCCCGGCTTGAATCATCGCGGGCGAGGCCGCATGGGGACTGTGTGGCGCCGGATGAACGTCGACAAATGGATCGCCTCTGAATTCAAGCGCAAGCGCGCGCGTGTTGGCCACCGCTTGCTCTACCGACTCTCTGTAGGTTTGCGGTGCGCCCGACCAGTCGTACATCGTACGGGCCAGCACGATGCGCATTCCGAGGTCGCGGGCGGCTGCGATGATCGCGCGGTCGTTATCGTTGTGGCCCGCGTGAATGTAAAAAAAATCGGCGACGGTGGTGGCCCCGCAGGTGAGCATCTCACCGAACGCCAGAAGCGCGCCGGCGTAAAGCGCTTCGGCGTCGAGGCGCGGAGAATAGCGGTACAACGCTTGATCGCGCCACGTGAGAAACGGCTCATCCGTGGCGATCCCGCGCAGCAGGCTTTGAAACGAGTGATTGTGCGCGTTGATTCCCCCGGGGATCATGGCGAAGTTCGACCAGTCCACGCGCTGTGCGCCGGGGTGCTTGGAGCTCATCTCGGCGATCGGTCCCATGGCCACAATCAGTCCGTCCTCGACGAGGACGCCTGTATTGACGTGAAGCCCATGCGCGTCTTGAATGCACAAGGGGGTATACAGTTCGGGCATGACGCTCACTCCATTTCTCCGTGTAGGCGAGCTGTTCGACCGTCTGCGCAACGGTGCAGTTGGTGATCGAGGGCCACGACCGCGTCGATCAGGACCTGAATGGCGGCTTCGATGTCTTGCGGACGGGACACCTCCTCCGGGCAGTGGCTGCGCCCGCCAAGACTGGGAACGAAGAGCATGCCGGCGCGGGTGATGGTGGCCAGATGGGTGGCGTCGTGGCCGGCCATGCTAAACAGAGGTTGCGTCGGGATGCGGCGCGCACTCGCGCATGCCGTCAGCGTCGCCTGAACCAGCGAGTCCATCGCCTGTTCGGGCTGATCGAGAGCGACGGTGCGCTTGATTTGGACGCCGCGGCGTACGCTCATCTCGCTGACCGCATGCTCGATGCGCTCCAGCATCCGGGTGCGTTGTGCCGCTGTCCCTGCCCGCAACTCCATCACCAGATCGCAGCTCCCCGGTATGATGTTGGTGGCTCCCGGTTGAATCGCAAATGCGCCCACGGTCCCGATCACCTCATCAGACAGCTCGGCTCTGACGCTTGCCTCGACGCACAGCGCCAGTTCGGCTCCTGCCAACAGGGCATCGTGCCGGTCGCGCAGGCGGGTTGTGCCCGCGTGGTTCGCTTCGCCGATGACGCGAATCTGCTCGCGGTAGATGCCGCAAATGCCCGTGACGACGCCGACGGGAATTCCGGCGTCCTGGAGACGTAGCCCTTGTTCGATGTGCAGCTCCAAAAAGGCGGCGATGTCACGGGCAGTCTTTCTGGCGGTGGCCAGTCGCTCGACGTCGCCCCCAACCGCTGCGAGCGCCGACCGCAGCGTGCGATCGCTCGCGTCCACGGCCCTGTGCACGATGGCGGGCTCCAAGCGGTCAGTGGCAAGGCGACTCCCGAGCGTGGACAAGCCAAATGGGTTCGGTTCCTCAGCTGTGAACGAGACAAAGCCGAGTGGATGACGTAGCTTGATCCCGGCGCGGGTCAGGGCGCTGACTACGGACAGACCCGCCAGCACGCCGAGCGGGCCGTCAAACCGCCCGCCCTGTGGGACGGAGTCGTGGTGCGAGCCTACGATCAAAGCCGGGAGATCAGGACTGTGGCCTGGAAGCGTCCCCCAGATGTTCCCGGCGGCATCCACGCTTACGAGCAGATCGAGTGTGCGGGCGGTCGCGATCAGCCACTCGCGAACCCGCTTGTCTTCGTCACTTCCAAAGGGGCGGTGGACGCCCCCTTCGCGCGTGGCGCCGATGGTTGAGATCGCGGTGAACCAGGTCTCAAACTCAGTGGCATCGAAAGTCGCCTTGATTGTGGCCTCTGGACGGCTGATGACGGTCCCTCCTTTGCGGCGAACGGCACGGTGGACCCTGCGCTGCAGGTCGCGGTGCCAAACTGGCGTGCCGCTTGTGAAATGGTGCCGATTGTCGTACGCTTTTGCTAGCATAGACCATTTGCCTGGAGGTTCGCCACCTGGTACGTCGTCATGAAACCACTGGGTTTTCGGAGGGGTTACGATGAGCATCTCGAACGAGGAACGTCTGGCTGCAGGCGCCATGCGACAACACGAGATCCCGCAGCACCCCATGCGCGCGCCGCATGGACCCGAGCGCACCTGTAAGGGATGGGAGCAGGAAGCGGCGTTGCGCATGCTGATGAACAACTTGGACCCTGACGTGGCGGAGCGCCCGGAAGACCTCGTCGTCTACGGCGGGCGGGGCAAGGCAGCGCGCAATTGGCAGGCGTTTGCCGCGATCGTGCGCGCGCTCCGGACGCTTGACGACGATGAGACGCTGCTCATCCAGTCGGGCAAACCGGTAGGCCGGTTTCGCACGCATGAGGATGCCCCGCGGGTGCTTCTGGCCAACTCGTTGCTCGTGCCCGCGTGGGCGTCCTGGGATCACTTTGAAGAACTGGACCGCAAGGGCCTCATGATGTTCGGTCAAATGACGGCGGGCAGTTGGATCTACATCGGCTCCCAAGGGATCCTGCAAGGGACGTTTGAGACGTTCGCAGAAGCGGCAAGACAACACAGCGGCGGTTCGCTGGCGGGAACCTGGACACTGACAGCGGGTCTTGGCGGCATGGGCGGCGCACAGCCTCTGGCCGTCACGATGAACGGGGGAGTCGCCCTCATTGCCGAAGTGGATCCACACCGCATCGCCCGTCGCCTGGAAACCGGGTATCTTGACCGCGCTGCCGACACGCTCGATGAGGCCCTTGCGCTGATCCAGGACGCCGTGTCCCGTCGCGAGCCCCTCTCGGTCGCCGTCGCGGACAATGCCGTTCACGTGTATCGCGAACTGCTTCGGCGCGGACTTACCCCGGACTTTGTGACGGACCAGACTTCGGCACATGACCCGCTCTATGGCTACCTGCCCGAGTCGCTGTCCCTGTCGCAAGGGGCGACGTTGCGAGAGGAAGACCCCGCCGCGTACATCCGGCTAGCGAAAGCCAGTATGGCTGCGCATGTTCAGATGATGATCGAGATGAAGCGACGTGGGGCCATCGTCTTTGACTATGGCAACAACATCCGCCAAGTCGCGAAAGATGAAGGTGTGACCGATGCTTTCTCGTTCCCGGGCTTTGTTCCTGCCTATATTCGCCCCTTGTTTTGTGAGGGCAAGGGTCCGTTTCGCTTTGCGGCGTTGTCCGGTGACCCGGCTGACATTGCCCGAGCGGATCGATTGGTGCTCGAGCTGTTTCCGGACGATGAGCACCTGCGGGTCTGGATTCAAAAGGCGCAGGAGAAAGTCCAGTTTCAGGGGTTGCCGGCACGTATCTGTTGGCTTGGGTACGGCGAGCGGGCACGCTTTGGCCTCGCCCTCAATGAACTCGTGCGCACAGGGGAGATCAAGGCACCCATCGTAATCGGGCGCGACCACCTCGATTCCGGTTCGGTGGCATCACCGAATCGCGAGACAGAGGCGATGCAAGACGGGAGCGATGCGGTGGCGGATTGGCCGATTCTGAACGCTCTTCTCAACACGGCTGCCGGGGGGTCGTGGATCTCGGTGCATCACGGGGGCGGCGTGGGCATGGGGTATTCGATTCACGCCGGGATGGTGGTCGTGGCGGATGGTTCGGAGCGAGCACGTCGCAAGCTGGAACGCGTACTCACCACGGATCCCGGCATGGGAGTGATTCGCCACGTGGATGCGGGGTATGAGCGCGCAGAGCAAGTGGCCCGCGAACGCGGAGTGCGGATCCCCATGTGGGAGCGCGAGTGAGCCATCAGATCCAGAGAGGGGGCGCAGACTTTGGCAGATGTTGCGCACACCTTGATCGATCATATCGGCTTGCTGTGGACGATGGTCGAACCAGGGGAAGACTTGACGCGCCCGCGCCGCGGGCAGGAGGCGATGCGCTCCGTGGGAGCCATTCGCGACGCCGCGATCGCGCTGGATGCGTCGGGCGTCGTGCTGGCTGTCGGCCCGGCTCGCGACGTTCGTCAGTGGGCTGACAGGACGACCCTACATCTCGATGCCGCGGGGGGATTCGTCTGTCCGGGTTTCGTTGACCCCCACACGCACCTCGTTCACGGCGGGCAGCGCGCCCATGAGGTGCCACTTCGCCTTGCGGGCGCCAGCTATCTTGAGATTCTCGAACAAGGCGGCGGCATTCTCAGCACGATGAAGGCCACGGCGACGGCTACCGAGGCGGCGCTGCTCAGTCAGGCCAGAACGAGTGCCCTCCGGCTCCTGAAGTCCGGGGTCACGACCGTGGAGGCCAAGACAGGGTACGGAATGGCCCTTTGCGTGGAGCGCAAGCAACTGCAAGTGGCGAAAGAGCTTGCGGCGACGGGGGTGCAGACGGTGATTCATACCGCCCTGCCGGCTCATGCCGTGCCACAGGAGCGCCGCCACGATCGCGAAGCCTTCGTCGCCGAAATCATTGCGATGCTCCCCGCGCTGCATGTCGAAGGCGCGGAGTTTGTCGACGTGTTTATTGAACAAGGCGTCTTCTCCGTCGACGAGGGACGCGCCATTTTGCTGGCGGGGCAAGCATGTGGCATGAAACTCAAGATGCATGCGGACGAGATCGTCTCGTGTGGCGGTGCTGAACTCGCGGCCCAGCTTGGAGCGGTGTCGGCAGACCACTTGTTGGCGGCGAGTGACGCCGGGTTGATCGCTATGGCGCACGCCGGGGTGGTGGCGGTGTGCCTGCCTGGCACCTCGTTCTACCTGCAAAAGGTTCCGGCCCGGGCGCGTTTTATGATTGATGAGGCGCAGTTGGCCGTCGCGATCGCATCGGACTACAATCCCGGGTCGGCCCCATCGGAAAACTTTGGGCTGACGATGAGTCTGGCGCTGCTGACGCTCCGAATGACGCCGGAGGAAGTCTTTGTCGCGGCGACCCGCAATGCCGCCTGTGCAGTGGCGCGTGGAGATCAGGCGGGTGCCCTGGCGATCGGGCGGCGAGGGGATTTTGTGGTCTTTGGCGTGGAGGATCCCGCGTATATCTTAAGTCACTTTGGCATTAACCACGTGCGCGCTGTCTTTGCGGGCGGTCGCTGCGTCAGCGGCGCACTGGCCTGAACGGGGGCGAGCGTTTCACGTGAAATGCCCGCACAAGGTGTCGAATCCACCCCTGGCCTTGGTCGTTGTGTGGTTTAGCAGGAAGACGGATGCATGACTTGCGCAGGGGAAGATCACCTGCAAAGAAACGGAGCGGGTGAGATGGTCAACGGTATCAACCTGCAGGCGGCGCAGTCAGCCGCCATGCGCGCGGCGCGTGCGGCGAGGCGAGGCGACGGTTTTTGGGAAAATGATGTAAATGGGTGGGACCTCTGTGCCGGTGCCGTGTTGGTTGCGGCAGCTGGCGGCCGAGTGACCGACGCAAGCGGACACCCTTATGGCTTGGCGACGCGGCCTATCGCCGCGACCAACGGACACTTGCATCCTGCACTTCTCGCCGAACTTCGGGAGGAAGGCAGCCTAGAGAGGGCGGTCGTGCCAAGCGGCTCGCAGGAGGGCTCGCGATGAGTCGTGAACAGGCACGCCACCGATTCGAGCAACTCTCCCAACTCGCCGTCTATGACGTGAATCGCCAGGAGCACCTGCTCACGGATCTCTATCAGTTGACGATGATGTACGGCTACTTTCAGAGCGCGGACGCGGACAAGCGCGTGGTATTTGATCTATTCTACCGAAGCAACCCGTGCGGCAATGGCTTTGTGATCGCGGCAGGTCTCGAACAGGTCGTGATGCATTTGCGGCAGTTGCGTTTTCAAGCGCGAGAGATTGAATACCTGGAGACGACGGGGCTGTTTTCCCGCGCTTTTCTCGATGAGTTGGCCAACTTTCGCTTTAGTGGGGATGTCTTTGCGGTCCCCGAAGGGACCATCGTCTTTCCTCAAGAACCCATCCTGCGACTCGAAGGGCGCATCTTGGAGTTGCAACTTGTCGAATCGGCGCTCCTCTGCTTCATCAACCACCAGAGTCTGATTGCGACGAAGGCCTGCCGCATCGTCCAGGCGGCGCAGAGTCGCGGCGCGCAAAATCCTGCAGTGAGCGAATTTGGCTTGCGTCGGGCGCAAAATGTGGATGCCGCCCTCTTCGGCGCCAGGGCCGCGTACATCGGTGGCTGTACCAGTACCAGCAACGTCGCGGCTGGATTTGCGTTTGGCATCCCCGTATCTGGGACGCAGGCACATAGTTGGATTCAATCATTTCCGGATGAGTTGAGCGCCTTTCGGGCGTACGCTGACGCGTACCCCGACAAATGCCTCTTGCTCGTCGACACGTATGATGCGCTGCGCTCTGGTGTTCCTCATGCCATCACGGTCGGCAAGGAATTGCGCGCGCGCGGGTACGATCTGCAGGGGATTCGCATTGATTCCGGGGACTTGGCCTATCTGTCCAAGGAGGCCCGCAAGCGGCTTGATGCGGCAGGGTTTGCCGACACGCGCATCATTGTGTCGGACGACCTGGATGAAGAGACGATTCGCGACCTGCTTTTGCAAGGCGCGCCGATCGATGGCTGGGGTGTGGGGACCGCATTGATTACGTCGCGGGACTGCCCGGCGCTGGGCGGCGTCTACAAACTGGCCGCGCGCTGGGACGGGTCGGTCTATGAGCCGCTGATCAAGGTCTCCGAAAACCCACAGAAGGTGACAAACCCTGGGAAGAAACGCGTCTGGCGGCTGTATGTGGAGGGCATTGCCAGTGCCGACCTGATCGCCTTGGAGGACGAGCCGTTCCCTGACGGACAACCGCTTGCCCTGTTTGACCCCGTCCACACCTACAAGCAAAAGACAGTGGTCGGCTATGAGGTGCGCGAATTGCTGGAACCTGTGATCTTGGGTGGGGAAGTGGTCGCGGTGTTACCGTCGCTTGAGGCGATTCGGGAAAGGGTCCAGCGGGAGCTGCTGACGATAGCGGCGGAGACGCGGCGGGCGAAAAATCCCCACGTGTACCACGTGGACCTCAGTCAGACATTGTGGGACCTCAAGCAAGAACTGGTTCGCCAACACCGCCGACAGTAGGCACCGCGAGTCGATGGTGTCGGACTCAGTGGGCAGGCACGAAGCCCGTCTGGGCGAATGCCGCGATCATCGCGGCGACGTGTGCCTCGACATGGTCCGCTGCCTGGTTCGTGACCCCGTCGCTACAGATGGCCACCGCGATCGGACGGCCGTACGGCCAGATGATCGCCGCGTCGTGAAACTCATTCGGCCAGTCTCCAGCGACGTGTTCAATCTGGGTTCCCGCCGGCAAACCCGCCGACAGGCGGTCTTCATGAGGCGCCATGCGCAGGTCTGTCATGAGTGGGGCCAGTGCGCGGGGGTGGGCCTGGTCCATCGTGTAGAGATAGGCCAGACTCAAGTTCAAGTCTTGGGCGGAGAGCAAGAACGGCTGTTGCATGGTGGCCGTACTTCCCATCTCGACTAGAAAACTGTCGATCTGCTCGGCTCCGAGAGCCCGCACCAGCATGTTCTGTGCCACGACGTCGCCTTGATCGATCGCAGCCCGCGCCAACTGGGCCACCGTAAATGGGGTGCCATCCGGCATGCCCCCGATGTAGCCTGTACCCGCTTGCCGATCGGCGGCCGTCAAGCGCACGATGTACGTGGGCTTGATGAGGCCGGCGGCGATCTCGTTGTAGAGTGCCATCGTGATGGGGAGCGCCTCTGTTTGCGCGGCACTATAGTCCATCGCACTGTCGTAGCCAAAGCTGGCTCCGGTTTTCAAGTCCGTCCCGGCCACGCTGTACTGCCCCGCTTGCGAACTCAAATAGGCGGCGATTTGGCTGGAAAGCACCGAGTAGGCTGTCTTGGAATAAGGCAAGGGCGTCGACGCCGTGGCAATCTGGCGGATGTCGGAACCGACGCGAGCGTAGACTTGGGGAACGCCTTTGGTGACGAACCAGTAGGCACCGTAACCGAGCCCCACGCACAGAGCCAGCAGCATGGCCAGTCGGTCCAAGCGAAGCCTGCGGCGACGTCGCCGGGCCAGGGAAGTCGGTCGCTTGGGCTTTGTAGCGCCCGTTGCCGCGCGCTTGCGGTTGGCTGTACCACCGCTGGCGCGGGAGGCGGCCCGACCGGGTTGACGGCTCGCCGGGCGTGCCCCGTCTGACGTTTGCTTCCCGGAACGGGGAGGACTCTTGGACGCATGGCGCTTGGGTGGGCGTCCTGACTTTAGCGACCGGTTGGATTGATCGGGACGTTTTGTGCCTGCCGTGCGTCTGGACATGAACGTGCATCCCATCTATAGTGGTTTTATACAGACGTTTTCGCGAGATCCGGTGATCTGTGTTAGGATGAGTATACTTTGAATTTGTCCATTGGGCCAGTATCTTCGAGGAGATTCGCGCGATGGGCTCGAATTGTGTCGAACGATGGGTTCTCAGATGACAGGAGGCGTGCCAACATGGGAAGTGACTTGAGGATTACGATTCCCGGTCGGTTTCCGAAACCGGAGGTCAGGACCAACCAGGCAGACAACGCGTCACGGGTCGGGCGCATCCTTGTGGTCGATGACGAACAGGGCATCAGCGACTTTCTGCTGTTTGGGTTGCGCGACGAAGGATTTGAAGTCTACACCGCCGTCAGTGGCGAGGAAGCCCTGGCACACCTCGAAGAGTACAAGCCGCACGTGGTGCTTCTGGATGTCATGTTGCCTGGCATGGATGGCTATGAAGTGTGTCGCATGCTTCGCGAGCGGTCGCGCGCAGCGATCATCATGCTGACAGCGCGCGATGATGTCGAGGAGCGGGTGAAAGGGTTGGTCACCGGCGCGGATGACTACGTGGTCAAGCCGTTTTCGTTTGATGAGCTCAAGGCGCGCATCGATGCGCGGTTGCGCACGCAATTTCCGGAACTCCGGGCCGTCGCGCGGATTGGCAAGTTCGAGGTGGATCAAGAGCAGCACCTCATTCGCTATGAGGGGGCTGCGCTTTCTTTGTCGAGGACGGAGTTTGCGCTCATGGAGATGTTTTTGGAGTGTCCGGGGGTGGCCTTGACCCGCGAGCAGATCATGTCTCGCGTGTGGGGAGATCAATTCTCCGGCGAGGACAACATCCTCGAGGTTTACATCCGCTATATTCGAAACAAGTTGCACGATCACAAACGCACGTTGATCCGCACCGTTCGTGGAGTCGGATACAGGCTTGATCTCAATTAAGCGGGGGAATCGAGAGCGCGGCAAGTCGCTGACGCGTTCCCTGTACGAGCGGTATATTCTCGTCGTCATCATCTTGCTGGCGTTGATCGGCGGCATGCAGGTGCAGTCGTTGCACAGCGCCCTCGTGCTGGGCGGCGAAGGGTCACTCGTGTTTGCCTACCGCGACGCCCTGACGGAGCCCGCGTTCGCGGGTCTGGATTCGGGGCATGCGTTTCGCGATCGGGCGCCGACATTGCTGGCGGCGCTCAGCATTCACGGAATCAACGCGCGCCTGTACGACGTGCAGTTGCACCGCGTAGGCGAGTCGAGGTCGCGCTATGATCCTGTAGAACTGGTTCCGATCTCCCCGCAGGTGGCGGCCCGCGCTCGGCAACTGCACATCATGCCGATCAACAAGGCGCTGCGCGCCTACGTGACGCACGTGGGGGGGCAGATTTTGCTCTTTGCGGCACTCGGACCGCCCGATGCCGTGGTGGGGTACGCGGAACTGGGCTACAGGGAGTCGCTGCTCTACCCGATCATCGCTCAGCAGGGGCTGACCTATTTTGGGTTTAGCGTGCTTGTCGCCATCCTGGCAGCAGCGCTCTTGTTTCCGCTCGTGGGCGCGCCGCTGAAGCCGCTTCGCCGACTGACCGAATCGGCTCTGCGGATCCGTGAGGGCGAGTCCGGTGAGCGCCTGCCGGCGATCGGAACGGTGGAGACGGTTCGACTGGCAGAAGTCATCAACGATGTCTTGGACAAGCTGGCTACGGCCGCCGCCCGGGAGCAAGAGTCGGCGCAGCGCATGAAAGAGTTCATCTCAGCGGCGTCCCACGAGTTGCGCACCCCGCTGACGGCGATCCGCGGGTTTGCAGACGTCCTGCAAAGGCGGGTGCAAAACCAGCGACTGGCGAATGTCCCCGCGGCGGAGATCGGGCAGGCCTTGACGACCATGCAACGGGAGATTGCACGGCTCGAGACGCTCGTCCGCGACCTTCTGCAGTTGGCGCGCCTCGACGAAGGGGTATCACCCGCGCTCGAGACGGTCGATCTTTCGCAACTCGTCAGCGAGTTGCGACCTCAACTGGAGATGATCTCGACGGGGCGGACCCTCGTCTTTGACTTGTCTCCCGCAGTGACCCGATGTGACCGGGCCATGTTTGAACAGGTATTGTACAATCTGGTCACAAACTCGGTGCACTATACAGCGACAGGAACGGGTGAGATCCGGATTCAGGTGCTGCAACTTCCCGAAGGTCGCGCGCTGCTTCGGGTCTCGGACAACGGCGAGGGCATTGCTCCGGAGCAACTGGAACGAATATTTGACAGATTTTTCCGAGCTTCCTCCGCCCGGGTCCGAAACCCTGGCGGCGCGGGGCTCGGCCTGTCGATCGTATCGGAAATCGTGCGCGCACACGGGGGGCACATCGATGCCCAAAGTACGCGTGGGCGCGGGACGACCATGACGGTGGATCTCTAGCGCTGCTTGGCGGATGCTCTCTTTGACGCAGTGGCGCGATTTTTGATTGCGACCTTTTGCAGAAGTAGGTGAAGTCAGTGAAAGTCATTCGCATAACACCGCGCGGTTACTGCTACGGGGTCGTCGATGCCATGGTCTTGGCGGCGCAGATCGCCAAGCGGCCGGAGCTGCCGCGGCCCATCCACATTCTTGGGATGATCGTTCACAACCAGTATGTCGTGGAGGCGTTTCGCGCGCAGGGTGTCGAGACGCTCGATGGGGAGGAGCGTCTTGCGATCCTGGATCGGATTGATCAAGGCACCGTCATCTTTACGGCCCACGGCGTGTCCCCGGAAGTTCGGCAACGGGCCGAGGCCAAGGGTCTGACTGTCGTCGATGCCACCTGTCCCGACGTCACGCGCACGCACACCCTGATCGCGGAGAAAGTCGCGGCCGGGTACGAGGTTTTGTACATTGGCCGACATGGTCATCCGGAACCCGAGGGGGCGATCGGCGTCGCGCCGAAACACGTCCATCTCGTCGAATCGGCCGCGGACGTGGCTTTGTTGCCGCTCGCTCTCGGGCTGTCAGGTGGCGCGCGCAGGCTGATTGTGACGAATCAGACGACCATGAGTCAGTGGGATACGCGCGACCTTGTCAGGCAGATCCTCGAGCGATTTCCGGAAGCGCAAGTGCACAACGAGATCTGCGATGCGACACAGGTACGTCAAGATGCCGTCGCCCGCCAGGCCGGCGAGGCGGACGTCTGCATCGTCGTCGGCGATCCGCGCAGCAACAACTCCGGACGTCTGGCCCAAGTCGCGCGCGAGATCGCGATGGTTCCTGCCTATCGCGTGGCTGACGTGACGGAGATCGATCGGCGCTGGTTGGACGGCTGCTCCACCGTCGCGGTCACATCCGGTGCGTCCACGCCGACGCCGATCACGCGCGAGGTGATCGAGTGTCTGGAACGGTACGACCCGGAGCGGCCAGACACATGGAATCCACTGCACCGAATGGATTACGATCACCTTTTGCCGACACAAGGAGTACATCAAAGGTAGCGGTTGGCAGTTCCCGCACTTTACAACTGGGAGGACATTGTCGTGGAAGAGTGGATGCGCTCGGCGTTACTTTCCTTGTCAAAAAGCAAGGGGGCCAACGACCTGGCCAAGCGCTACGGGCTCCGGTTTGGCGCCCAGCGGTTCGTAGCTGGTGAGACGATTGATTCCGCGATCGCCAAAGTCAGGCAACTGAACGACTCAGGCCTGAAGGTGACCTTGGACCATCTCGGCGAGTTTGTGAGCGACCGCAACGAGGCGAGGGAATCCGCTGACTATTGCCTGCGGACACTCGATGCGATCGCACAGTCGGGCGTGACCGCCAACTTGTCGCTCAAGTTGACGCAACTCGGTCTCGACATTGACCGGGAGTTGTGTCTCGGACATATGAAAGAGATTCTTGAACGGGCGCGGAGCCATGGTAACTTCGTGCGCATCGATATGGAGGATCACACGCGTTGCCAGGTGACGATCGACTTGTTGCTCCAGCTACGCGAACAGTTTGACAACGTGGGCACTGTGATGCAAGCCTATTTGTACCGTGCGGCAGATGACGTGGCAGACCTCGCGTCACGCCACGTCCCGTTGCGGATCGTCAAGGGTGCCTATAAGGAACCGCGTGAGGTGGCATTCCCCCTCAAGGCCGACGTTGATCAAAACTATAAGAAGCTGGTGCAACGGAGCCTTGGTGCGGGCAACTATACGGCCATTGCGACGCACGATGAAGCCCTCATTCGCTTTGCCCGGGATTACACGGACCGCGAGGGAATCGCCCCATCACAGTTTGAATTTCAAATGCTTTACGGCATTCGCCCAGCCCTTCAACAAGACTTGGCGCGTGCGGGGTATACCGTTCGCGTATACGTCCCGTTTGGAACCGATTGGTACGGTTACTTTATGCGCCGTTTGGCAGAGCGTCCTGCCAATGTCGCATTTGTGTTACGGGGTATGGCAAACCGCTGATTCCTCCTTGACAGGCATTCCATCGCAAGGGGCGCGTCACTGCGTTGATGCGATGACGCGGATGTACGGTGGCGCGTGTGCTTGCCGGAATTCGATTTCCTTTTTATGCTGAAGCTACGGAGGCGAGACATACGATTCTCGCCTCTTTGGAAGCGCTTGCTGCATACGAAAGGGGACGTCGAGGATGAATCAACACGTTGCTGCACCCACACAGGTTATGGAACCGGTAACCGACCATCTTCCGATCAAGTACGTTGACTACGTGGAGATCTTTGTCGGCAATGCGCGTCAGGCCGCCTATTATCTCGCGCATGCGTTTGGGTTTGAACCGTTCGCCTACCGGGGTCTGGAGACAGGCACGCGCGATCGCGTCAGCTATGCCCTGCGTCAAGGACAGTGTGTATTCATCGTCACAGGGGCACTTCAAGCACAAGCGGATGTCGCCGCGTTTGTGCAGGCGCACGGTGATGGGGTCCGCGATATCGCCTTTGCAGTGTCGGACGTGAAGTCTTGCTACGACGAGGCGGTCCGCCGCGGGGCCGTCGGCCTGGTCGAACCTCATGAAGACCGGAACGAGCATGGGATCGTGTCTCGCGCGGTGATTGGCACCTATGGCGACACTGTGCATACGCTCATCGACCGCGAGCAGTACAAAGGCGCGCTCTTGCCCGGATTTGTCCCATTTTCCTTTCGCGCCAAGGTGGAACCTGTGGGTCTCGTGGCATTTGACCACCTTGTCGGCAACGTGGAACTCGGTCGGATGAATGAGTGGGTTCGTTACTATCAGCACGCCTTGGGCTTTTCCCAGTACATCTCGTTTGAGGACGATGATATCAGCACGGAGTATTCTGCTCTGATGTCCAAGGTGATGCAAAATCAATCTGGGCGAATTAAATTGCCCATCAACGAACCTGCGGTGGGACGCAAGAAGTCACAAATTCAAGAGTACCTGGATTTCAATGCAGGTCCGGGGGTGCAGCACATCGCGCTGCTGACCCACGACATCATCGCAACGGTCGCAAACCTGAGCGCACGCGGCGTCGAATTTTTGCAGACGCCGGCCTCCTACTATGAGGAACTCCGCGCACGGTTTGGGCAACTGGAGGAGGGAATCGACACGCTCGAGGCGATGAATATTCTGGTCGATCAAGACGAGGAAGGGTACCTCCTGCAGATCTTCAGCAAACCCGTGGTCGATCGGCCGACGGTGTTCTTCGAGATCATCCAGCGCAAAGGCAGCCGCGGCTTTGGCAAGGGCAACTTCCGGGCCTTGTTTGAAGCGATCGAACGCGAGCAAGAGTTGCGCGGCAACCTCTGATGCGACTGTTCAGTCGGCGCACCGAGCGCGGAGAACGGTTGCATCTGGGGCTGTCGCAGGGACTGCGGTCCGATGCTCTGGGTCGCCAAGCGGGTGCCGGAAGCCCCCCGGATCGTCTTGATAGGGGCGAAGAGCCGATCCTGGTGGATTTCGCGCAATTGGTGGAACAGGTGGCGGTGGAGATCGATGTGCAGACGGTCCCGGCCGACGAGGGGCAGGTGTGGCTCCGTGTCCGGGGGGGTTCCGCCGTACCCCACACCTTGCTTCAGCTGCTTGAGTCGGGAGACGCGTGGTGGCAACTGGCACTGAGACTGAGCGACCGCGCGCAGGCTCTCCTGGCGAGCGATCGCCAGTTCTCGTCGACAGGGCGGGGCGATCCTCTGCCCATCCTGGTGAGGCCGGTGTCTGTGCGCGACTTTTACGCCTTTGAGGAGCATGTCCGCAAGGCGCGAGCGCAACGCGGGCTTGAGATGGTGCCCGAGTGGTACCAGTTTCCCGCCTTCTATTTTTCGAACGCGCTTTGCATGCTCGGAGATGAGGATGTGGTCTTTCCTCCGCGCACCACCCGCTGTCTGGATCTTGAACTGGAGGCGGCGCTGGTCGTGCGCAAGGAGGTTCGCGACGCGCAAGCGAACGAGCTGCTCGACGTGACGGCGGGCCTGACGCTGATGAATGACTGGAGCGCTCGCGACGTGCAGCGCGAAGAGGTGAAGGTGGGCCTTGGACCGGCGAAGGGCAAAGACTTTGCAACGAGCCTCGGACCCTGTCTTGTCACCTGGGACGAATTGAGCGGCGCGGTGTCCGACCCTGGTGACGGCCGCGGCCCCCGCGTCGATCTGCACATGCGCGCGGTGATCAACGGGCGCGAGTTGACGCAGGGGAACCTGCGCGACTTGTATTTTACGCTCGGCGAACTGGTGGCCCGCGCATCGGAAGGGGTGACGCTCCATCCCGGCGAGGTGATCGGGACGGGGACCGTCGGGGGTGGGTGCATCCTCGAGTGGGGCGAGGCGACGCAGCGCTGGCTGCTGCCGGGAGACGAGGTGTCGATTGCCATGGAGGGCGTCGGACGCATGACCAACCGGATCGGCGATGCGCAAGGGGGGTAGGCTGGCATGAGCGCAGCGGCGCAGCTATGCGGCTAGGCAGCGCTACAGCTATGCAGCCAATGCGCTTTCAGGCAGGCACCAGAGCGAGGAGGGACGACATGCCACACTACGCGACACGCGGGAGCATTCCGCACAAGCGCCATACGCAGTTTCGCTCGGCGACGGGTCAGCTGTACACTGAGGAGCTGTTCGGGACCGAAGGCTTCACCGGGGTTCACAGCCTCCTGTATCACGTGACGGCCCCAACCAAGGTCGAGTCCGTCGAATATGTGGGGCCAGTTCACCGTCAGTTCAACACCGAGGGTCCGCTGTTGCACCGCCACTTTTTGACTACGCGGATGGAGACGGTGGCGGCCGCCAACGCCGTGGACGGGCGGGTCATGTTTCTTGGCAACGAAGACGTGGCCTTTGGCATCGCTGTCGTCACGGAGCCGATGCCGTACTTCTATCGGACGGCGGAGGGGGATGAACTCTTCTACATCCACTTTGGCACGGGCATTGTGGAGACGGGATTTGGCACGCTTGCGTATCGGCCGGGTGACTACCTTGTGTTGCCCGTGGGGACCACCTACCGCGTGGTGCCGGATGATGGCGTCGCCACTAAAATGGTGGTCATCGAGTCGCGTGGGGCCATTGTGCCGCCGGCTCGGTATGTCAACGAATCTGGGCAGTTCATGGAGCACTCGCCCTATTGCGAGCGTGACTTGCGTCTTCCAGACCTTGTCACCCATGATGTGGCCGGAGACTTTCAGGTTCGGGTCAGAACGCGCGGACAGGTGACGGCCTATCACTTATGCTACCATCCGCTGGATGTCGTCGGTTGGGATGGCGCGCTGTATCCGTATGCCTTTAACATCGAAGACTTCGAGCCGATCACCGGCCGGGTGCATCAGCCGCCCCCGGTTCACCAGACATTTGCGGGCAAGGGATTCGTGGTCTGCTCGTTCGTGCCGCGCAAGCTCGATTATCATCCGCTCTCGATTCCGGTGCCTTACCACCACTCCAACATTGAGAGCGATGAGGTCATCTATTATGTCGACGGCCAGTTTATGAGCCGGCGCGGCATGGAAGTCGGTTCCGTCACGCTCCACCCGGGCGGGATCGCGCATGGGCCGCAACCCGGTGTCGTCGAGAAGAGCCTCGGCGCGACCGAGACGGCGGAACTCGCTGTGATGATGGACACCTTTCGCCCCCTTGGCGTTGCGGCCGCGGCCGCAGCCAGTGAAGACAAGGCGTACATGTTCAGTTGGCGCTGAGGCCTCTGTCCCGGCCGCGTTCGTTGCGTCGGCCGCCGCTTGCCTGAACCTTTGTGGCGGCGGCACATACGATGGAGCATCCAGTTTGGGAAAGGCGGATGCCCCGTGTCTCACGGAAAGAATGTCAATGCAGAGCCAGACTACATGTTTCCCCATTTGGCCATCGGCGATTATGGCCATGCCGTCGGGTTTGTCCAGTACGTGTTGCGACGTCTTGGGTTTTACAAGGGCCCCGTGACGGAACACTTCAATCAGGCGACGGAAGAGGCGCTCAAACGATTTCAAATGAGCCAAAGGGAGCCGATCACGGGTGTCATGGACAGGTCGATGTGGCGAGTCCTGAACGGGGTCGCTGTCAATCGGGGCGTGTTGCAAGGCGGCATCTCCCCGCATTACGTCAATCGCTTTACGCCGGCTCAGGCAGGCTTTCATTAACCGGTAAAGCTGTGCGCAGCATGAAAGGAGAGAGGGACGATGCACGTTCCGGCCACGATCGTCGGCGCGAGTGCCGATGGCATGGTGACCCTCCGGGCCTCCGGCATCGCGACATGGCTGAGGCGGTCGGGGCAACAGCCGGTGAGCTTGCGGTTTGCCACGGCACTCGTAGCCGGCGAACCGCTGTTGG
This sequence comes from Bacillota bacterium, assembly GCA_026627155.1. Taxonomy (GTDB): domain Bacteria; phylum Bacillota; class Bacilli; order Alicyclobacillales; family SLC66; genus JAPNUJ01. The sequence continues at coordinate 16,793 of JAPNUJ010000016.1, read as the reverse complement.
TGCTTGGCTTGCGGCCGCCATCTGGCCCGGGTATCGACTTGCTGGTCGCGATGAGCGAGGCGGGGTTACTGGTCCCTGAACCCCAGACCTTGCGGATCGAAACCGTGGAAGCGGGCGAACCACCCCTTTTGGTCAGCTGGGATGAAGACCGGTTCGCCGAGTTTGTCGCCCACGTGTTGCTCATGCAAGAAGAACTGCCCGAGCACCCCGTCTGGAGTGCGATGGCCGCTGCGTTTGTTTGATCGAGGATGGCAGGGCAAGTAAAACCCTCGGCCAAGACACGCAGGGCACCGCCTTCCTGTGGTCTGTGAGGGCGGCTCGTCTTCGGCGTGGGCGGAGCCTGTCATGTGCGCGCAAAGTCCAGGGGGACCAGTTGTCCGATGGGAAATCCCCGCTCCTCCGTCTCGCCGATGAGGTTTCCGTAGGCGAACACGCCGTTCAGGCGGCGGGCGATGAACAGCCCGGTCCCGTTGGCCACTCCGTAGGTCGCCCCGAGCTCGATGTCTGCGGGATCCATCAAATAGGACTCGACGAGGTAATAGCGTTGCTCCCACACGTGGTACTCGTTCACGAGGCCGGCCGTCAGGGCGGTCTGTCCGGCCTGCTGACACCGGGCTTTTTCATCATGTAGCTCGGTTATGGTCATCTCCGACAGAAGTGGCAAAGGCACCCGACAGCCCTCCCATGCAGGATATCATCTCGTATGGTATCATATGGGCAAGTTGGACGTCAGGGGGCGCGTGCGGTGCAGATCGATCAGCCGACCTTGCGCGATTGTCAGGCTTTTCACGTCTATTTGGATGAGCTCAAGGGGTTTTCCCAGGAGCTTCCTCATAACGTGATGTTGCTTGTTGAGGAAGTCGGCGAAGTGGCAAAAGAGGTTCGACGAATGACGAAGGCGGATGCGGATGGTGACCTTTTGCGGCTGGAACAGGCGAGGGAGCATCTGCGGGAAGAGTTGGCGGACTGCCTTGCGTACATCGTGAAGTTGTCAAACTATGCAAAAATCGACCTTGAGGATGCGTACGTGGAAAAGATGCGCTATAACGTCGCCCGTCAGTGGAGTGAGTAGCGCGAAGCGGGATGAAGGGACGGGTGGACCGTGAAGATCCGGAAGGCCGTTATTCCAGCGGCAGGTTTGGGAACTCGTTTTCTGCCGGCAACCAAGGCGCAACCCAAAGAGATGTTGCCCCTCGTGGACAAGCCGGCCATTCAGTATATCGTGGAAGAAGCGGTCGCAGCGGGAATTGAGGACATCTTGATCGTCACGGGCAAGTTCAAACGGGCGATCGAGGACCATTTTGATCGGTCGCTTGAACTGGAGATGCACCTTGCCGTGCACGAGAAGCAGGCGACGCTTGAGATCGTCCAGCAGATCTCGATGCTCGCCAACATCCACTACATACGCCAGTCCGAGTTGAAGGGTTTGGGACATGCCGTGTCCATGGCTCGCCCCTTTGTGGGCAACGAACCGTTTGCCGTCTTGCTCGGTGACGATATCATTCATTCAGAGGATCCCGGATTGGCACAGTTGATGCGCGTGTTTGACCAGACAGGGACGTCCGTGGTTGGCGTCCAGCCCGTCCCGAAGGAAAACGTGTCGAGCTACGGGATCATTGCTGGTCTGTCCGCCGATGGGGTGACCTATGACGTGTCCGATTTGATTGAAAAGCCATACCCACACGAGGCGCCTTCAAATCTTGCGATCGTAGGACGGTATATCATCACCCCCTCGATTTTTTCCATCATCGACAAGACGCCGCCTGGGAAACAGGGCGAGATTCAACTGACGGACGCGCTGCGCGCGCAGATGATGCAAGAAGGACTCCACGCTTGCCGGATCGACGGGATGCGCTATGATATTGGCGACAAGTTGGGCTATCTCAAGGCCACGATCGGACTTGCCCTGACGCGACCGGACATGCGTGTTCCTTTGATTGAGTATATGCGCACGGTGATGGCCCAACTGTAACCCGTCGTGGGGGTGTGCCGGTGCAAAGTCTCTCGGCGTTTACCAGGGTTCTGAGGTCGCTCGATGGCAAAGTGTACACAGGCTATCGTGAACTACATGGGGAGTGGGACCTTGGTGTCGCACAGCTCTTGGTAGATCATGTGCAGGCTGATCCCTACGCTCCACCGACGCGCATCCGCTTGCGCGCGGAGCCGGCGCTGCTCGTGTTGCCAAGTGACCTGATCATGGACACGGATGCACGGGTGGCGGTCGAGGACTTTCTCACCAGACGGCTGGGGGTCGCCCTGGAGCTTTTGGGGCGGCAACGACGAGGATCGGGTCGCAGCGGTGTGATCTTGATAGACGTTCCCCAACAGGTGGTCGTCCCACGGAGCAGCGTGTTGGTTACTTCCGATTTCCTCGAAGCTCGTTTGGCGATCGGGTTGCCGTCGGATGGTCGTCGCATCCGTGGCAAGGACGCCGAGGCGATGTTTCTTGAGGACCTCCTTTACCTCATGACACAAGCGTGGTCGACCGCCAGCTTCCCTTCGGAGGCCTTGGCGGCGCATGTCGCCCTCTATAAAGATCAGCAACACGTGCGTGGACGGCTGGCGGCTTGCGGACTGATCGCGTTCATCGGCGATGGTGCCTTGTTGGCCCGCAAGAGCGGAAACAGTGAGTTGCCGATGGATGCAGCGGTGGCGGTGCCATTCGCAGCACCGGAGTCCATGCGCGTGGATTTTTCGTGTCCAAGCGGACGTCTCGTAACCGGCATGGGGATTGACCGTGGGGTGACTGTGATCGCCGGTGGCGGGTTTCACGGTAAGAGCACGCTGCTGCAAGCCATCACGCGGGGTGTCTACAATCATGTGTCAGGGGACGGTCGCGAGTGGTGCCTGACTGAGCCGACGGCGGTCAAAGTGCGGGCCGAAGACGGTCGCCGAGTGAGTCGCGTGGATATCTCAGGCTTCATCGACCACCTGCCACGAGGGAGATCGACATCGGCTTTCAGCACGCAAGATGCGAGTGGGTCGACGTCACAGGCGGCGACGATCGTCGAGGCGCTTGAACTGGGGTCGCATGTGTTGCTTATCGATGAGGATACGAGCGCGGCCAACTTTATGTTGCGCGACGCACGCATGCAGCATCTTGTCGAGAAGCATCGTGAGCCCATCACGCCCTTTATCGACCGCGTCAAGGAGCTGAAGGAGCGGTTTGACGTGTCGACGGTTCTCGTCATCGGTGGCGCTGGCGATTATCTCGATGTGGCCGATCGCGTCGTCCTGCTCGACGAGTATCGACCGTATGATGCCACAGCGCGTGCGCGTGAAGTGGTCCAGACGTTGCCAACCGGAAGGGCCTTTGAGGCGTCCGCTGCGCTGCGCCCGGCCCGCGCCCGCGCTCCGCAGGCGTTGCCGGTCGGCGCGCGCCTGGAGCGACTTGACGCCAAGTCGAGCACGGTCCTTCAGTATGGCGATGAGTTCGTGGATCTGAGCGCGCTCGAACAACTGATTGATGAGAGCCAGGCGCGCGCGGTGGCCGCCTTGATCCGATATGGACTACTGCATCGTGTGGACGGTCAGACCTCACTGGCGCAGATCGCCGACGATCTGGTCAGCATCGTGGCGGAACAGGGGTTCGCCGCGATCAGTCCCTTCGCAGGTTGTTCCGGCTTCTACGCGCTGCCGCGTTCCATCGAGATCGGGATGGCCTGGAATCGGGTGCGCGGTCTCATGATTCGCACACTGGATGGATGAGCATGAGTCGAAACAAGGCGTGGGTCAAGGAGGTGACGTTGCGTCGCAGACACTGGGTGAGTGGTTTGAAAGAAGCGAGCGCGGTGATGGTGGCAGCTTCGACGAAGCGGCGATGGTGCGGGAGGTGCAGGCGGGCATGCGGTGCAGCACGCCGACGGCGGCGGCGCTGTTTGTCATGGTGCGAGGACAAGTCGTTGCCGAGTGGTACGGCGGGCCGGGTGGGCTCGAGGCCACAGCCACGGATGGGAGATCGCGGTTCAACGTCTACTCTGTGCGCAAGTCATTCATTGGTTTGGTTGCGGCGTCCCTTGTGCATAAGGGTGGACTGCCGGGACTCGATGAGCCGGTCCGCGACTATTTTGATGGCGTTGATCGCCAGACACTCGCCCTAACGAGCCTTCGCCACCTCGTCACGCATACGCACGGTCTCGAAGAGACTGCCAACGGTGTTTCCAGACGCCACGCGGCGGGCGAGCGGTGGCACTACAACAATGCGGGCGTGACGCTACTTTGCCGCATGATCGAGAAACTGACAGGAGAAACGGTCGCCGACCACCTCGACAAACTGGTGTTGAGGCCATTCGGATTTGGGGAGACCGGGTTTGAAACCGCGGCGAAGCCGACCCTGGTGCCGGACGCCAACTTGTTTGGGCGATCGATGCCCTTCGTCCTCGGTGTCGCAGACGGGGCGGGGCGCAACCTGTACATGAGCGCGCGGGAGCTCTGTGCATGGGGACACTTGCATCTGTGCGCCCTGGATCCGACCCTTCCTCAGCCGGGATGGAGGCTTGACGCGGGGTTGCGGGACGCACTGGCGATGTCCGTCGCCGTTCAGACTCCGGCATCGCTCGATCGGCGCTTGCCGCGGCAAGGGTTCTTCTGGTGGATGCAACAAGCCGGGGGCCGGGGCGGCGAAATCGGGTCATTGGTGCCCCCGAACAGCGCGCAGATGGTAGGGCAATCCGGCTGTCTGTGCCTGGTTGTGCCTGCACTCTCGCTGGTTGCGGTCCGAATGTATAACGGTGTCTTCAATCGCTTGACCTTCGTGGCGCAGGCGCGTGCCTTCGGCGATGCCACAGTGCGGGCTCTGCGTCGGCACACTCCCTGAGGCCGTCTGGCATACACTGCAGTCAGCAGAGCGGTTAGGGGGGGACGATGTGGCGGCTTTTGTGAGTGTCGGCGCGTTTTCGATCGCGGCCATGACCAACGACGTGGGCTTTTTCTATGGCCAGAACGTTCAAAATGCTTGGGATTCTCATTCGCCGCTTCAGTTTGGTGCCGGATATACCATGGGCAACTGGAGCGTCAACATGCCCATGGCGACGATGACTGTGACACCATCCGTGATTATGCAACCGATCATTGACTCGGATGTAAAAGATGACTTTTCACCGAGCTGGGAGGGCCCCTAAATGGCTTCGTATGTTCAGGTCGGCCAGATCACGACGGCGTCGGTGACCAATGCTGCGGGTCAGTTTTTCGGCCAAAACGTGCAGAGCAACTGGGACTCGCATTCGCCCATCGTGATGGGCGCGGGATTTGCGATGGGGGATTGGAACATGCTGCGAACGGAAGGGACCTGGTTCTCCTCGCGAGCGCTTTGGTCGATGCCGACGTTTGACGGGGATCTAAAGTCGCTTTGGTCGCCTGTGGCGCAGGTCTAGCAGTTTGCGGGAGAGACGTGGTCAGCCGCCTCTGCGATTGCAGGCGTGGCGGTGGATGGCGTGTCTGGACGTCAGTGACGACGGGGAAGGCCGGATTGCGGCCCCGTCGTCTTTTTTTGCGACGGGGCCGGTCTCCAAAGTAATGTCTTTCTTTCGTGGCTGAAAACAGGAAAGTCGATGTCGTTCACTAACAGTCTCTGTAAGAACGCAGGAGAGGTGTGACGTGAACGTGAGACGTAAAAGGGATTCGCGGAGGATTGGCCGTCTGGGGTGCGGGGCAAGTCGTTTGAGGAACGGAGGGGGACGCCTGGACGTCGTGGGGACGGCACTGGTGCTCTTGGCGGTGGCGATCACGCCGTTTTTGGCGGGTTGCGACGTCTCCTTTGGAGGTGTTCGCGTCCCAGGTGATTCAGGAGTACCCCCTGCGGTGCAGTGGCAAGGGGACACACTGCTCTGGGGGGCGGAGATCAAACCAGAGGCGTTGGCCATGATCAACAGAAGTCGTGGCTTTTGTCATCTCACGATGTACGAGCTGGCCGACGCGGACATTCTTGACGCCCTCTCCCGCGCAGCGGCGCGCGGTGTTGACGTCGAGGTGGTGGTGGACGCGACAGAGCCACACACGCTGGCCACTGGATTGCCTTTTCTGCGCTCCCACCATATCAAGGTGCGAACTTTGGTCATCTCCGGCGGGATATCACACATCAAGTCTCTGGTGACGGAGGACGGATCCGGCATGCATGCCCTGCTTGGAGGCATGAACTTTGGCGAATATAGTTGGCAGAACCATGATGCCGCCGTGTACATGTCGCGGGCCAACGATTCGTTTGAAGGGTTGTTTGAGCAGGACTACGCTCGAGCAGACGGGGACGATCGACCCGCGCTCCAGTTCGGACCGCCCTTGGTCTACGACACCGGTATCGAGCCAGCACTCCTGGCGGCAGTCAGCGACGCACGAAGTGCGATCGACATCGAGGCGTTTGCGTTTACCAGCCAGGATTTGATCACCGCCCTGGGCGCTGCAGTGAGCCGAGGGGTCGTCGTGCACGTGTTGTTGGATCCTGTCCAACCTTATAATCACAAAACAGCTCGCCGATTGCAGGCGGAGGGCGTTCAGGTTCGCTACTATGCGCCGTATGCCGGAGAGTATTTGCATGCCAAGATCGTGGCCATCGATGGCGGGCGGTACGTGTTTGTGGGGAGTGCGAACTTTTCCTACCATGGCTTCTCGGTCAATCATGAGGGAGACGTCGAGTTGACCGGGGCCTACCCCTTTGGGCAAAGTATAGACGCCGATGAGACGACACAGTTTGCCCGTGGGTCCGACGTGGCAGGGGGCAGTGATGGAAGCGGGGATTCGGCCTATGGGACAGGCGGCAACGGTGGAAGCAATGGTGGCGGCTACGGATCCACCTCGGGCTATGGAGGGGGATGATCCGCGTGCTATGATGGCGCGGGAGGGCGTTTTTCTTGAACCGTAGCGTACAGTTGGCATGGCAACGTCTCATGGAGTGGGATCAAGGGTTCGGGCGGTTTGCGTTTCAGGCGACGCGATCCCGCAAGTGGGTGAAGGCATTCGTGCGAGCCATCGGCACCTATGGCCCTCATGTCTTCTTTCTGGAGATGGGCGCGTGGTTGACCTTCTGCATCGCCTCGGCCAGGCCCTTGGTTGGAGCCGCACTGACTGGCATTGGCGGAGCCGTGACGGCTGCTTTACTGACGAAGGTGGCGATCGACGCCATCGCATTGCGCGTTGGACGCCAGCGCCCTTTTGTCCGGTGGGGGGTTGCACCGATCATTCCAAAGAGCGCGCGGGATCCTTCGTTTCCGTCAAACCATGCAGGGGGAGCCTTTGCTTTGGCTGTCTCCTTGGCGTGGTGGATCCCATCTCTTGCTGTTTTATCCCTCTGTCTCGCAGTACTTCTCGCTACGGCGCGTGTGATGGCTGGGCTTCACTACGTCAGCGATGTTTTGGTGGGGGCGGCGGTAGGGACACTTGTAGCCACGTTGCTCATGATGGTTCTGAGCGGTGTGTGATCGGGGCTCTAGAGCCCCGGATAACGGCCGATCTCCATGACGATACTGGACAAGGTGATCATGTCCAGAGAGGGGCGTCGCGCAGTGCACAAGGCGCATCAACAAAGTGGGCGTCAAGGCGTGGTGATGGCGCAAAGGCGTGGGCTTACCCTATGTGCCCTCGTGGCTCTGGCAACGAGCGGCTGGTCCGACACGGCGCGCGCGGTCACAGGGCCTACCGCCGTGGCGAGCTATCGGATCGTGGTGGATGATCGTGGGTTTCAACCAACTCGCATCAAGGCCAGAGTAGACCAGGACGTCAAGATCGTCATCGTCAACAAAGGGGCACACGTGCATAACTTTGTGTTACCTGCGTTCTATATCTACACGCAAAACTTGCAACCGGGGGCGACGACAAGCGTAGGGTTTCAACCCGACAAGACGGGCCTGTATCCGTTCTTCTCAGATACAGGCGGAAGTCCGGAAGCGGGATTATCCGGGCAGATCGATGTCCAGAGCGGCCCATAGACCCTGTGTTACCCAAGACTCAGGGCCAGCTCACGTCCGCCGATCACGTGGTAATGGAGGTGGAACACGGACTGTCCGGCCGATGCCCCGCAGTTGCTGACCACGCGAAATCCGGTGCCTGCCACGCCGGTTTGTTGCGCTACCGACGTGATGCCCGTCTGCAACGCGGCCAACAACTCGGCGTCTTGCGGTGACAGATCGAGAACGGACTCGATGTGCCGCTTAGGTATCACCAAGACGTGAACAGGGGCAACCTTGGCGATGTCTTCAAACGCAAGGACTTGGTCTGACTCAAAGACCTTTTTCGCCGGGATTGTCCCAGCGACGATTTTGCAAAAGATGCAATCCACTCTTTTCACTCACCTCGTTTCATGCGATGATACAAAGTATCATAGCAAGAAGGAGTGGTGGAGGCAAAATGCCAATAGAGACAGAGCAAAAAGGGGCCGGAGCGGGTGCGGTCGCTACACAGAACGAGAAGGGGGCAACCCAATCGGCAGATGGAATCGGCTACGCGCGGGGCCGATTCGTGGCTTTGGATGAGCCCGTCATACCGATTGACGAACGGGCTCATCAGTTCGGCGATGGAATCTATGAGGTGATTCGCGTCTACGGTCGTCGTCCTCATCTGATCGAAGCGCACCTTGATCGATTCGAGCGGAGCGCGGCGGCGATTTCCCTGGCGCAAGAGCGCACGCGCGGAGAACTCGCGCAACTGATCGACGATGCGATTGAACGTTCGGGTTTTTCTGAAGCGCAAGTGTACTTTCAGTTATCCCGAGGCATCGTCAAGCGGGACCACCCCTTCCCCGCTGTACCAAGCCACTTGACCATGACTGTGCGCCCGATCGATGACGCGAAGTTCCAGGGGATCCGGGAACGTGGGCAGCGTATGATTCTGGCACCGGATATTCGCTGGCAGTGGTGCTATATCAAGTCCTTGAATTTGCTTCCGAACATCCTGACCAAGCAAAAGGCGCTCGATGCAGGCGTGAACGATGCGATTTTTGTCCGCGACGGGTGGGTGACCGAAGGCACGAGTAGCAATGTGGGGTTCATCAGTGGGGGGGTTCTTCACACGCACCCTGCAGATGAACACATCCTGCACGGAATCACGCGCCAAGTGGTTCTGTCGCTCGCTGGTCAAATCGGGTTGCGTGTCTCGGAAACGCGTTTTACTCCGGAGTCGCTGATGGCAGCGGATGAGGTCTTCACCATGAGTACGGTCACGGAGATCGCTCCAGTCGTCGAGATCGATGGTCAGTTCGTCGGCCAAGCTGCACTGGCGGATGACAGTTTCGTACGGCGTTTGCAGCGTGCGTATCGTCAGACGGTGTCAGTTCACTGACGGGAACGCACGACCATTGAGCACGCCAGATGACGATTTTCGGCATGCGGGAGACGCGACGGCCGGTGACAGGGGGACTTGATCTTCCCCCTGTCACCGGCCGTCGCCGTTTTGCCGTGGTCGCCTCGTTGGCACAGGGGGGCGCAGTTGTCCCGGGAGCGTCGCAAGAAGAAAATTGACCAATCAGTCGAAAATCTGTATTCAAACGCAGCCTGGTCTGGTATCATGGATGTATGAAGTGAGGAGGGTGATCTATGCTGTCGATTCGACGCGTTGCGGTCCTTGGAGCGGGTGTGATGGGGGCGGCCATCGCTGGCCATCTGGCTGGCGCGGGCATTCCCAGTCTCTTGTTGGACGTGGTCCCTACGGCACTCAGTCCTGACGAACAAAAGAAAGGGCTTTCGCTGTCAGATCGTGTAGTTCGCAATCGTTTGGCTGACGCTGGGAAGGCTAATCTGTTGAAGGCGAAGCCAGCGCCACTGTATGCGCCGGGTGTGGCCGACTTGATTTCAACCGGCAATTTTGAGGACGATTTTGCGCGACTTTCCGAGTGCGACTGGATCATTGAAGTGGTTGTCGAGAACCTCGCTGTGAAACGGCAGGTGTTTGCCCGCGTCGATGAGGTTCGTCGAGCCGGCAGCGTCGTCAGTTCGAATACTTCAGGGGTCTCCATCGGAGCGATGGTGGAAGGACGCAGCCAGGATTTTGCCAAACACTTTTTAGGCACTCACTTCTTCAATCCTCCCCGGTATATGAAACTGTTGGAGATCATCCCAACGGAGGAAACCGATCCAGAAGTCACCCGTCACATGATTCGTTTCGGTGAGGAGACGTTGGGAAAAGGGGTGGTAGTGGCTCACGACACCCCGAACTTTATCGCCAACCGGATCGGGACGTTTGGACTCTTGGTCACACTCGAAGAGATGCGCAAGACCTCCTTTGGCATTGATGAAGTGGACGTACTCACGGGTCCGGTGCTCGGTCGTCCCAAAAGTGCGACGTTTCGCACTCTCGACATCGTAGGGTTGGACACGTTCGTGCACGTCGCAAACAACGTTTTCGAACATGCCAGCGATCCCGCCGAACGGGCGGTTTTTACGGTT